>VGZD01000073.1 GCA_016872715.1 Planctomycetota bacterium
GATTCCCGCGCTTCGCGTTGTCGATTCCCGCGCTTCGCGTTGTCGATTCCCGCGCTTCGCGCTGCTGATTCCACCGCTTCGCGCTGCCTCACTCGAGCCGCGCAGCAACGCTGGCGCTGCCAGCGCGCGACGAGCGCACCTCGATGCGCACGTCCGCGCCGGGTGCCGCCGACAGGAACAGCCGCAAGCCGACGCGCTCGCCACCGCCGAGTTCCGCGAGCGCGACCTTCGATCCACGCACGGGCATCGACTTCGATTCTCCCTCGACGTTCGACGCAGCGGCGACGATTCGAGCGCCGTGGACGACGAGTTCGGGCATGGTCAGCAGCTCGAGCTCGCGGACGCGCGCGCTCGCGGTCGGCAGCGCTCCGATGTTCGTGATTTCGATGTCGAGGCTCCACTGCGAAGGACCGAGGACGCCCACCACGGGTGCACCCAAGCTCAAGGTCGGCAACGCGCGCGCCGCGCGCAGCACGAGCGCGAGGGCCTCGCGTGTGAGGCGTGGAATGTCTCCGATGCGCGGGAGCGCGAGCGGCCCACCGCGCTCGAACACGCACGGCATGGCGACCACGAAGCAGCCGCGTTCCTCGTACGCGAAGCGCAGAAACGAGCCCGGAGCGTACGCGCCGTGCCCGGAGTCCTGCGCCGCGATTCCATCCCACAGCTCCGACTGCGCGCGCAGATCCGCATCGAGCCACGACGCACTGAGGAAACGCTCCGGCGACGGAGGAACGAGCCGCAGGCAGGCCGAGACATTGGTTCGCGCGACGAGAAACTCCGCCAGCGCGCGCGACTCCGGCTCGGACAACGGATAGGGCCCCGCGGTGGCCTCCGCCAGCGGATCCCAGCCGGAGGGGAAGTTGCTGTCGAGCTCCACGCGCCGCGGAGCGCGCGCGAACGTGCCCGACTCGAGCGCGGCGAGCGCCTGCGAGCGCAGGTCGGGATGGAGCGCGGGCACGATGTGCACGGCCACGCGGCCGAGGAGCTCCCGCACCGGACCCTCGCGACGCGCCTCGGCCACGCATTGCCGCACCAGCGAGAGCGCAAGCTCGGTTCCGAACAGATCCTCGTCGCCCAGCGCGGCCACGAGCGCCAACGCGGGCCGCGAGCGCGGCGAGTCACCCTCGAGCCGAGCGAGCGTGATGACCGGGATTTCCAGCCCCGAAGCGCTGCGGCCCAGCGACTCGACCCGCAGGAGATCGGGGTGCTTGGTGGCGAGTTCCTCGAGCACCAAGGCGAGTCGTCGCGGCGTGCAGTAGCCTTCCGCCTCCGAGGGCGCGGGCGGCGCGAGATCGGGTGCGGGAGCGGGCAGCGGATCCTGCGCCCACGCCACGGCGAGTGCGAGCAGCACGCTCACGGGCGCACCTCGACGCGCACCGCATTGCACCAAGGCGCCACGGCGCGCAACGTGAGATTCGAGCCCTCGGGCGCGAGCACGATCCACTCGCGCTCGGCGGAACTCTCACCACCCGCCAACGTGGGGAGCTCATCGAGCTCCCGTCCCGCGAGCAGTTCCTGCCCCTCTTCAAGCGCCAGCTCGAGTGTCACGCCGCTTGGCGCACGCACCGCGGAGCGCGAGGCGAGCGACGTCGGCAGGCGCCCCACGTTGCGAACGCGCGCGCGCAAGGTCGCGATCCGTCCGTCGCGCTGTGCGCGCACGTCGAACTCGAGCCGCGGCGCGCCTTGGGCGAGCGCCAGCGCGAAGCGCTCGATGCCCGCGAGCGCGCGGGCCAGCTCCGAGGGCGGCGGATTCTCGATCGTCCACGGCTTCCAGCCGCCGATGCGAACGCGCGCGCCGCCGATCAAGTGCGGCGTCCACGGCACGAACGCGGCGCCGCCGGTCACGTCGTCGACGTAGGGCCGCCAGCGCAGGTCGCGCTCGAGAGGCGGACGCGCATCGGGATCCGCCGGGCGCTCGAAACGCGCATCGAGCATGGGTCCGCGCGCGGTCACGGCCACGTTCGGGCCCCACGGCGCGAGTTCGAGCGACAAGGCGCCACCGACGACGGCGAACCAGTCCTGCGCCACTCCGCCCTGATCGACGAGCCGCGCGGCACGGCGCGACACCGCGCCCGCTTGCGCCCGCCCCGTGGCCGTGCGGAACTCGCGCACGCACAGCTCGTACAGCGCTCGATCGCCCGCCGCCCAGCTCTCGATCGCCGCCGTTGCGCCGGGGCTCGCGAGCGCGCCGTGCGCCCCCTGCAAGGAGAGCACCGCGAACACGCGTCGTTCGAGCACGAAGTCCGCGAGCGCGCGCGCAGCGGGCTGGGACAGCGGCAACGCTCCCGCGCTCGGGTCCGCCACGGGACGCTCGAGCGGGAAGTTGCGCTCGAGCGCCACGCCGCCAGGCCCGTCCTCGTTGTAGCGACCATCTCCATCGTCATCGCGGCCCTCGGGACGCAACGCGAGCCGCGGCGCGTCGAGCGCGCGCGCGGGCACCAGAAATCGATCGTCATCGGAGAGCACCCAGCCACCGGCGGGATCCTCGACGAGCATCGACAGCACCAGCCCGTCGCCGTCGAGGTCATCGGGCCCGTCCTCGTCGACATTTCCGTCGCGATCGGTGTCCACCGGCGTGTCATCGCCGCCGTCGCCGCGCTGCTGCGTGCGATAGCTCGTGAGCGCGGCCCGCGCGGCACACGGAATCACGACCACGCTGACCTCGGGCGAGAGTGGACTCGCTGGCGAAGCGAGAGCGCGCGCGCAGGCCACCGCAGCCTCGGCGCCCGAGAGCGAGAGGCCGTCGAATCCGCCGAGCACGAGCAGCGTCGGTCGCGCGGATCGATCCACCGGACCCTCGCTCGCGATCTCGAACGCCACCATGCCCGCCGAAGAGAGCAGGGGATGAACAAGCCGTGCCATGCGCGCCCCCTCGAGCGCGGCGAGCTCGTCGAGCGAGCGATCGAGCTCTTCGCAGGTGCGATAGCGAGGCTGCTCTTGCCCCACCAGTGGACTCGCGACGAGTGCGAGCACCGAGAGGCTCAGGAACGGGCGCAGCGAGGCCATGCCAACGGCGGATCTTATCGGCTGCACCAGCGAGTTGAGTTCAAAGCGTCGCGCAGCCGCCAGCGCGCAGCCGCCCGCGCGCAGCCGCCCGCGCGCGAGCGCTCTCGAGGCCGCGCTACGGCAGAGCTTCCGGCAGGACCGCGAGCTCGACCGCGGAATCCGCCTCGGGCGCGACCGCGGAATCCGCCTCGGGCGCGACCTCGGCCGCGATCGACGCTGGGACGGAAGGAACCAGCACGTACTCGCTCAGCGGCTCGTCCTCGACCGCCACGACGCGCGGAGCGCGCTCGGGCCCCTCCTCCAGCGCCGGGACCGCGACCCCGCTGGTGATCTCGGGCACGAACTGCTCGACGTCCTGAAACTGCACGGACACCCACGACGAGACGCCCTTGGTCTCCATCGTGATGCCGTACAGGCGATCGCAGGCGCCCATGGTGCCCTTGTTGTGGGTCACGACGACGAACTGCGACTGCGCGCGGAAGGTCGAGATCATGCCGAGGAAGCGGCCGACGTTCGTCTCGTCGAGCGCCGCATCGACTTCGTCGAGCACGCAGAACGGGCTGGGACGAGCTCGGAACACCGCGAACAACAGCGCGAGCGCCGTCATCGTGCGCTGGCCGCCCGAGAGCATGCGGATCGGCAGCATCTCGCGGCCCGGCGGGCGCGCGGAAATCTCGACGCCGGCCTCGAGCGGATCGACGCCTTGCTCGATCGCGAGGTCGGCCTTGCCGCCTTGGAACAACTGGCGGAACAGATCGTTGAAGTGCTTGCGCACCTCTTCGAAGGTCTGCTCGAACAGCCGCTGGCTCTCGACGTTGAGGTGCGCGAGCGCTTCGGCGAGCACCTTGCGCGACTCCTCGATGTCCCTGCGTTGTCCGGTGAGGAAATCGAAGCGCGTCTGCGACTCGGAGAGCTCGGCCACGGCATCGGTGTTCACCGGACCGATCGCGTCGAGCGCGCGCTTGAGCTCGGCGACTTCCTGCTCGAGCGCATCGAGCGCGCCTTCCTCTCCGAGGTCCTGTTCGGGCTCGAACCCATCGAGCAGGACGAGCTCCTCGACGCCGAGGTCCTCGCGCGCGCGGACCGCGAGCTCGGCCGCGACGAGCTCGATCTTCTGCGCATCCATGCGCCGCTCCGCGAGCTCGCTCGCGAGCGACTCGAGCTCGCGCGTCACGGCATCGACGCGCGCACGGAACACGCTGACGGCCTCGCGACCCGCGGCCTCGGCCTCGCGCAGTTCCTTGAAGCGCGACTCCGCGGCCGCGCGCTCGACGAGTACCTGATCGCCCCGCGCGCGCACGCGCGTCGCCTCGGACAGCGCGGCCTCGGCGGCCTCCGCCTGCTCGCGCGAGAGCCGAGACGAACGCTCGAGCTCCGCGCGCGCCTCCGACAGCCCGCGGTCGAGGTCGCGCACGCGCGCGTGCAGCGTCCCGAGCTCCGCGTTCTGGCGGATGACCACGCTCTCCGCCGAGCTGGCGCTCGACTGCAGCGTCTCGAGCCGCGCCTCGAGCGCCACGCGCTCGGCATCGAGCGTCGCGAGCTTCTCGTTCTCGCGCGCGAAGTTCGCCTGCGCCGTGGCGTGGCGCCGCACCGCCCCCTCGAGTTCGGACTCCAGCCGCCGTTGATCACCGAGGATCGACTCGTGCTCGCGCGCGAGCTGGCCGGCCACGCGGCAGAGGTCGGCGTGGCGCGCCTTGGCGGTCTGCACCTGCGCCCGCGCATCGGTCAACTGCTGACGGCGACGATCGCACTCCGACTGCGCGTGCGCACGGCGCTCGGCCACGACGCGGCGCTCACCGCCGATGCGCTCGAGCTCGAGAGCCTCCTCGCGGATCGACTTCTCGATCGTCTCGAGTTCGCGCGTGAATTCCGCGGCCGTCGCGCGGCGCCCCACGGCGCCCTGCGTCACCTCGCGGTGACCGCCGAACACGCCGGCGGCACTGACGAGGTCACCCTCGCTCGTGACGAAACGCCACTGCGGATGCTCGCGCACGAGGGCGAGGGCGAGCTCGAGCCCTGGGACGACGAGCACGTCGCCGACGAGCAGCGCGGCGAGCGGCTCGAAGCCCTCGCTGCACTCGACCTCATCGAGCAGGCGCGGGAACGTCGCGAGCTCGGCGTCGCGCTTGCCATGTTCGCGCGCGCCGATGCCGCTTTGCACGTAGACGCGCACCTGACCGGACTTGCGCTCCGAAAGCCAGCGCAGCATGCGACCGGCGAGTTCGGGATCGGCCGTGACGAGACCGAGCGCCGCCGGCCCGAGCGCGGCGTCGAGCGCACGCGCGAGCCGCGTAGACGTGCGCAGGTGATCGGCGACGAGCCCCTTGAGGTGCTGCGGCTCGCAAGGGCCCTGTCCGCGGCGCGTGCCCTCGAGCAGCGCGCGAGCGCCCGCTTCGAGGCTCGAGCGCTCGTGTTCCATGTCCTTGAGGGTGTCGATGCGGCTCGAGAGGCGCGCGCGCTCCACCTCGTGCTTCGAGCGCGTGGCGCGGCGCTCTTGCTCCTCGCGCTCGAGCGCCTGCTGCCCGGCCTGCAAGTCGCGCAGCGACGTCTCCGCCACCGCGAGGTCGTTCTGCCCGTCGATCACGCGGCCTTCGGCGGCAGCCTGATCGCCCTGCAGGACCTCGACCTCGCGACCGGACTCCTCCATGCGCAACTGCGCGCGCTGCAGGCGCTCCGACAGACTCGGACGCGACAGCTCGATCGTGCGTTCGAGGTTCTGCGCCGCGGTGCGCTCGTTGAGGTGCGAGAGCACGAGCTGGTTCTGGCGCTCGCACGCCGCGCGCAACTCGCGCTGCGTGTTGCGCGTCTCGCGCAACGTGACCTGCTCGCCGTCCGCCGCGCTGCGCGACGCCGAGAGCTGCTCTTCGATCGCCAGCGAGCGCGCGCGCACGTCCGCGATCTCGAGGCCGCGCGTCTCCACGACGCTCCCGAGCTCGAGCGCTCGGCGCGCCTCGCCTTCGGAGCTGCGGCGAAGGTCCGCCGCGCGGGACTCGAGTTGGCGTTGGCGCTCGGCGCTCTCGCTGTCCTCGGCGACGAGCCGCCGAATCTCGCCCGAGAGACGGTCGATCTCGGCCGAGATCGTCTCTTGCTCACGCTCGCGAGAGCTGACGTCGGACTCGCCGTCGGTGCGCAGCGCCTTGAGCTGTTCGTAGCGCGCTTCGAGCGAGGCGATCTGCTCGAACAGGGCCGCGAGCGCGCTGCGTCCCTCGTGCAGCCGATGCTTCAGGTAGCGCGAGCGCTGCCCCTTCCACAGCTCGCGCGCGGCGACGAAGCGCTCGGCCTTGCCCGCCTGGATCTTGAGCGAGCGCACGCGGCTGCCGAGCTCCTTGAGCACGTCGTCGAGCCGCACGAGGTCGCCCTCGACGCGCTTGAGCTTGGCGTCGGTTTCCTTGCGCTTGACCTTGTAGCGGCTGATCCCGGCGGCTTCCTCGAAGATCGCGCGACGATCGAGCGAATTGGCCGACAGCGCCGCGTCGATCTTGCCCTGCTCGAGCACCGCGTAGCCACGGCTGCCGAGGCCGGTGTCGAACAGCATGTCGCGCACGTCCTTCAAGCGCGCGCGCTCGCCGTTGATCAGGTACTCGCCCTCGCTCGAGCGGTACACGCGCCGCGTGATCGCCACCTCCGAGCCCTGCTGCGCGATCGTCCCGCAGGAATTGTCGAGCACGAGCGTGACTTCCGCGACGTTCATCGGCGGGCGCGAGACCGAGCCCTTGAAGATCACGTCCGTCATCTCGCCGCCGCGCATCGACGTCGGACGCGTCTCGCCGAGCACCCAGCGCACGGCGTCGACGACGTTCGACTTCCCGCATCCGTTGGGACCGACGATGCCGGTGAAGGTGTCGTTGAAGTTGAGCGTCGTGCGATCGGCGAAGGACTTGAAGCCGAATAGTTCGAGGCGTTGAAGTCGCATGGTCAGCGCTTGGGGCCGCTCGCGCGCTCGCGCGCGGGCGCTTCCGGGGTGCGGATCTGGGGGTCGAACAAGTGGGATGCGATGGCGGCCACGGAGGACGGCCCAACGACCTCGCGCGCGAGGGATTCCTCGCGCAGGCGGTCGAAACGGCGCCACGACTCCACGAGCGACAGCGGTACGCCGCGCGCGGGATCCTCGGGCAAGGGATGCAGCGCTCCGACCTCGACGGTCGAGAGCAGCACGGCTTCCGCGGACCACGGCGTGCGCCCGTGCACGGGCGAGAGCCGGTAGCCACAGGCGTACGGCGCGCGGGACGCGGCCACCGCGGCGTCGCCGAACAGCAGGCGCTGGGCGTGTTGCGGCAGGGCCGCGTCGAGCTCCGCGAAGCGCGCGCGAGCGAGCTCTCCGAAGTACGGCGTGAGCACGACGGCGATGCGCTTGGCGTCGCCCGCGCGCTGCAACGCCTCGGCGAGCAGACCGACGAGCCGCGCGCCCTGATCGGGACGGACGTCTCCGTCGCCGAGCGTCGCGAGCGCTTCGCGCAGACCCACCGGCGTCACCGCATAGGCGAGTCGCCCGCGCAAGTCGCCGGGCCGCGAGCCGCGCGTTCGGCGCTGGAACGCCGCGAGGTCCGCGAGCGCCTCGACGGCCGCACCGACCGCGCCCGAGAGCAGCTCGAGCGCGCGATCCTCGCGCCACGGCCCCGCGCGCAGCGCGATGCGCGGCAAGTTGATCGCGACCGCGCCGCCACAGGTGAGCGTCGCGCGCTCGTGCGCGTGGCGATGCAGGCCCGGCCCCACGCACGTCACCGACTCGCTGCCCCACGTCGGCACCAGTCGACCCGCGAGCAAGAGCGACTCCACGGCCGCGAGATAGGCCGGATCTCCGCCGCGATCTTCGAGCCGCCGCACGAGATCGGAGTGATCGATGAACAGCCGCGGCGCGAGGCCCACGTGCGGCAGCGCGGCGAGCGCCTCGATCAGCCGATCGGTCGCGGTCTGCGAGCGCGCGCCGCCGCCGCCGACCTGCAAGTCGAGCGAGCGAGAGGCCGCGCTCGCGCACGCGCACAGCGCGCGCAGCCAGGCCTCCAGAGCGGAACCGCGCGAGCTCGCGCACAGCGGCGCGAGCAGCGCGGAGGCGTCCTCGAGCACCACGCCGTGCGCGACATCGCGCGCCACCAGCGCCAGCTCGTCGAGCACGTCGTAGGCAGCGTCCGCTTGCGCGCCACCGGCCTGCAGCAGCGCCGCGGGAACCGCGCACCACAGGGCCTGCTGCGGGCGGCCGAGGTCGAGCACATGCAAGTCTCCGGCGAGGTGCGCGCGCGCGCTCTCGTCGCTCAGAACCTCGTGCAGCGAGAAGCGCCGCAGCACGTCGCCCGCGATGCGCTGGTGAAGGCCGCGCTCGGCGAGTTCCTCGCCCTGCGGCGCGCGCGCGGGATCGAGCGGCGCGTCTTCATGGGCGAGCGCGTTGCGCAGATCGAAGCTCGGCAGGCCGTAGGAGACTTGCCGCCGCAGCGCCGCGGACAGGCCGAGGTCGAGCAACTCGTTGTCGACGAGCTCGCGCACGAGGGCGGTCGACACCTGCCTCCAGCGTGCCGCGAACACGCGCTCCTCGACGCGCGTGGCGACCTTTTCCGCGAGCTCGCGCGGCAACTGGGCCTCGTTGATCAGCGCCGCCACGATGCGCACCTTGCTCCAAGCCTGCGTGCGATCCTTGGCCTGCACTTCGACGCGCTGCTTGAGCGCTGCGTCGCCGTCGTGCACCGAGAGCGCCTCGCGCGCGCGCGCGCGCCGATCGCGGTAGAGAATGTAGGCCTTGGCGACGTTGGCTCGGCCGAGCTCGATCAAGGCCTGCTCGACCAAGTCCTGAATTTCCTCGATGCCAGGCAGCGCGGCACCCGGCGGAGACTGCACGCCATAGCGCCCCTCGAGCGTGAGCGTGACCACTCCGGCAATCTCGCCCGCGAAGCCCGGATCGACCTCCCCCACGGCCTCGAGGGCCTTGGAAACGGCGGCGTCGATCTTGCGCGCGTCGAACGGCACCTCCCGTCCGTCGCGCTTGCGCACGCGCGTCGGCACCCTACGCACCCTCCGTGCCGCGCTGCTCGAGAATCGGATTGAGCTCGTCGAGGAACTGGGCCACGTCCTTGAACTCGCGGTACACGCTCGCGAAGCGCACGTAGGCGACCTGATTGAGCCCCTTGAGCTCCGCCATCACGAGGTTGCCGATCACCGAGCTCGGGAGCTCGCGGTCGTACTCTTCCTGACAGCGCGCCTCGATGCGCGCGGCGGCCCGCTCGAGCTCCTCGGTCGTGACCGGGAGCTTCTCGCAGGCGCGCATCATCCCCTGCAGCACGCGTTCCCGCTCGAACCGCACGCGCTCGCCGTTCTTCTTGATGACCCGCAGCGGCGTCTCCTCGACGCGCTCGTAGGTGGTGTAGCGCAGGTAGCATTCGAGGCACTCCCGGCGACGGCGAATCGAGGCCCCCTCGAGGGCGGCGCGCGAGTCGACGACTCGGTCGTTGTCCTGCTTGCAGCGCGGGCACTTCATGGGGCGGTCCGGCGGGGCCGGGGGAGGCAGATCCTACAACATCTTGTGTCTGGACGGGGAGGCCCATCCGACCGGCTGCGCCCCCCTCCCGAAGTCACTTGCCGAGGCAGAAACGCGCAAACAGGGCGTCGAGCACGTCCTCGGGGCTGGTGTGGCCCGCGATCGCGTCGAGCGCGTCGAGGGCCGCGCGCAGGGACTGCGCCACGAGGTCGAGCGGCCCCCCGGCCTCGAGCAGCGCGCGGCCCTCCGCCACGCGCTCGCGCGAGCGCCGCAGGGCCTCCACGTGCCGCTGCGAGAGCTCGCGGCCGCTGCCCGCGGCCGTGGGCCGACTCGCGAGCGCCCGCTCGACCGCGGCCGCGAGCTCCACGAGCCCGCGACCGTCGAGCGCGCTGGTCTGGATCCCCGGCCCCGGCCCGAGCGCGCGGTCGCACTTCGCGCGCACGAGCAACTCGTCCGCGCTCTCGCTCGGCGCAGCCTCGCGCGCGTCGTACACACGCAGCCGCAGGTCCGCCGCGAGCCGCTCGTTCTCCCCCACGCGCTGCGCGACCCGATCGGGGTGATCCGGCTCGAGCGCGAGGAACTCCGCGCTCTCCCCCGCCGTGTCCACCAGCTCGCACTCCTGCCGCGCAAGTCGCCACACGCCGCGCAACGCGTCGCGCGTCGTGCCCGCGCGCTCGCTCACCAGCGCCGCACCCCCGACGAGGGCATTGAACAGCGCACTCTTGCCAGCGTTCGGCCGCCCGACGAGCACGACCCGCGGCCGCTGTGTGCGCCGCGTGCGCTCGCGCTCCCAGCCGAGCGCCACGTCGAGCTCCTGCTCCACGGCCCGAGCAGCTTCGCGCAGTTCCTCGCGCGGCACGTTCCCGGTGTCCGCCTCGTCGAAATCGAGGCTCGCCTCGCACAAGACGCGCAGCTCGAGCAGGCGCGCGCGCAGCGAGGCGAGCCGCCGCGAGAGCCCGCCGAAGAGCAGCTCGGTGGCCGCCCGCCGCTCGGCCTCGTCCTGCGCCGCCACGAGCTCGAGCACGCCCTCGGCCTGCGAGAGATCGATGCGTCCGCTCTCGAACGCGCGCCGCGTGAACTCGCCGGGAGCCGCGAGCTCCGCGCCGAGTGCGACGAGGCGCGCGAGCGCGGCCGCGAGCAGCGGCGGCGAGCCGCTCAGATGCAGCTCGCACACGTCCTCGCGCGTGAACGAGCGCGGTCCGGGCATCGCGAGCGCGAGCAGCGGCTGCGTGCCCTCGCCGTCGTGCAGCCGCCCGCGCCACGCGCCGCGCGACGCGAGCGCGCCCTTCTCGTCGAAGCTCGCGCACGCGCGCACGAGCTCGAACGCGCGCGGCCCCGAGACGCGGATCACCCCGCGCGCGCCGGGCCCCGGCGGCGAGGCGATCGCCGCGATGGTGCTCCGGCGCGTCATGGGGCTACTTGCGCTTGCCGCCCTTGCCGCGCGAGGCCTCGGCCGAGCGCTGCGCTTCCTCGGCTCGCGCCATCATCTTCTGCATCCACGACTTCTTCTCCTGCCCCGGAGGCGGGAGCGAGTCGTCGATCGGCCAGATCTTCTTCACGACCGTCATCTCGAGGATGCCCAGACCCGACTGCACGATCATGTAGAGCGAGAGGCCGGAGGCGTAGTTGTAGAGGAAGATGCCCATGATCGCGGGCATCCACATCATCATGCGCTGCATCTTCGCGGCCTGCTCGTCGGTCGGGACCGGCATCAGCTTCTGTTGCCACACCCACAGCACGATCATCAGGATCGGCAGCAGGTTGAACGTCTCGATCACGCCGATGAACGGCAGGTGCGTGTCGAGGTTGAGCGTCAACATCGCATCGGGCTTGGAGAGGTCCTCGATCCACAGCGCGAAGGGCGCGTGGCGCAGCTCGAACGCCGTGCGCAGACAGGCGTAGAGTCCGAAGAACACGGGCATCTGGATGAACATCGGCAGACAGCCACCGAGCGGTGGCGTCAGCCCTTCGCGCGCGAACAGCTCCTGCTGCAACTTGCGCGACTTCGCCGGATCATCCTCGTGGCGGCTCTTGATCGCGTCGAGCTCCGGCTGGAAGCGCTTCATCTTCTTCTGGAAGCGCGCCATCGCCGTCTGCGAGCGGCGGTTGATCGGATAGAGCATCAGGCGCACGACCAGCGTCAGGAAGATGATCGCCCAGCCCCAGTTGCCCACGATGGCGTGGAAGAAACGCAGGGTGGCGACCAGCACGGCGCCCAGCCCGGCCAGCGAGAACAGACCGCAGAAGCTGCCGATGTCTCCGTCGACGAGCGCCTCGAAGTCGCCGTGCTCGGCGTACATCACCGGCGTGTCCTTCGGGCCCGCGTAGAGCACGTAGGGATAGCTGCGGGTCTCGCCCTTGTTCGGCAGGTCGAGCTCGACCACCACGTCGGTGACGACGAACTTCCACTGCTCGGCCGCCTTCTGCGGATTCGCGCGGCCCGCGGCGTCGTCGTACAGGCGCCGCCAGCGCGCGCTCGTCATCGACGCGCGCGTCAGGTCGTTCGCGCCGCGCACCAGCACGGCGAAGTAGTGATTGTGCACGCCGGCGAAGGAGAGCTCGTCGAACGGCACTTCGAACGTGTTGGAGCGCTCGCGCCCGGAATCGTCGCGCGGCACGCTCTTCGCGACCGGCAGCATCGCGCGCCGCGGGAGATCCTCGCTGGTGCGACCCGCGGCGATCGCCTGCGGGTCGACGTAGAACCTGTCCGCCGAGTCCTGCGGCAGGATTTCCGCCGGCGTGAACGCGTAGCCGAGCCGTCGCGCACCTTCGAGCGTCTGGTTCTCGATCGCGAGCTCCAGATCGATCCGGTAGGTGCCGGGGTTGAAGCGCACGCGCTTGATCCAGCGCACGCCGCTGCCCTGCGCCAGGTCGAACTCGACTCCGTGCTCGATTTCGCGCATGCGCCACAGCGCCTGATCGAGCGGCTCGCGCTCGAGATCGAGGCTCGACGGTTCGCTCTTCCACGCGAGCGAGCCCGTGGAGCTGCCACCGCAGGCCTTGGAGTCGAGCAGCGTCACCCAGTGGGCTGCATCGGCGCGCGCGGCGTCGTCGAGCCCGATCTGATCGTAGAAGTTCGCGAGCTTGAGCTCCGTGAGCCGCGCGCCGCGATTCGAGAACGTCGCGCGGTAGCTGCCTTGGGTGCCGGGCGTGCCGAACACGAACGTGAGGGCGCGCTCGCTCTCCTCGCCCACCACCGGTCCGAGCAGCGGACGATCGTCGAGCGGCTTGGGCGCCTTGGTCTCGACATGGAGCCCCGCCTCGACGGGCGCCTCGATTGCCAGCGGCGGGCGCTGCGGTTCCGGCGGCTTGGGGGCGAAGAACTGCCACGCGACCAGCACGACGGTCGAGAGCACGAGGGCGGTGAGCAGGCGCTTTTCCAAGGTGATGGGCGGGGAGTCCGAGAGGAGGGGGGCAGGTCGAAGAATGGCGCGCTACTGGCCCAGCGCGAGGCGATCGGCGAGGTGCACGGGCAGCTCGGGTACGGCGCGGATGTGTTCCTGCGCCATGGCGACGTCGTACTCCAGCCGCACGAAGTTCAGGCTGTGGCCGTCGAACAGCGCGTAGGAGAGCCGCCGGTCGCCGTCGCGCGGCTGACCGACCGATCCGACGTTGACGATCGCGCGGCAGCGCGCGAGGTTGCCGAGCTCGTAGGGACCTTCCGTCCCGCGCGGACGGTAGTAGCGTCCGTCCTCGTAGAACACGCCCGGCACGTGGCTGTGGCCGACGAAGCACACGCCACAGCGGCCAGCGGGATCGAGCGCGCGCATGCGATCGAAATTGGCCTGCATCTTGGCCCCGTCGCGCACGTCGCGAGGAAGCAGGTACTCGCGCACCGGATCGCGCGGGCTGCCGTGGGCATACATGGCGCCGTCCTCCAGGACGAGCGGCTCGAGCGCCGCGAGGAAGTCCCAGTACTCCAACGCCCGCTCGCCGCTCGTTCCCCCGGCGTTGATTTGGTCGCGCGTCCAGTCGATCGCGCGCCGCGCGTTGGGATTGAAATCCTCCCCCGAGGAGAGCACGGCCGCCTCGTGATTGCCCTGCAGGCACAGCCCGCGCGGCGCACCCTCGCGCGGCGCGCAGGCCTCGATCACGAGCTCGAGGCACTCGGTCGGCCGCGCGCCGTAGCCGATCACGTCGCCCAGACACACAAAGCGCGCCGCCCCCCGCTCGCGCGCATCCCGCATCGCGAGCGTGAGCGCCGGCAGGTTGCTGTGCAGATCCGAAATGAGTGCGGTCAGCGGGTACGTCACGGGTCGCCGATTCCCAAGGGTCGGCCCAGGCGCTCGCGCCCGCTCCAACAGGGGGCGGGGATTATCGGGAGCACCCCCCCGCGGCGGCAAGCCCTAGTGACAAGCCCCAGAGACAGGCCCTAAAGACAAGCCCTAGAGAACCGTCACCGTGCTCCAAGGTCCGCGCAGGTGAGAGCCGGTGCACGAGTGGTTCGGCCACGCAGCCGCCAGCCGCTCGAGCGCAGCGGCGGACTCGGCCGCTGCGGTGCCCGTGGCGCCGTCGGCCCTCGCGACGGCGTCCGCGGCCGAGCGGCAGTAGGCGAAGCCCGTGACTTGCCGCAGTTGCCAGACGCAGTGGACCTCGACGACGACGAGATCCTCGTCTTGCCAGAACACCCTGTAGCCGAGGGCGTTGTCCCTCGGGTGCTCCGCGAAGTCGCGCAGAGTCGCTTCGTGCCGCGACAAGAAACCCCGCTCGTCGACGTCGAGGAACTTGCAGGCGACGAGCAGGGCTGCGGGAACGAGCGCGAGCAGACTCCAGACCACGCCGCGCAGCGGCGCAACTCGGCGCGTCCACAGCGCGCGCAGCACCTGCCCCACGAGCGCGCCGAGTCCGCCGACGAAGCCGATCGCAAGGAGCGCATACACCGCGAGCAGCCACATCGAGCCGGACATAGAGTTGTAGGCCACGTTGCCGAGGTCGAGCAGGAACCACTCCGTCGGCACGATGGCCGCCGGCAGCAGCAGGCAGAACAGACCGCGGATCCCCCACAGGAGCGTGTGCGCCGCGACGCGCAGGACCTCGCCGGCACAAGCGCACACCGTGGCCGCCTAACGGCGCTCGTCGGCCGCGGCCGGTTCGAGCTCGAGCGCCACGCAGGGACGGACCCACTCTGCGGGCGCGGGCGCGCCGCGCAACGCGAGGACGAACGCGAGCACGACCAGCGGCGCGCCGAGCCAGCTCCACAGGATCGCGGGCAGCGAAATCGCGAGGAGCGCGAGCGCGACGGTCGCGGGCGCGAGACCGCGCGCCTGCAGGCGATGGGCCAGATGGCGGCGATCGCCCCGCCAGGGCGCGAGGCCCAGACGTGCTCGGACGAGCACCAATCGACCGAGGTCGAGCGCGGGCAGCGCGAGGGCGGGCCACGCGGCGGGCACGAGCAGGAACATGAGTCCGAGCACGTGGCTGCCGGCGTCTCCGAGGATCGCGCGCGGCGCGCGACCGCGGCGCGCGAGGTTGAACGGCAGGAACGCCGCGAGCGCCGCGGCGAAGAACGGCGCGGAGCCGAGCAAGGCCGCGCAGCCCAAGCCGCTCGCCGCGCCGTCGGCGTTGTCGAACGTGTTGATCCAGTTGAGCACGGCGCACGAGGCGAACATGGCGAGCGCGAGCACCATCCAAGCGCGCGGGTCATGCGGCGCGGCCATCACCAGGGGGAGCGCGAGCACCGCGCCGACCGCGGCCTGCCCCGCGAGCTTGTGCGCCGGACGCAGCCCGTCCTCGAGCAAGTCGTCGAGCGTGCCGACCGCGAACGCGAGCAGCAGCGCTCCGAGCGGCCACAGCGTGACCTCGCGCCCGAGCGCGGCGGACACGAGCTCGCGCAACTCGCGACCGGGCACGAAGCGCGCCTGCGCTCGTCCGAAATACTCCAGCGCCACCCAGCCCGCGAGCACTCCGGCGAGCACGATCGCGCCTCCGCACAAGGGCAGCGGCGCCGTGGCGCGCTTGCGCTCGCTCGCACCGCCGTCGACCCAGCCCGCGCGGCGCGCCCACGGAATGAACGCCAACGCCGCGAGCCAGCTCGCGCCCAGCGCCATCAGCGTCGGAACGATCTCGGTCGCGTCGATCATCGCGGCTCGCCTCCGCCGCCATAGACGCCCCGGGAGCGGATGTAGTCCAGCACCGCGGCCGGAACGGCCTCGACCGGCCACTCGCCGCGCTCGAGCCGCGCGCGCACCTGCGTCGAGGACTCGGGCGAAGCGGGCGCGCGCACGAGTCCGCGCTCGAGCCGTGCGCAGGCCTGCGTCGAGAGCGTCGCGCGCAGGTGCGCCAGCACCTCACCGTCGCCGCCCTCGCGCCACACCACGATCGGTTGAGCGAGGGACAGCACCTCGTCGACGCGATGCCAGCGTTCGAGCCCGCGCAGGTTGTCCCAGCCGAGCACCAAGAACAGCTCGCAGTCGGCGCGCAGTCCGACGCGCTCGGGCAACTCGCGCAGCGTGTCGAAGGTGTACGAGGGGCCGCTGCGCTCGAACTCGAGCGGCGAGATCCACGCGCGCTCGTCCTCCGCGAGCGCGAGCTCGAGCATGGCGAGCCGATCCGCCTCGCTCGCGAGGCGCTCGCGCAGCTTGTGCGGCGGGCGCGCGGCCGGAATCCACACGATGGCGTCGAGCCCGAACCGCTCGCGCGCGACGCGCGCGACGTGCAGATGCCCGTTGTGGACGGGGTCGAACGAGCCGCCGTAGACGCCGACGCGCGCGAGCGAGCGGGCCTCTCGGCGGGACTCGACCACGCGCCTAGCGCCCGAGCAGCGCGCGCGCGCGCGCCGCGAGTTGGGCCTGCGGCACGAGTTCCTGCGTGCCGTTGCGCATGTCCTTGAGCTGCGCGGTGCCCGCCGCGTGCTCGGCGTCGCCGAGCACGACGACGAGCGGATGCCCGCCGGAATTCGCCGCCTTGAACTGCGACTTCACGCTGCGCGACTCGACGTCGTAGATCGCCGAGAGCCCGCCCGAGCGCAGCGACTGTGAGAGCGCGAGCACGGGCGCCTCGAGCCCCGCGCCCGCGGCGACCACGTACACGTCGATCGGCGCTGGAGCGACGGCCTTCGCGAGGCCGAGCTCCTGCATCAGGATCAGCGTGCCGGTGAAGCCGATGGCGAAGCCGATCGCGGGCAGGTCGCTGCCGCCGAGGTCGCGCAGGAGGTGGTCGTAGCGACCGCCGCCGCACATCGCGCTGCGCGCGCCGAAGCGCGGGTAGTGCAATTCGAAGATCGTGCGTGTGTAGTAGTCGAGGCCGCGCACGATGCCGGTGTCGACTTCGGACTTGCGACCGAGAGCGACGAGGCTCGAGCGCACGGCGTCGAAGTGCGCGCGGTTGGCAGCGGTGAGAAAATCGACCAGCACGGGCGCCTGCTCGTTGAGCTCCACGCAAGCGGGGGTCTTGCAGTCGAGCACGCGCAGCACGTTGCGCTCGAAGCGCGAGCGGCACAGCTCGCAGCGCTCGCCGAGCTCTCTCGCCACGAAGGTCTTGACCGCCTCGCGGAAGCGCTCGCGGTCCTCGCCGTCGCCCATCGAGTTCACGCGCACCTCGATGCCCTCGATGCCGAGCGACTCGAAGAAGCTCGCGGCCATGTGGATGCACTCCGCGTCGAGGCGCGGGTCGAGACTGCCCAAGCATTCGACGTCGAACTGCGTGAACTGGCGCTCGCGGCCCTTGGTCGGGCGCTCGCCGCGGAACATCGGCCCGATCGTGAAGAGCCGCTGCAAGGGCGCGTTCTTGTCGAAGCCCGCTTCGAGGTAGGCCCGAGCGATGCCCGCCGTGGCCTCGGGGCGCAGCGTGAGGTGCGCGTCCCCCTTGTGCAGCGAGAACATCTCCTTCTCGACGATGTCGGTAACCTCGCCCACGGAGCGGATAAAGAGAGCCGTCTCCTCCACCAAGGGCGGCCGGATCTCCCGGAAACCATGGGCGCGAGCGAGGCGCCGGGCCTCGTGCTCCAGCCGCTCCCAAAGCGGGATCTCGGCCGGGAGGACGTCGCGCATGCCGCGCACGGCTTGGTACTGCATCTTGAAGTTCTGGAATGTAGCTCGGGCCCGCGCGACACCCGCGCGAGCCCCTCACGCAAGCCCCGCGACTTGGGGGCCCCAAAGCGTCCCGCAGGTTGTCCCGGGTGCGCCTCGAGTACGCCTCGAGTACGCCTCGGGAAGGTCTCGGGTTCGTCTCGGGTACGTCTCGGGGATCCCAACTTGACGGGCGCGAGCGGCCCTGTCCATACTGCTCCACCCTAGGCGGTCCCACGGACCGCGCGCATCCCTCCGGTCGGCGCCTCCCCAGCGACCTCCACACCCCCACCCCACCGCCCCATGAAGCGTCTGTCCCTCGGCGCCCTCGCGCTCCTCGGCCTCTTCGGTGCCAGCTGCTCCGCTCCCGCGTACGAGAACAACCACTGGCACCTCAACAGCGTGCCGGCGCGCATCAGCTACCACGCCGCCGGCTACCGGCAGAGCCAAGACGGTCCGTACCTGCAGAAGGTCTGCGCGGACATGGACAGCGTGACCTCCACCCTGCGCCGTCACCTGGTCCACGCCAACGAGGGCAACCCGCTCTTGCCGCAGGAGCCGCTCAAGGCCTACCGTCCCGAGCCGCCGAAGCTCGAGTTCAAGATCGGCGAGTGATCCGCTCCGGCGGCCTTCGCTCCGACGGCCTTCGCTCCGGCGGCCTTCGCTCCGACGGCCTTCTCTGCGCGCGCGATCCGCGCCAGCGCCACGGGCCCAACTAGGCCCACTCGAACCAACGCAGGACTTCGTCGACGCGCTCGACGAGGTCCTGCGGCGTTTCGGGGGTCGCGACGCGGCGCGCCTCACGGAACTTGCGAAACCACGTGCGCTGGCGGCGCGCGAACTGGCGCGTGGCGAGCGCGATTTTCTCCGCGGCCTGCGGGCGCGTGAGCAGTCCGTCGTGCAGCTCGAGCGCGACGCCATAGCCGAGCGCCTGCGAGGCCGTTCGGCTGAAACCACCGCTCGCGCGCACGGCCGCGGCCTCGTCCGCCCAGCCCGCATCGAGCATCGCGCCGGTGCGCTCGACGATGCGGCGCTCGAGCCGCGCCGACTCGCTCGCGAGCTCGACCACGCGCCGCGGACGCTCGCTCGCGCCCGAGCCATCCCAGCCCCACTCGCGCTGCCAAGCGCTCAAGGGCCGAGCGCTCTGGTGCCACACCTCGAGCGCGCGCACGACGCGCTTGCGATCGTTGGCGTGAATGCGCGCGGCCGCCGCGAAGTCCACGCGCCTCAGTTCCGCATGCAGCGCCGCCGCGCCTTCGACGTCGTAGCGGCGCTCGAGGCTCGCGCGCAGGGCGGGATCGACGTCGGGTCCCTCGAACAAGCCGTGCACCAGCGCCTTGTAGTAGAACGCGGTGCCGCCGACGAGCAGCGCGCGAGAACCGCGCGCGGCGATGTCCGCGAGCGCCGCCTCCGTCGCTGCGAGCCAGTGCTGCACGGTGAACACTTCGCTCGGCGCCGCAAGGTCGAGCCCGTGGTGACGCACGCACGAGCGCTCGGACGCGCTCGGCTTGGCGGTGCCGATGTCCATGCCGCGGTAGACGAGCATCGAGTCCATCGACACGACCTCGGCCCCGGCCCGCTCCGCGAGCTTCAGCGCCAACGCAGTCTTGCCGCTGGCCGTCACGCCGAGCAGCACGCGCAATTCCTGATTTCGTTCCACCGCGGCGGGATCTTCGCACGTAGACGCCGTCCGAGCAGCATCGCGGCGCGCAGCGCGCACAGCGATTGCTACGCTCTCCCCACCCACCATGCCCCAGCTGCTGCCGCTCGCGCTCGCCCTGCTCCTGACGCAGGACCCCCTCCCCGCCCCGACACAAGGCGCTCCGACACAAGGCACCCCGACACAAGGCGCCCCGACACAAGACGCCCCGACACAGGCCCCCGCGCCGCAGGCCCCTCCGCTCGTGCCCGGCGCCGTGCCGGAGAGCGCGAGCCCCAAGGCGCGCGAGCTGTGGGCCGCGCTGCGCGCCGCCAC
>VGZD01000074.1 GCA_016872715.1 Planctomycetota bacterium
GCTCGATGTAGGTGGCATCGGCCGTCTCCGGGTCGGTCATGATCGTCGCCGGGTTCGAGTTGACGAGGATGACCCGATAGCCCTCCTCGCGCAGCGCCTTGCAGGCCTGCGTCCCGGAGTAGTCGAACTCGCAGGCCTGACCGATGACGATCGGCCCGCTTCCGATGATCAGGATCGACTCGAGGTCGTCGCGTCGCGGCATGGGGGTGGAGTGATGAGAGAGCGCGGCGGCGGCAGCCGAGGAGTGGGACGATTCCCCTGAGGCGGCGACCCCGAGGCGTAAACGTGCGGATTGAAGCACGCTCAACGGGCGCTGTCGACCGTCGCGAGCGCTTCCCAGGGCGCCTTCGACGAGAATCTCGCCCTCGGCCTTTGGGGCGCCATCCGGACGGTCCGAAAACCACCGTGACGGCCCCCTGCGGGCCCTCGAGCACCATGCCGATCCTGACCGTCGAGCTCGCGATCCTGCTCGCCGCAGCCTTTGCGGCCGGCGCCGTCGCTTCGTGGCTCGCGCAAGACCGCCGCGCTCGCTCCGAGCGCCGTCTCTTCGAGCTCGAGACGCAGCGCATGATCGACGCCCGCCGCGAGACCTACGAGGCCCTCGAACGGCAGGTGCGCGCCCTCGCGGAGTCCCGCGCGCGCGAGCACGACGACATCGCAGTGCCGCTGCCGCAGCGCGAGCGCGCATCGCTCTAGGACTCAGGCGAGCAGCGCGAGCAGCGTGGCGTCGTCGAGCGTCGCCGCGAGCTCGAGCGAGCCCGCGGCGCGCGGCAGCACGAAGGTCGGCCGACCCGCGCTCGCCTTCTTGTCGTGGCGCATGGCCGCGAGCAATTCCGCGGCAGGCAGGGCTCCGTGGCGCATACGCAGCTCGCCCGGGGAGCACGGGAGCTGCAACGCTCGCAGCAGCGCGTCGATGCGCGCGCGCAGTCCGCGATCCTGCAGCAGCCCTGCGCGCTCGCTCGCTTCGAGCGCCAGCGCGAGACCGCACGCGACCGCGACACCGTGCGGAATCGAGCCGAAACCGGCCACCTTCTCGAAAGCGTGCGCGAATGTGTGGCCGAGGTTGAGCGCTTTGCGCGGGCCGCCCTCGCGCTCGTCCGAGGCGACGATGCGCGCCTTGGAGCGCACGCACTCGGCGATCACGAGCTCGACGGCGGCGAGCTCGCGCGCCGCGAGCGCCGCCGCGTTGCGTTCGACGAGCGCGAGCAGCTCTTCGTTCTCGACCAGCGCCGCCTTGACGACTTCGCCGAGCCCCGAGCGCCACTCCTCGTCCGGCAATGTCGCGAGCGTGCGTGTGTCGGCGAGCACCGCGCTGGGCTGGTGGAATGTGCCGACGAGGTTCTTGCCTTGAGCGATGTTGATCGCGGTCTTGCCGCCCACCGAAGCATCGACCATCGCGAGCAGCGTCGTCGGTCCGTACACGACGCGGATTCCGCGCATGTAGAGCGAGGCCGCGAGCCCGCCGAGATCGAGCGTCGCGCCGCCGCCGAACGCGAGTGCGCTCGAGCCGCGGTCGAGTCCGTGCTGGGCCATCGCCGCCAGCGCGAGCTCCAGCGTCCCCCAGTCCTTCGCTGCTTCGCCGGCAGGCACGGCCGCCAGCGCGAAGAGCGGTGCCGCGAGCGCGCCGTGCAGCTCGAACACGCGCTCGTCGACGATGCCGAAGGGCCGCTCGCCCGCGTGCGCACGGAGCGCGTCCAGCGCCCCCGCGCCGATCACGACCGGATACGCCGCGTGGCCCGGCAGCTCGACATCGACGCGGATCACGCCTGCGCCGCCGCCTTGATGCGCCGCTCGCGCCGCCGCCGCGTGAGTTCAGCGTCGAGTTCAGCAGCCTTGGCTCGGTCGCGCCGCAGCAGGTACCAGAACAGTGCCACGATGGACGCGAACGAGCCGCCGACGATGTAGAGCACCGTGCTGAACACATTCTCCTTCGGCAGCTCGTAGGGCTCGAGCGCCGTCAGCACGAACACCGGTGCCTTGCGCGTTCCGCCGACCGCTTCGTACTGGTTCATGCGCACGAAGAAGCCGCGCGCCGTGACCTCACTGCCGATCTTGTAGCCGGGATCGGGGAGCAGCGTCGAGAACTGGATCACGGGGTTGGGCGTGCGCAGCCACTCGTTCGCGCCGATCCAGCCTTCGGTGAGCGTCGTGACGCGCGCCGGATTCTCGCGCTGGCGCTGGGTCCAGATGTCCTGAATGCGGCAGGGCGGGATGCGCAGCGGCAGCGCGAGGAAGCTCGCCGGATCCTCGCTCAGTTCCGCCATCGCCGCCGCGTCGAGCGTGCGCGCCTTGCTCCAGTCGATCGAGGCGGGATCCACATCGCGCGCGTAGCTCACCACGCGCCAGTATTCCTCGCGCTCGCTGGTCGAGACCTCGTCGTAGCGCCTGAAATCCTCGCCCCAGTCGGCGCGCGCGAGGCTCGCGACCTTGCCAAGCGCTGGATAGGAGACCTGCGCGCGCGGCCCGACCACCAGCGGCGCTTCGACCCACGCTCCGGCGATCTCGCGACCGAGCGTCTTCAAGAACAGCCCGTCCACGTGCACGTAGTCGCCGTTGCCGAACTCGTAGTCGACGCACGACTGGAACACGACGAAGACGCGGCCGCCGTCGTCGAGCGTGAGCAGCGCGCGGAAGTGCGCGGGGAGCGAACCGGCCTCGGGGAACGAGACGAACTCCGAGATTCGACCGCGCAGGCGCAGCACGCGCGCGCGCGCCGCCGCCGGATGGGCCGCGAGCTCGGCGGCCAGCGGCGAGGTGAGTTCGACGCCGCCCATCGGCGCGAAGTGATCCCAGGCGTACAGGCGCGCGTCCTCGAGCGCGAGCGCGAGCGCCGCGGGCTCGATGTCGGCGCGCTCCTCGCGCGTGCCGTCCACGGTGAGCGCGGCGAGCTCGTCGCGACGGAAGGTCGGCGTGGCGATCTCCGTTTGCGGCGCGCTCTCGCGCCTTTGCCGGTCGTCCTTCTGTGGCGCTGGGCCGCCGCCGGTCACCCAGCCCCAGATCATGCCGCCGCCGACCACCGCGAACAGCAGCGTCATGAACAGCAGCTTCTTGCGCTCGCGGTCCGTCAGCAGCTTGCCGTCCGCGGGTCCGGCGCTCGGCGAATGCGACAGCTTGAACTTCATCCGTGGTTGCCTACCTGCGCCGCGACCTGCGGATACCGACGCGCGATCGAACGCTGCGCGGCGGCGAAGACCAGCGCGCGGAACAGCCGGTCGTGGGCCGTGCCCTCCGGCGCGAGCTCGGGATGCCACTGCACGCCGAGCACGAACGCATCGCCTTCGAGCTCGATCGCCTCGACGAGGCCCTCGGCGTCGCGCGCGCAGACTCTCCAGCGCGCTCCGACGCCGCGCACGGCCTGATGGTGGCGCGAGACGACCTCGAGCGCGGGGACATCGAGGACGCGCGCGAGCCGCGAGCCCGGCTCGGGCGTCACGGCATGCAGCACGCCGCCCGAGTGCGGGTGCTTGCCGCTCCACTCCTCGGGCAGGTGCTGGAACAGCGAGCCGCCGCCGACGAGGCCGAGCAGTTGCATGCCGTAGCAGATGCCCAACGTCGGCACGCGCAACTCGAGCGCGGCCTGCGCGAGCGCGACGTCGAAGTCCTGCTTGGCACTCGGCACCGGCTTGGCGGCCGCGTGCGTCGGACCCAACCCCAGACGCGCCGTGTCGAAGTCGTCGCCGCCGGAGAGCACGAGCGCGTCGACGCGCTCGAGCAGCCGACGGAGGTCGCTCGGTCCGCCGACCGGCGGAATCACCACCGGCACGCCGCCCGCCTTGAGCACGGCGTCGGCGTAGCGGTTCTTCAAGCTGACCGAGGGGCTCGCAGTTTCGATCAGTTCGCCGTTGATGGCGACCAGCGGCCTCTCGCGGTCGATCATGACCGCATCTTACCGCGTGCTCGCTAGCGCACGACGCGCACGATCCACGGGTAGCTCCAGCGTTCGCCGCTCGCCGCGCGCGCCGCGCCGACGAGCAGCGCCACGAGCTTCACGAACGGCAGCGCCACGAGCAGCGGCAGACCGACGAGGCAGCAGCACAGCAGCGGAAGCGCGAGCAACTGCCACACGAGCAGGTTGAGCTGCAGGTTGAGCGCCTCCTTGCCGTGGAAGTCGCACTCCTTGTCCGCGTCGCGGCGCGCGAGCCAGACGATCAGCGTCGCGAGCAGGCCGACGAACACGAACGACACGCCGAAGTCGAGCAAACCCACGAGGTGGCAGGCCGTGGCCCAACCGCTGCCGGGCGCGCCACTCCTCTCGCAGCGGCCAGAAGCCGCGGAAGGAGTGCCTTCGCTCGCGCTCGCCCCAGCGGGCGGCGGGGGAGCGGTCGATGCGGGCGTCGGCGCCGGAGTAGGCACTGGAGTCGGCTGGGGTGTGGAGGGTGCCTTTTCAGCGGGGTTTTCCGGCGCCTGTTCGCTGTTCATGGGGCGCCCCTACAGCGCGGGCCGACCCTCGTTACCGCGACCTGCCCCTGCCGCCGATTCGCGGATCGGCTCACGGGTTGGCTTGCAGGTGGGCTCGCAGGCGGGCTCGCAGGCGGGCTCTTGGGCGGGCTCTTGGGTGGGCTCTTGGGCGGGCTTTTGGGCCGGTAAACCGCGGAGAAAGCGTGGCTTGCGGCGGCGAGCGCGCCGATTTCCCGCGGCTTTCGCGGCTTTCTTCAGCCTGCCCCGATCGGCGGACGGCCCCGCTCGCGAGCTCCGCGGCCCCGAGCGGGGCCGCGGACCGGCCTGTCCCGCGACAATCCGCGGTTTTTTTTTCGTCCCGCGCGACCGCGGAGCGCGCGCCCAGCCCGTTTGCAAGCGCACAACGCATTTTTCAGCACCGCCGCAAAGCCCTGCTCGACATGCACTTACGGCTGGAGGATCCCACCGCCCCCGGCCGCCGCCCGAGTGCGGGCGCCACCCGCCCCCCAAGCCCAGCGGCCCACAACCTGTAGTGGCCCCTCGCTTGTTGTGCCCCAAGAAATTGTGCCGCTAGCATCCCGCCCGCGCCACGACGTGCGGCGCTGCCGAGGAGGGGTTCTGAGGCAGTCCCGCACGCCCGTGAGCCGCGCCGCGCCTCGCCCCCCCGACGAGTGCGTAGTCCCACCACCGCACACCACCCGTCACCGCCGCCACGAGCCAGAGCAGTCCCATGGATCTCGCATCGCAGGCCACGCCGCACACGCTCCATCAAGTCGAACTCCAGCCGCAGCAAGCGCAGCCGCTCGAGGCCGCGCGCCGCGCCGCCACCGCGAGCGGCGAGACGCGCATGCGCGTGCGCAAGCGCGCGGGCGAGCTCGAGCCCGTCGACGTGATGAAGATCGTGCGCGCCATCGAGCGCTGCGCGGTCGGCCTGAGCGAAGTCGACTCGATGCGCATCGCCACGCGCACGATCTCGGGGCTCTACGACGGCGCGACGACGCGCGAGCTCGACCAGCTCTCGATCCAGACCGCCGCCTCGCTGATCGCCGAGGAGCCGCAGTACTCGCGCCTAGCCGCGCGCCTGCTCGGCGCCTTCATCGACAAGGAAGTGCACAACCAGAACATCATGAGCTTCTCGCAGTCGGTGCGCGCAGCTCACGAGAACGGCCTCGTGTCGAAGGCCACCGCGGACTTCGTCGCGCTGCACTCCCGCAAGCTCGATCAGGCGGTGATCGCGGAGAACAACGACCTGTTCGAGTACTTCGGCCTGCGCACGGTCTACGACCGCTACCTGCTCGTGAACCCGCACACGCGCGAGGCGCTCGAAACGCCGCAGTACTTCTTCCTGCGCGTGGCCTGCGGCCTGTCGCACAACCCCAAGGAAGCGATCGAGTTCTACCAGTTGATCAGTTCGCTCGAGTACCTGCCGAGCTCGCCGACCCTGTTCAACTCGGGCTCCGTGCGCTCGCAGCTCTCGTCGTGCTACCTGCTCGACTCGCCGCTCGACGATCTCGCCTCGATCTACGCCAAGTACGCCGACGTGGCGCAGCTCTCCAAGTACGCCGGGGGCATCGGTCTGTCGTACACGCGCGTGCGCGCCCGCGGCTCGCTCATTCGCGGCACCAACGGCCACTCCAACGGCATCGTGCCGTGGCTCAAGACGCTCGACAGCTCGGTCGCGGCCGTCAACCAAGGCGGACGCCGCAAGGGCGCGTGTTGCGTGTACCTCGAGACGTGGCACGCCGACATCGAGGACTTCCTCGAGCTGCGCGACAACACCGGCGACGAAGCGCGCCGCACTCACAACCTGAACCTCGCCAACTGGGTGCCCGACCTGTTCATGCAGCGCGTCGAAGCCGATGCGCTGTGGTCGCTGTTCGATCCCAAGTCCGTTCCGCACTTCACCGACCTCTACGGCCGCGCCTTCGAGCAGGCCTATCTCGAAGCCGAGGAGAAGCAGCTCTTCATGCGTCAGGTGAAGGCGCGCGAGCTCTACTCGCGCATGATGCGCACGCTGGCCCAGACCGGAAACGGCTGGATGACCTTCAAGGACGCGTCCAACGAGAAGTGCAACCAGACGGGCTTCGAGGGTCGCACCGTGCACCTCTCGAACCTGTGCACCGAGATCATCGAGGTCACGAACAGCGACGAGACCGCGGTGTGCAACCTCGGCTCCATCAATCTGGGCAAGCTCGTGCGCAACGGCGCCTTCGACTTCGCGCGGCTGGGCGAGATCACGCGCGTCGCGGTGCGCCGCCTCGATCGCGTGATCGACATCAACTACTACCCGACCGAGACCGCCCGAAACTCCAACGTCGCGTGGCGCCCCGTCGGTCTGGGAGTGATGGGCCTGCAGGACGTGTTCTTCAAGCTGCGCCTGCCGTTCGACAGCCAAGCGGCCGTCGAGCTCTCATCTCGCATTCAGGAGGAGATCTACTTCCACGCGCTCTCGACTTCGTGCGAGCTCGCCCAGGAGGCGGGTCCGCACCCGACCTACGCCCAGACGCGCGCCGCGCGGGGCCTCTTGCAGCACGACCTGTGGGGCGTGAAGTCGTCCGACGAGCGCCGCTGGGACGATCTCAAGGCGCGCATCGCCGTCCACGGCCTGCGCAACTCGCTCATGATCGCGGTCGCGCCGACCGCGACGATCGCCTCGATCGCCGGTTGCTACGAGTGCATCGAGCCGCAGGTCTCCAACCTGTTCAAGCGCGAGACGCTCTCGGGCGACTTCATCCAGATCAATCGCTACCTCGTGGCCGAGCTCAAGGAGCGCGGCCTGTGGAACGAGGACATGCGCAATCGCATCAAGGCGGCGGAAGGGTCGATTCAGGACATCGACGACATTCCCGCCGACCTGCGCGCGCTCTACCGCACCGCATGGGAGCTGCCGCAGAAGTCCCTGATCGACCACGCCCGCGCGCGCGGCGCGTGGATCGATCAGTCGCAGTCGCTCAACCTCTTCATCGAGAACCCGGTGATCGGCAAGCTCTCCTCGATGTACATGTACGCCTGGAAGAACGGTCTCAAGACCACCTACTACCTGCGCTCACGTCCGGCGACGCGCATCCGTCAGACCACCGTCTCCACGCCGACCGCCGCCGCGGCTCCGGTTTCCGACGCTCAGGCCGTCGCCTGCTCGCTCGAAAACCCGGGTGCCTGCGAGGCCTGTCAGTAGCTGGGAATGGAACCCAAGCACTCCCTCACGCGAGCCAACGCCATGTCCGTCGCCATCGCCCAGCGCCCGATGATCCTGAACCCCGGCCTCGACCTCACCCTCAGGCCGATGCGTTACCCCGACTTCTACGAGATGTACAAGTCGGCGATTCGCAACACGTGGACGGTCGAGGAGGTCGACTTCTCCAGCGACCTCGTCGACCTGCGCAGCCGCCTCTTGCCCGCGGAGCGCCACCTCGTGCACCGCCTCGTCGCGTTCTTCGCCACGGGCGACTCGATCGTCGCGAACAACGTCGCGCTCAACCTCTACAAGCACATCAACTCGCCCGAGGCGCGCATGTACTTGTCGCGCCAGATCTACGAGGAGGCGCTGCACGTCCAGTTCTACCTGACGTTGCTCGACAACTACGTGCCCGACATCAAGGAGCGCGAGAAGGCCTTCGCCGCGATCCACAACATCCCGTCGATCGCGCGCAAGGCCGAGTTCTGCTTCAAGTGGATGGAGTCGGGCCTCGTCGTCGATCGCCTCACGACGCCGGAAGACCGCAAGCGTTTCCTGCTCAACCTGATCTGCTACGCGTGCTGCGTCGAGGGCCTGTTCTTCTACGCGGCCTTCGCCTACGTCTATTTCATGCGCAGCAAGGGCTTGCTCAACGGGCTCGCCTCGGGCACGAACTGGGTGTTCCGCGACGAGAGCATGCACATGAGCTTCGCGCTGGAAGTCGCCGAGACCGTGCGCCGCGAGGAGCCCGAGCTCTTCGACGCGCAGCTCGAGCGCGACATCCACCAGATGATCGAAGACGCCGTCGACTGCGAGACGCAGTTCGCCGAGGACCTGCTCCAAGGCGGCATTCCCGGACTCTCCTCGCGCGACATGCGTCAGTACCTCGAGTACGTCGCCGACCAGCGCCTCGGCAACCTGCGCCTGAGCAAGCGCTACAACGCCAAGAACCCCTTTGCCTTCATGGAGCTGCAGGACGTGCAGGAGCTCTCGAACTTCTTCGAGCGCCGCGTCAGCGCCTACCAAGTCGGCGTCACGGGCGAAGTCGCTTTCGACGAGTCCTTCTAGCCCGCCCTCGCGGGCTCGCCGATCTTGAGGGCCACCCTGCTCGACACACGTTGGGGTCGGCAATTCGAGCCGACGTGCGCCCCCGGCCCGCGGCGCACGCGGGGCTCGGGGGCGGCCGATTGGAAGCTCGACGACCGGACGCGTAGGATCCCGCGCCGTGGAGCCACAGCAAGAGCTCGAGGCGCTCGCCCAGCCGTTCTCCGTGCGCGTCGCGCGCGCGGGCCTGCGGTCGCTCTCCGAGCCCGAGCGCACGGCGTTCCTCGTGTGGAGCTTCGCGCACGAGCTCGACAACGGCGGACCGGACGCTTTTTTCTACAACGCGAGCGGACGCTTCGCCGAGCAGACCGTCGACGCGCTCCAGGCCATCGCGGCGCGCAACCTCGCGAGCGCGCTCGAGGAAGTGATCGAGGGGTTCCCCGACGGTGAAGTGCCCGACGATCAGGAGGAGCGCACCGACGCGCTCGAAGAGGTCGCGCGCGACCTCGAAGATGCACTCGAGCGCCTGCGCGAGGCGTACGAGGAGAAGGGCTCCGAGCGCGTGAGCAAGGCGACCCTGCGCTACTTTCGCGCTCAGACTGGCGGCGCCCCCGCCGAGTAGAAAGACGAGCACGTGAGCATCAAGTCCGCTTGCATCGCGACCCTCGCCGTCATCGCGGGCGCCTTCGTCGGTGGTCTGGTCAACATGGGCCTGATCGTCGCTGGTGCGATGCTGTTGCCGCCGCCGCCGGGAGTCGACGTCAACGACATCGCGAGCATCGAAGCGCACGTGGCCGAGTACTCGGTGGTGCAACTGCTCGCGCCCTTCGTGGCCCACGCGCTCGGCACCTTCGTCGGAGCGCTCGTCGCGGGCCTCGTCGTTCCGCGCAGTCGACTGGGCGTCGCGCTCGCGATCGGCCTGCTGTACTTGATGGGCGGGATCATGGCCGTGTCGATGATCCCGTCCGCACCGCTGTGGTTCGACGCGCTCGACCTCGTCGTCGCCTACCTGCCGATGGCGCTCCTCGGCGCGCGCCTCGCCGCGCGCCTGCGGCCCTAGACTCGCCGCGCGCCTGCGCGGCTAGGCCTCGAACACGCCCGTCGAGCGGTTCTTGTGCGCGTCGGCCCAGCGCAGGGCTCGACCGTTCATCGCCACGTACGTCCCGCGCGGCAGCGACTGGGCGAACGCGAGCGCGCTGCCGAGGTTGAACAGCCCGTCGGAGCTGCCGAAGGTGTAGGGGACCATCGCACCGGTGAGCACGATGGTCTTCTCGATTCCGACTGCGCCGAGCGCGCGCGCCGTCTGCTCCATGGTGTCCGTGCCGTGGGTGATCACGATGCGGCTCTCGGGGGCGCGGCGGCAGGCGTCGAGCACGAGCGCGCGGTGCTCGTCCGTCATCTCGAGGCTGTCGATCAGCATCAGCGTTTCCACCACGATCGGCAGCTTGCAGCGCCCGAGCCCGAGCATCTCCGGCACGTGCGTCTCGCGGAACTGCAGCCGCCCCTCGAGCTCGTTGTAGTTCTTGTCGAACGTCCCGCCGGTGACGAGGACGCGGATCGCGGGCGTTTCCATGGTTGCTCGAATCCTAGCGCGCTCGGTCGTGCCCGTCAGGATCGCAGGATTCACGGCGCGCGCCCGCCGCAGATTCTTCCACGCCGCTCGCGCGAGCGCAGGATCGCGCCCGCTCCGCGCGCTACCCTGCCCGAGCCGACGCGGAAATCTCCCAAGAAACCTCTCCGCGGCGGCGTTCCTCTCATCGAAGGACGCGAACGACCCTCCTATGGATCAACCTTCGGATGGCGCGCTGCTCTCCGCCCTGCGGCGGGGAGAGCGGTCGGCGATCACGGCGCTCGTCGAGCGGCACCAAGGCGTGCTGCTCGGCCATGCGCGGGCGCTCGTCGGCCCCAGCGGGCCCTTCGAGGACGCGGTTCAGGAGGCGTTCCTCGCGCTCCTTCGGCGGCCGCCGGAGTTGCCCGCGCATGTCGCGGGGGATCCCGAGGCCGAGCGAGCGCACCTGCGCTCGTGGCTGCACAAGGTGACGAGGAACTGCTGCATGGACACGATTCGATCCGAGAAACGACGCAGCGCGCGCGAAGAGCGCGTGGCCGCGCCCGAGGCCTATTCGAGCTCCGAGGTGGAAGCGCGCGAAACGCGCGCGGCCGTCGAGCGGGAGCTCGCGCAACTGCCGGCGGACCAGCGCGAGGTGCTCGTGCTGCGACTGCTCGGCGAGCGGTCCTACCGCGAGATCGCGGACATCACGGGCAAGAAGCTCGGCACGGTGGGGTGGCTCGTCAGCGAAGGCATGCAACGACTTTCGATGCGGTTGGCACCGCTGGTGGATGGACGCGGAGGACGCGCGTGAGCGCGGGGAGGCACGACATGCGAGAAGAACTGGACGGAATGGGATTGGACGAAACGCAGCGGGAACGCGCGCTGGTGTGCGCGTACGTGCTCGGGGAGCTTGCGGCCGACGAGCGCGCGCACGTCGACGCGCGGCTGGCGGCGAGCCCGGAGCTGCGCGAGGAGAAGGCGCGACTCGAAGCGACGTTTGGACTCGTGAGCGCGGCGCTCGCGTCAGGAGCGACGGAGCGGCTGCCCGAAGCGGCGAGCGCCACGCTTCACAAGGCAGTGAGCGCAGGGCGCGCGGCGCGCCCGTGGCACGCCTCCAACTGGGCGCGCATCGCAGCGGCCGCGGTGCTGCTCGTCGGCGGCACGCTCTACTTCCAACGCTCGCGCACGGAGCTCACGTTCGAGGTCGCGCGCGCGGAGCTTCCGAGCGCGCCCAGACCGTCGCACGCATTGGCGTCCGCAGGTGAGTCCGAGCTCGCACCCGTGGGGGGTGAGTTGGCTGGCGCTCCCGAGCGCTCGGACTCTGCGTCCAAGGCGCACAAGGGCCTGCAGTCGCCCGCCACGGCTCCGACCGACGCTGGCCGAGACGGGAAGGCCAGAGCATGGAACGCCGCGTCGAGCTCAGTGGACCAACTCGGTGCCAGCGCTGGCGTCAGCGGCGTCCCCGACGGTGGAGGAGGCGCTGCTGTCCTGCCGGCGCAAGGTCAGCCGGTGCAGGGTCAACCCGTGCAAGATCAGCAGGGTCGAATCGAGAGCCTGACCAGCGAACCACAACCCCTCTTCTACGCCGGGCTGCCTGCCGAGACATCCGACGTGACGCGCGGGTTGATCGCGATGGGGAAGAACGGCGCGGGTAGCGCCGGCGCGGGCAGCAACGGTGCCGAGAAGAAGGGCGCCCTGTTGCGCCTCGCGGGCAAGCCGGCCGCGGGGAAGGATCTCCGCGATCAGCTCCACCAGCCAGCGGACCTCCCCAACACCCTGAGCGCGGACCACAACGAACTTCGGCAGATCATGGCCGAGCCGAGCGAGCAGCCGTCGGAGTCGGGCGTCGAGCTTGGCTTGGTGCTCGAGGAGGCGAGGAACTTCGAGCGAGCGAAGCACCTCTCGCACGGGGAGGGCCGACGCGAGGCGTCGCGCGTGCTCGACCTGCGCGAGATCGCGCGCGTGTGTCCGCGACTGCCCGACGAGTCCCCGCGCGACATGTTCTATCGCGTGTGGGGCGACAATCCGTTCGAGCTCACGGCGCTCGACCATCGCTCGACGTTCTCGGCGGATGTCGACACCGCGAGCTACGCGCTCGCTCGCCGCTACCTCGCGCAGGGTCAGCTGCCCACCAAGGCGCAGGTGCGCACGGAGGAGTTCGTCAACTACTTCCGCGGCGACGTTCCGCCGCCGACCGAAGGCGCGTTCCGCCTCCAACTGGAGCTGGCGCCGAGTCTGTTCGGAGAATCCAGCGACACGTGGATGCTGCGCGTCGCGTTGCGCGGTCGCGAAGTCGCCGTGCAGGAGCGCACGCCGCTCGCGCTGACCTTCGTCATCGACGTGTCGGGTTCGATGGAAGAGGATGGGCGCCTCGAGCTCGTCAAGCACTCGTTGCGCATGCTCGCGAGCCAGCTCGACGCGAACGACACGCTTTCGATCGTGAAGTTCTCGTCGGATGCGTCCGTGGTGCTCCCCGCGACGTCGGCGCGGCATCGCGATCTCATCGAGAGCGCGCTCCAACCGCTCGCCCCCGAGGGCGGCACGAACACGGAAGCGGGACTGCGCATGGGCTACGCGCAGGCGGTCGCGGCGCTCACGCAAGGGGCTCAGAACCGCGTCGTGCTGCTCACCGACGGCGTGGCCAACATCGGGATCACCGATCCAGATGCGCTCGTGAAGCTGGTCGAGTCGAGCCGTCGGCAGGGCGTGCTGCTGAACACGGTCGGGGTCGGCATGGACAACCACAACGATCACCTGCTCGAGCAACTCGCCGACAAGGGCGACGGCGTGTGCAACTACGTCGACGACCAACGCGAAGTGCGGCGCGCGCTCGTCGACAACTTCACCGGGGCGTTCGAGACGATCGCGCGCGACGTCAAGCTGCAGGTCGAATTCGACCCGCGGCAGGTCGAGCGCTATCGCCTGCTCGGCTACGAGAACCGCGCCATCGCGGATGCGGACTTCGAGAACGCCAAGGTCGACGCCGGCGAAGTGGGAGCGGGTCATCAAGTGGTCGCGCTGTACGAAATCGTGCGCGCACGCGGCGGCGACGGCCCGCTGGCGACGGCGCGCGTGCGCTGGAAGGCACCGCATCCCAACGGCGTCGCGAATGCGGAGAGCAACGCGGTCGAGCACAAGCTCGAGACGCAGCTCGGATCGCGGGACGCCCTCGGCGGCTATTCGCAGGCCTCCGCTGGATATCGGCGTTCCGTGCTGGTGGCGCAATTCGCCGAGTTCCTGCGCCGCAGCATCCACGCGCGCGGCGATTCGCTCGACCTGCTGATCGCGGAGTCCGAGCGACTCGAGCGCGAGCTGCGCGACGACGACTTCACGCAGTTCGTCGAGATCCTCGGCCGCAGCCGCCAGACGCTGAGGGCCGAGCTCACGCGACGCGACTGGGTGGACGACTGCACGGACTTGCTGCGTCACCGCCACTTCCTGCGTGCGCACCTGCGGGACCTCGCGCAGCGCCGCGGCGAACAGCTTGCCGCCGACGACACGGGCTGGATCGAAGAGCAACTCGGCACGCTCGAGCGCGAAGGCACGCCGCTCGAGGTCACGAGGAGCCTCGTGGAACGTCTGCAAGCCGAGAACATCGCGCTGCAACGCCGCGTGATCGAACTGGCCGCGAGGATGGACCGCGAGAGCAAGTAGGGCTGCCGCAGGTGGCGCGCGGGCTGCGAGCGCGCGCTGCGTTTGCCGTGCCAAACGACCGACGCCGAGGCAGGCGAGCCGCGCCGCATGGACGCATGCGACGCGGCTCTTGCATCGAGGGCGACGAGCGTGCAGCTTGCTCCCATGTCCGAGTCGGTCCCCCAAGCGCGCGCGTCTGGCCCCACGCTTCAGGCCTGGCCCGTGATCGCCGCCGTGGCGGTGCTCTGTGCGGCCCTGTTCGTGCGTTCCATCGACGGAGGCCCGCCGCTCGATCCCTCCGATCGCACGCGCGACCGGGATGCCTTGCCCGAGCCGATGCAGTTGCTCGGCCGAGGCGCGGCCACGCGCGTGGCCGAGCTCGACGAGCGCGTGAGCCCGACGTTGCGCGCGGAGTGGACGCGACTGCGGGAGGTCGTGTTCGCGCTGGCGCGCTGTCCGCGCACGGGCGATTGGCTGGACACGGTCGACGGACTCGCCTTCGAACGGCTGTTTTCGGAGCTGCGGCGCGGCACCCGCGACGACGCCCTCGCGGCCCAAGTGCTGCTCGTTGAGATCGCGCGGCGCACGAAATGGGCGCCGGGGCTGCTCGCGCGCACGAGCGATGCCGAGCGCCTCGCGGCGTTGCAGCGAGAATGGATGCGGACGTGGGGTTCGCGCTCCGCGAGCGATGCGCAGCTCTCGGAGCCCGCGCTCAGCGGGCTGTTGCTGCAGGCTCGGCTCGAGCGCGCGACCTACGTGCGCGTGATCGGCCGCGATCGCGAGCGTTTCGAGCGTGCCATCGAGGCCTTCCGGCGCTTGCTCGAGGACGCGCAGGGCGAGCCCACCGCGCTCGCCCGCGCGCTCGACGCGCGACATCCCGGATTGGCGGCGAGCCTCGCTGCGCGCGAGGACGGACTCGAGCCCTTCGACACCGTCGCGGGCCACTTCTTCCCGGGCTTGAACGGAGAATGCGAATGAGCCCGCACCCGCGCGAGTCGCTCGCGGCGCGCCAACTGCTCCACGCCTGCGGGCTGATCGCGATCGGCGGCTTGCTGCTCGGACTGCAGGTCGACGGCAACGGCGAGCTCGTCGGCACCGGCTACAGCTCGCTCGGCGTCGGCGCCATGGTCGCCCTCGCAGCCCACGTGTTCGGTGGCGGTCGCGACACGCGCGCGCCCCGCGATCTCGTCGGCGCGTTTTCGGCCGTCTGCGGCTTTCTTGGCCTCGCCTTTCTCGTGTCCGGCGTGCTCGCACCCGGCGGCGGCTGGATGTTCTTCGAGGTGCTGTTGCTCTGCGTCGCCCTCTCGCGCGCGGGTCGCGAGCAGCCCGTGCTCTCGCGCGGCGTGGTGGCGCTGCTCTCGCTCCTGCTGCTCTTCCGTCTGTGGATCAGCTACCAAGGCAGCCAGCACCGCTGGGAAGTGATGAGCCTCGACGTGCCGGTGCTCTCCAGCTTGCCGTTCGACTTCCTCGCACCGATTCAGTCCGTGGAGCTTGGCGAGTTCACTCCGCGTGAGCTCGGCTTTCCACCCGCCGGGCTCGATTTTTCGCCCTCGCTCGCCCTGTGGGCGGCCGGTTTCGTGCTGTGCGTCGTGGGCCTCGCGTGGCGCTCGCATGCGGCGATCGAGCACGAGAACGACCGCATCCAAGCCGTGATCGGCGAGCTGCCCCCGACCCTCGCGCACATGGTCGAGCGCATCCTGCCCGAGGCGCAGTGGGCCGAACTGGGGCTGCACGGTCTCGCGGATCGCTCCCTGCGCAAGCGGCTCGAGGAGTTGGTGGTCGCTCGCATCGCCGCGCGGCGCGAGCTCGAGCTCGCGACGCAGTCGCGCGAGCTGCTCGGCGTCACCAACCCCGGTGGCTTCAGCGGCGAGCTGCTGCGCGCGCTCCACCAACCTCCCGCGTCCACGAAGGACACGCCATGAAACTGTGGACCACGCTCGGCGCCGTGTTCGGCGCGCTCGCCGTCGCCCTCGGAGCCTTCGGCGCCCACGCGCTGAAGGACTCGCTCTCGCCCGAGCAGCTCGGCTGGTGGGACACCGCCGTGCAGTACCACGCGCTGCACGCGCTCGCGCTGGTGCTGTTCGGGCTCGCGGTCGAACGTGGTCGCACCGGTGGCATCGCCGGCGCACTGTTCGCCCTCGGCACCGTGCTCTTCAGCGGCACCCTCTACGCCATGGCGCTCGGCGCCCCGCGCTGGTTTGGCGCCATCACGCCCATCGGCGGCACGGCGCTCATCGCCGCTTGGCTGCTCTTTGCCGCCAGCGCCTGGCGCCACGGCCGCTAGGCACGACTCACTTCGCGACCGACACGACGTCCGCGGTCGCAAGGACGAGCAGGAGCGTGTCTGCTTCGCTCGGCCGAGCCAGCAACGTCGTGATGTTCGGTGGCAGTGCGAGTGCGAGCTGCACGCGCGTCACGATCGGGCCGCTGCGAAGGCCGCTCGAGATGCCGCCGATGTAGTGGGAACCGAGCGCACCAAGACGGCCCGCGCACGCGTCCCAGACCCGCTCTCGACCGACGACCGCCCAGCTCGGCTAGAGCAGGCCCCATCCGAGCGTGCATGGCCGCTTCGAGCAGTGCGGGGACGAGTGCTCCGCGCGGCATGCGCACCGCGAGCCATGCACCGCGCACAGCGGCACAGGTTTCAGGAAAACGGCGCGGCGGGTCGCTACCGTGGGTCGTCGCGAAGGCCTGACCATGACGCAGAACCGCCCGACGAACTACTGGGATTACATCAAGGTCGAGGAGCTTCTGGCGCTGCAGAGCGGGCTGGAGCGGACGGACGCGGGCGTGTCGAACGACGAGGTGATGTTCATCACCGTCCATCAGGTGTACGAGCTGTGGTTCAAGCTCGTGCTGCGCGAGATGCGCTCGGCGCGCGACCTGTTCGCGCGGCCGGAGGTGGCGGAACAGGAGCTCTCGGGCGCGGTGCGCGGCATGAAGCGCATCACGACGATCTTCCGGCTGTGCGTCGAGCACTTCCAAGTCATGGAGACGCTCACCACGCGCGAGTACCTCGCCTTCCGCGACAAACTGATGGGCGCGTCGGGTTTCCAGAGCGCGCAGCTGCGGCAGATCGAGATCCTGTTCGGGCTCGACGACGCCGCGCGCATTCCGCTCGGGGTCGACGGCGACTACAAGCAGGCGCTGCGCAGCTTCGGTGGGGGAGCCTCGCCCGCGCTCGCGCGCGTGGAGCGTTCGCTGGTGGACGCGCCGACGCTCAAGAGCGCGATCGAAGACTGGCTGTTCCGTACGCCGATCGATGGCGTGAGCCCGCACGATTCGGGAGCCGAGGCCGCGCTCGCGCGCTTCGCCGAGGGCTTTCTCGCCGCGCACGCGCGCTGTGTCGACGCGGCTCGCGATCGCGCGTTGACCCTCGACTGGGGCAACGCCGACCGCTCGCGCATCGCGGAGCGTTACGAGGCCGAGAAGCGCTCGACGCGCGCCTTCCTCGAGCCCGAGGACGGGCGCACGCGCCGCGTCCGCTGCGCAATGATCTTCATCGAGACCTACCGCGACTTGCCGCTGCTCGCGTGGCCGCGCGAAGTGCTCGACGCGCTCGTCGAGCTCGAGCAGCTATTCGTGATCTTCCGCCAGCGCCACGCCCGCATGGTGGAGCGCGTCATCGGCCGCCGCACCGGCACCGGCGGCTCGGCCGGCGTCGAGTACCTCGATCACACCGCGCTCGCCTACCGCATCTTCCGCGACCTGTGGGCCGTGCGCACGCTGCAGGTCCCGCGCGCGGCCGCCCCGAGGCTCGAGAACCCCGAGTTCTACCGCTTCGCTCAGGGCAAGGGATGACGAGCCTCGATCCGCTCGCCGATCTGACGGCGCTCGGCGCGGCGTACGCGGAAATTCGCGCTTGGCTCGCCCTGCCGCGCGAGCGCGTGCTGCGCGTCGACCCCGCGCTCTCGGGCTGGAACGTCGAGCAGCACGTCGCGCACTGCTCGCTTGCGAACGAGCTCGTCGGCCGCAACCTCAAGAGCCTGCTCAAGGGCTCCGGCCTGCTCGTGGTCGACACCGGTGAACCCGTCGACGGCGCCTTGGAGATCCTCGCCTCGGGCCGCATCCCGCGCGGAACCGCGCAGGCCCCGCGCAGCGTGCGTCCGCCGCCGCTCGTCGAGCGCGCGTACCTGCTGGAGTGGCTCGACGGCAACGAACGCGAGTTCGCCGAGGCGAAGCGGCAGCTCGACCTGCTGCTGGCCGCGCCCAAGCGCATCCCGCACCAGATCCTCGGCCCGCTCACGGCCGTGCAGTGGCTGCGCTTCGCCGCGATCCACACCGCACATCACATGTCGATCGCCCGCGAGCTGCTGTAGCCCGTCCTCAGCGTGCCAGCACTCCGAGCACGGCGAACCACGCGATCCAGAACAGGCGGCTGCGGACGATACGGTCGAGCATGGCTGGGGTCCTCACTGGGGTTGCGAGCGCGCACTCTCGCCAACAACCTCGGACAATGGATGTCCAAGGTCCAAGTCGATCGAGCTTCCCCCCCCGGTGCGTCCGGCTTCAGGGCCTCAGCGGTGCGCCTGCGCCATGCGCGCGGCCTGCTCGCGCACGTCGCGACGCAGGCTCGCCGGCTCGCGGACCTCGACCGTGCCGCCGTAGCGCAGCACCTGCCGCGCCACTTCGAACAGCGTGTTGGACAAGAACGACACCGTCGCCGAGCCGTCTCGGTGCTTGCGGATGACCTGCTTCTTGGCCCATGCGCGCTCGTCGGCGATGTGCGCATGCTCGGGCGCGAAAAAGAGCACCACGGACTCCGGCTTGCCCTGCCCGTGCATGGCGTTGAAACCGTGCTCGAAGTAGGTCTGCGCCGAGAACGACGGATCGACCTCGAAGCTCTCCTCCGTGCGCGCGACGCGGCGGATGCGCGGCACGTAGAAGAGCGCGAAGTGCCGTCCGTTTTGCGTGCGGCCGACGAGGAACCATTCGCGGTCGCGCACGACGAGCAGGTAGGGGTCGATGCGGCGCGTCTCGGCGCGGCCCTTGCTCGGCGTGAAGTACTCGAGGTCGAGCTTGCGGTGCGCGAGGATCGCCTCGACGAGCTCGCTCCAGGTGCGCGTCGGAATCGGCGTCGCGGGGAGGCCACCGAAGTGCACGGCCTGCGCGGCGAGCGCGTGCTTCGCGCGCAGGTCCTTGGGCAGGCTGCCGAGCACGCGATCGAAGGCGTTGCGCAGCTCGAGCGCGAGCGGCGTGCCTTCGTACTGCGCCACGGCGTTCTCCGTCACCATCAGCGCGAACAGGTCGCGCTCCGACAGCGCCGTGGCGGGGATCTGGAAGCTCGCCTCGACGTAGCGAAAGCCCTTGCGGCTCGCGTCGTACTCGATCGGCGCGGCGAGTTCGTCGCGCATCGCGTCGATGTCGCGATAGATCGACTTCGACGACACGCCGCAGGCCTTGGCGAGCTTGGCCGCGCTCGGAAAGCCGCCTTCCCGCAGCAGTGCATCGATCAAGTGGATGCGCTTCCAGCGCGAGAGATAGTCCCCGTCGGGACCGCGGTAGAGGGCGGGCGGGCGCATGGAATCCGTCGCGGTGCGAGCGCGCGGCACTCGAATGCTAGCCCCGCCGCGCACGGGGCTCC
>VGZD01000075.1 GCA_016872715.1 Planctomycetota bacterium
GCTGCCGCGCCACGCCTTCAGCTCGACCGCGTTCGCATCGGCGCTCAGGCGATGCAGCACGCCGCGCAGGTCCGCCTGACCGAACAGCTTGCGCTCCCCCGCCGCCGCCAGCCGGTCGCCGACGCGCACTCCGGCCGCTTCCGCAGCACCGCCCGCGACCACCTTCGTGACGCGCAGGCCGTCGTCGCGATCGACGACGAGCCCGATGTTCTCCGGCAGCGGCCACGGCTGCAGGTCGCGGCGCTTGTCGAACGTGCCCGCGTCGAGCGCGGGCTGGCGCAGCACCTCGTTCACTTGGTGGCAGTGCAGGCAGCCATCCTTCTTGAGCGACTGCGCCCCGCGCTTTTCCCACGCAGCAAACCCCGGCAGCGAGAGCGGCGTCGGCGCCTTGCCCTCGAGCGCGGGCGCGGGCCCGTCGACGTCCCACGCGTCGCGCCGCGGATCGTAGTGGTGGTCGAGCACGCGGCGCAGCGTGCTCGCGAAGGCCTCCGGCGAGATGCGCGTCGTGTCGGCGACGTGGTCCTTGCCGCCGAAGATCGAGTAGATGCGTCCCTCGGGCGAGAGGATCCAGCCCCACCACGACAGATCGAGATCTTGCCAGCCTGCCACGGGGAAAAGCCGCAGGTCGAGGTCGCTCGCGCTCGTGATGCGCACGGTGACGAACTGCGCGAGCACGTCTTCGAGGCCGTCGTCGCCTTCGAGCACCGCGGCGTCGAAGCCCGCGCACTGCTTGCACGGCAGGCAGCGCAGCGTCACGAGCAGTGGCCGGTCGCTCGCGCGCGCCTCGGCGAGTGCCGCGCGCACGTCGCCGCGCCACTGCACCTCCTTCGCGGGCGACGGCACCTGCGCGCGCGAAGGCCCGAGGATCTCGGCCCACGGCTTCCCCTCACCTTGGAAGAAGAGCGGGGCGAGCGCGGCGACAAGCGAGAGCGTCATGTGCATGAAAGTGGACTCCGCGGAGTGGTCGTGGACTCTATCGAGCGAAGCTGCGCCTTTCTCGCGGGGTGTGTTTGTCCTAGGCTCGCCGTGATGGCGCCGCACGCCCGCGAGCCCGAAATCACGGTCATCGTGCCGTTTCACGACAAGCCCGAGCAACTCGAGCGCTGCCTCGTGGCGCTGCGTGCGTCGAGCGAGCCGTTCGAGCTCGTCGCGGTCGACGACGCGAGCCGTGGAGCGCGCGCGGGCGAGCTTGCGCGAGCTCACGCCGACCGCGTGATCCGGCTCGAGCTCAACAGCGGTCCCGCCGCGGCGCGCAACGCCGGTGCGCGTCACGCGCGCGGCGCGCTGCTCGTGTTCATCGACGCCGACGTGGTCGTGGAGCCCGACACGCTCGCGCGCATGCGCCGCGAGCTCGCGGCCGAGCCCGGCGCCGCCGCGCTCTTCGGCTCCTACGACGACGATCCCTCCGAGCGCAGCACGGTGTCGTACTACCGCAACCTGCTGCACCACCACGTGCACCACACCGGCCCGCGCGAGGCGAGCACATTTTGGGCCGGCTGCGGCGCGATTCGCAAGGTCGACTTCGACGCCGTGCAGGGCTTCGACGAGGGCTACCGCGTGCCGTCGATCGAGGACATCGAGCTGGGCATGCGGCTCGTGGCGTCGGGGCGGCGCGTGCTGCTCGTCCCTTCGGTGCGCTGCAAGCACCTGAAGCGCTGGGGCCTCGTCGACATGGTGCAGGTCGACGTCACGCGCCGCGCGATCCCGTGGGCCAAGCTGTTGATCGACCGACCGGGCACGGGAGGCGACCTCAACCTCGCGTGGAAGCAACAGCTGTGCGTCGCGCTCGTGGCGCTCGCGACGCTCGCGGTGCCGACCGCGCTCGCGCTCGCGCCGCTGCGATCCATCTGGGCGCCCCTATGGCTGCCCCTCGCGCTGCTCACGCCGGTGCTCGCGATCAATCGTTCGCTCTACGCGCTGTTTCTCGAGCGGCGCGGCCTGCTGTTCGCGCTCGCGGGTTTTTGGCTCCACCAACTGTACTTCTTCTACGGCGGGCTCGCCTACGCATGGGTGAGGGTCACGCATCGACGGAGAAGCGCGTGACGCGGCTCGCTTGGACACTCGTGGTCCTGCTCGCGGCTTGCGAAAAAGCGCCCGTGCAGGAGCCGGAGCGCGCGCCCGAACGCGATCCCCAGGATGTGGCGCGCCGCGACGTGCACGACGCGTTCGTCGCCGCGCGTGCGGCGTTCCATCACGCGAGCGACGGCGGTGGGCGCGCGTGGCTCGAGCTCGCCGCGGGCGACGATGGCTCGGTGGTCGCGGGCGCGAGCCGCGGTTGGACGCTCGTGTACGAGGCCGGACCGCTCGGAATCGCGAACGGCGGCGCGCTGTACTTCCAAGTCTCGCCGTTCTTCGAGTGGAGCACGCCGCAGCTCGAGCGCGAGAGCGCCAGCGGCTTCACGCGCGTGACGACGAGCGCGTCGGGTGTCGATCTCGCCGTGCGCACGCTCGACCAGCAACTGCTCGGCATCGGCATCGAGGGCCGCGAGCTGCGCGGCGGCGAGCGAATCGAGATCGTGTACGGCGCTGGCTCGTCCGGCGCGCGCAGCGATCCCTACGCGGAAGCGGCATCGCGTTTCTGGTTCGCGGTCGATGGCGACGGCGATGGCACGCGCAAGCTGCTCGTCGACTCGCCGAGCGTCGAGGTGAAGCCGGGCGCCCCCGCGATGCTCGTCGCGACTCTCACGTCGACGGCGCGCGCGGGCGAGAGCGTGCGACTGTGCGTGGCCGTGCTCGATGCGCGCGCCAACGCCGTCGCGGACTGCGCGACGGAGCTCGAGCTGCTCGATGTGCCCGCGGGACTCGAGCTGCCCTCGCGCGTCGCGCTGCGCAGCGAGGATCGCGGCCGCATCACGGTCGAGGGTCGCGTGCTCTCCGACGGCGCCTATCGCCTCGGCGTGCGGGCGGTCGTCGGTGAACGCACGCTGGAGGCGCGCTCGAATCCGCTGCACGCGAGCAGCGGGCCGCGCATCTGGTGGGGCGACCTCCACGGCCACAGCTCGCTCTCCGACGGCAGCGGCACGCCGCAAGCGTGGTTCGATTACGCGCGCAACGTCGCCGCGCTCGACCTCGCGGCCCTCACCGATCACGACCACTGGGGACTGCTGTTCCTCGATGAGCACCCAGAGCTCTGGCAGCACCTCGTCGGGGTCGCGCGCGCGGCGAACGAGCCGGGCCGCTTCCTCGCGCTGCCGGGCTACGAGTGGACGAGCTGGCTCGTCGGACATCGCCATGTGTTGCACTTCGGCGACGAAGCGCCGCTGTGCTCGTCGATGGACGAGCGCTTCGACACGCCAGAGGAGCTGCGCGAGGCGCTGCGGCCGCTGGGATCGCTCTCGATCCCCCACCATCCCGCCGGAGGGCCGATGGCGACGGACTGGCGCGTCGCGCCCGACCCGCAGGTCGAGCCGGTGGTCGAGATCTGCTCGGCGCACGGTTCGAGCGAGGCGCTCGACAGTCCGCGCGTGCTGCACTCGCCGCGCCCGGGCCACTTCGCGCGCGACGCGCTCTCGCGCGGCTACAAGCTGGGCTTCATCGGTTCGGGCGACGGCCACGATGGCCACGCCGGGCTCGCTTGGAGGGGGCCGCACTATCCCACCGGCGGGCTCGTCGCGGTGCTCTCGGACGAGCTCACGCGCGAAGCGGTGCTCGATGCGTTTCGCCGTCGCCGCGTCTACGCGACCAGCGGCCCGCGCATCCTGCTGCGCTTCGCGCTCGGGCGCGCGCGCATGGGCGAGACGCTCGCGGCCGCGGATGCACAAGCCGACACGCCGCTCTTCGTGCAGGTGATCGCGGCCTCGCCGCTCGAGACGATCGAAGTGATCGCCGGTGACGAGATCGTCGCGCTCTCCTGTCGCAACGAGCTCGAGTACAGCGCGAGCGCGTCGCTCGGCCCTCTGCAAGCCGGCGAGTTCGTGTACGTGCGCGTGCTCCAACTCGACGGCGGCATGGCCTGGTCGAGCCCGATCTTCATCGAGTGACGCGCTCCGCTCAGGCGGACTTCGCGTGCGAGTGCGGCGGGTCTTCCGAGCACACCTGATCGCGTCCGGCCGCCTTCGCCACGTAGACGCGACGATCCGCGACCCGCAGCAGGTCGTCGACCGAGTCGGCGCCTTCCTCGCGCTGCGCAACTCCGGCCGAGATCGTCACCGGTCGACCGTAGCCGAAGCCGATCACGTGGTGCGCGACGGCGCGCCGCATGCGCTCGGCCGTGGCGGTTGCATGTTCGAGGTTCGCGCCCGGGCAGATCACGAGGAACTCCTCGCCGCCGAGTCGGCAGACGGTGTCCTCGCGGCGCACGATGCCGCGCAGCACATTGGCCGTCTCGCGCAGCACGAGATCGCCCATGCCGTGTCCGTGCTCGTCGTTCACGAGCTTGAAGTGGTCGATGTCGATCATCACGACGGAGAGCGCGGTGTCGTTCGCGAGCCCGATCGAGAGGTCCTCCTCGAGACGCCGCAGCGCGAAGCGCCGGTTCGGCAACCGCGTGAGCACGTCGGTCATCGCGGCCGCTTCGAGCTTGCGATTGAGCACGGACATGTCGGCGACTTGCTGCGCCTGAATGCGGCGGTCGGCCTCGACTTGCTCGCGCAGCTCGATCGTGCGCTGACCAGCGCCGACGCGCGCGAGCAGCAGGCGCGATTCGAACGGCTTGAGGAAGTACTCGTCCGCGCCCGCATCGAAGGCCTCGACCGCACGGCTCTCGCGATCGCGCCCCGTGAGAACGATCAGGTACATGCCGCGGCACTCCTCCGTGCTGCGCAGCGTGCGGCACAGCTCGAGGCCGTCCATGTCCGGCATCATCCAGTCGGTGATCACCATCTGCGGCGCGTGCTCGAGCGCCGCGAGCAGCGCCTCGCGTCCCGTGGTCGCGCGGATCACCTCGTGACCCGCGCGCGAGAGGTGCAGCGCGATCAGGCGCAGCGAGACGGGGTCGTCATCGACGGCGAGGATGCGCAGTCCGCTGCGGGCCTTGGCGCTCGCTGGCGTGGCGGTGCAGGTCGGCGCGCTTTCGAGCTCGGCCGTCGGCACGAGTCCCGGCGCGGGCTCGCGCGCCGCGGCAGGAAGCTGCAGCGTGCGGCTCCAGTCGAGCCAGTCGGCGCGACAGCGGGCGATCACCGCTCCCAGACGCGCCGCATCGAGGTCGAGCCCCTCGGGGAGCTCGCCGGTTGCCTCATCGGTTGCAATGTGCGGCGCGAGCGTGAGCGCCTGACGCAGCAAGCGCGCGAGACGCTGCGCCTCCGGCGAGGGCGCGACCTCGGGCTCGCGCGCGTCCGCGGACGCGAGGGCGTGCGCGAACGACTCGGGCAGACCCCACTCCGAGATCAGCGCGCAGCCGAGCTGCACGTGGTCGATGTCGAGCAGCTCGCGCTCCGCGAGCAGGAGCGATTCTCCCTGCACGTTCGCTCGACGCAGGACTTCCGAGTAGCGCTCGGGGTGAATGCTCGCGAACGCGAGCGAGCCGATGTCCGAGAGCAGGCCGCACGTGAAGGCGTCGGTGGGCGTCACGCCGCGCGCCTCTTCCGCGAGCGCCTGCGCCGCGACGGCCACGGCGAGCGAGTGCGCCCAGTAGCGCTCGTAGTCGAAGCTGCGGCACTCGCCACTGCGCGTGCCGGAGACGAGCGAGAAGCCGAGCGCCACGTTGCGCACCGAGCGCACGCCGAGGCGCATCGCGGCCTGCGACACGCTGGTGATCGGCTGCGACGGCGAGGAAACGGCGCTGTTGGCGATGCGCAGGATGCGACCGGTGAGCGCCGGATCCGTCTGGATCACGCGCGTCACGTCGCCCATCGAGTAGTCCTCGCCGCGCGTGAGCTCGAGGATCGCGAGTCCCACGCCGGTCGGCGAAGGCAGGTTTCCGGCGAGCTTGAGCTCCTCGATCGGCTTGCTGGCGCGCTCCTTGCCGTTCATGCCGCCCTCCGCAGTTGGGTGTGCGCCTCGCGCACGGCGGCGAGCGCGCGCGAGAGCTCGCGCACGCGAACGGCCGCGTCCCGCACTTCCCCGTCGCGTGCGCTCGCCTCGAGATCCAGGCAGATGCGCGCGACGCGCAAGGCCCCGACGTTCGTGCTCGAGGAGCGCAGGGTGTGCGCCGTGCGAGCGAGCCCGAGCCCATCGCCGCGCGCGAGCGCGTCCTCGAGGTTCGCGACGCGGCGCGTGGAATCTTGCAGGAAGAGCTTGAGCAGCTCGTCCGCCAGTCCGGGTTCGTCGACGCCGCCGAGTTCGCGCAGCGCGGCGAGCACGGACAGGTCGAGCACAGGGTCAGCTTGCGGTTCGCTCATGGGGACGCGCATGGGTCACGCGAAACGGCGCGATCCCAGGCGCAAAGGAAATCGGAACTTCCAAGCCGCGGGCTGATGGACGAAGCGGCAAAAATCGTCGGCCTCGGACGAGGAAGGAAATTCCATTCGGGCGAGGGGGTGCGCCCGCGCCCGCCGCTAGCCGGGATAGAGCGGCAGCTCGCCGGGCGCCGGAGCGGGCGGCGGCGGAATCGGCGGCAGCTCCAGAGCGAACACCTCGCACAGGTGCTTCACCACCAGCACCTCGAACAGCAGCCGCGTCGGAGGCAGCTCGACGAAGTCGCGCACGTTTGCCATGACGGTCGCGTCGAGCCCGCACGGGCGGAACTGCGCGTACTCACCGAGGTCGACGTCGAGGTTGAGCGCCAGACCGTGCCATGTGACCCAGCGCCGCACGCTCACGCCGATCGAGCACACCTTGCGCTCGCCGATCCAGACTCCCGTGAGGCCGGGCCGCCGCGTGCCCACCACGTCGAACTCGCAGAGCACGCGCAGCACCACCTCCTCGAGGTCGCGCAGGTAGCGATGCAGGTCGCGCCGCCCTTCCCTTAGCAGCAGGATCGGATACGCCACGAGCTGACCCGGCCCGTGGTAGGTGGCTTCTCCGCCGCGCTCGACCTCGAAGATCGGCAGGCGCGCCTGCGACACGTCCCCGCGCTGCGTTCCGCGGCCGAGCGTGATCACCGGCTCGTGCTCGACGAGCAGCAGCACATCGCCGATCTCCCCGCGCAGCCGCTGCTCCACGAGCGCGCGCTGCAGCTCGTGCACTTCGCCAAACCCCGTGCGCGGCAGGCGCCGAACCTCGAGCACCCCTTCCGGGTAGCGCTTGTCGCTCGCTTGGTGCTCCATCGCGATCGGCGGAGTGTAGCGTGGACGCCATGCAGTACCGCCGCCTCGGCCGCTCCGGCCTCCAGATCAGCGCCCTCTCGCTGGGCTCGTGGGTGACCTTCAAGAACCAGCTCGACACGCGCGCGGCGGCGGGCCTGATGAAACAGGCCTTCGACGCGGGCGTGAACTTCTTCGACAACGCCGAGCAATACGCCGCGGGCGAGTCCGAGCGCATCATGGGCGAGGCGCTGCGCGCGCTCGGCCTGCGGCGCGACTGCTTCACGGTCTCGTCCAAGGTGTTCTGGGGCGGCGCGCTCCCCACCCAGCGCGGCCTCTCGCGCAAGCACATCCGCGACGCCGCCGACGCCGCGCTCGCGCGCCTGCAGGTCGACTACCTCGATCTCTTCTTCTGCCACCGCCCCGACCTCGACACGCCGATCGAGGAGACCGTGCGCGCCATGGGCGACCTCGTGCGGCAAGGAAAAGTCCTCTACTGGGGCACCTCCGAGTGGGAGGCCGACCAGATCGCGGAGGCGGCGGGGATCGCGCGCGCGCTGGGCATCGATCCTCCGACCATGGAGCAGCCCCAGTACAACCTGTTCGTGCGCCACAAGGTCGAGCGCGAGCTCGTGCGGCTGTACGACGCGCTCGGACTCGGCACGACGATCTGGTCGCCGCTCGCCTCGGGCATCCTCAGCGGAAAGTACGCCAACGGCGTTCCGTCTGGCTCGCGCATGACGCTGCCCGAGTACGCGTGGCTGCGGAAGCGGCTGGAGAGCCCCTCGGGGCGCGCTCAGGTCGAGCAAGCCGCGGCGCTGTCGCGCATCGCGGCCGAGCTCGGCGCGACGCCCGCCCAGCTCGCAATCGCTTGGTGCCTGCGAAATCCGCGCGTCAGCACGGTGATTCTGGGCGCGAGCAACTCATCCCAGTTGGCGGAGAACCTCGCCGCGCTCGCGCTGCTCCCCCGCCTGTGCCCCGCAATCCTCGAACGCATCGAGGGGATCGTGGGCAACGCCCCGACGAGCGCCGAGCGCTTCTAGTCCTCGGCGCGCGCGGGCGCAGCCGCAGGCAAATCGCTCAGCGCTTGGGCTGGAAGATGTGCACGGCCATGCCGTGGACGCTCTCGGCGGCTTCCATCAGCGCTTCGGGGAGCGTCGGGTGCGCGTGGATCGTGCGCGCGATGTCCTCGGCGGTCGCGCCGAGCTCGATCGCAAGCGCGGCCTCGGCGATGAGCTCGGTGACTTCGGGACCGACCATGTGAACGCCGAGCAGCTCGTCGGTCTTCGCGTCGGCGATCACCTTCACGAAGCCCTCGGTCTCCATCAGGCTCATCGCGCGGCCCGAGGCGGCGAAGGGGAACGTGCCGACCTTGATGGCGACGCCCTTGGCCGCGAGCTCGGCCTCCTGCGCGCCCACCGACGCCATCTCGGGGGCCGTGAAGATCACCGCGGGCACGCAGCGCGCGTCGTACGCTTCCTTCTGACCGGCGATCACGGCCGCCGCGACGAGCCCTTCCTTGCTGCCCTTGTGCGCGAGCATCGGCTGTCCTGCGATGTCGCCGATGGCGTAGATGTTCGCGACCTTGGTGCGCATCTGGCGGTCGACCGGCAAGAACCCCTTGGCGTCGAGGGCCAGCCCGACCCGCTCGAGTCCCAGCCCTTCGCTGTAGGGCTTGCGACCGACCATCGAGGCGATCTGGTCGCACACGACGACCTGCTCGCCGGTCGCGGTCTTGACCTTGACGTGCAGTTCGCTGCCCTTGCGTTCGTAGCTTTGGGCGAGCGTCTCGACCAACAGCTTCATGCCGAGCTTCTTCATCGAGCGCTCGACCACCTTGACGCAGTCGCGGTCCTGCCCGGGGAGCGCGCCGCTCGTGGCTTCGAGCACCGTCACCGCGCTGCCGAGCTTGGCGTACATCATGCCCAGCTCGAGCCCGATGTAGCCGCCGCCGATCACGACGAGGCGCCCAGGAATCGACTTGGGGGCGAGCGCGCCGGTCGAGCTCCACACGTCCTGCTCGTCGAACGCAAAGCCGCTGATCGCGATCGGCACGGAGCCGGTGGCGATGACGATGTCGTCGCACGAAAGCGTCCTTGGACCATCCGCGGTGGCGACGGCGACCGTGTTGCGGTCGACGATCGAACCCTTGCCCATCACGAGCTCGACCTTGTGGTTGCGGAGCAGGCTGCCGACGCCGCCGGTCAGCTTGCCGACGATGCCCTGCTTCCACTCGACGAGCTTGCCGATGTCGAGGCGCACGTTGTCGGCCGTGATGCCCATGGCCGAGGCGTGGGCGATGCGCTCCTTGAGCGAACCCGCGGCGATCAGGGCCTTCGACGGAATGCAGCCGACGTTCAGGCAGGTGCCGCCGACGTAGGACTTCTCGACGACCGTGACCTTCTGTCCGAGCGCGGCGAGACGGATGGCGCAGACGTAACCGGCGGGACCGGCACCGAGGACGACGACCGTGCGGGGGTTGGCCATGGCGGAAGATCTTTCTCTGAGCGTGGTGCGGCGCGAGCGTCGAGTCTCGGCGCGGCGCGAGGGGCGAACACTATAGGCAAGCGGGCGCGAATCCGTCTCCTGCGAAGGCGACAGCGAGCCCGCGGCCGATGTACGCTCCCTCGCACCAAGCACATGGCGCAAGCAACGCTCACCCACTGCCCGACCTGCGGCGTCAAGCTGCACCGCACGGACCTGTCGCTGTGCGCCTATTGCGCCGCTCCGTTGCGCATCGGGGCCGCGAGCGCGCCGCCCGACGACGAGACGCAGCGCCTGCTCGCCAAGCTCCAAGTTCATCCCGCCTATGCCACCGCGCTCTCGTGGTCGCCGATCGAGCCCGCGGTCGAGGCCAAGGCGGGCCGCCTGCAGTTGTGGGGCTGGGTGCTCGTCGCGCTCGCGCTCGCCTTCTGCGTCGGCGCGGCCTTCATGGACCGCGGTGGCTACATCGGCCGCTGGCCCGTGCTCGTGGCGGTGTTCCTCTGCGCGTTCGCGATCTTCCTGCTCGCCGGTGCGGTCACGATCCGCGGCAACGCCCGCAACGCGCCCATGCTGCGCCGCCCCGCGCGCGTGCTCGACCGCCGCAGCCGCACGGGACTCTCCGACAAGGTCGGTTCGACGACCTACTACTTCCAACTGCGCTTCGCCGACGGCAGCGAAGGCGAATTCCGCTTGCAAGGGCGCGGCACGATGTACGAACCGCCCACGATCGGCGCGTCCGGCCTCGCCTACACGCGCGGCGACACACTGCTCGAATTCAAGCGCTTCTAGCCGTCGAGGAGCGGCGTGAACTCGACGATGCGCTCGCCCTCGCAGCGCACGTCGGCGAGCAGCAGCTCGCCGGAGCGATCGAGGCGCTTGAAGAGCGGCTTGGCGTCGCGCTCGAACAGCGTGCGCGCCGCGACGCCGCTCGCATCACAGCACTCGAGCAGGGCGCGGCCCTTGAGCAGCCGCGGCCGACCGAGGATGCGAGCGCCCCGCGGCGGCAGGGGCGTCGAGCGTCGCTCCAGCGCCACGAACGAGTAGGGCAGCGCGCGCAGGTCGATGCCGAGCTCGTCGGAGAAGCGGCGCCAGAACGAGCTGGTGAACGCCTCGGCGGGCGGGCGCGCGAAGAAATGGCACCAGTCCTGCTCGCGTCCCTGTGCGAGCAAGCCGCACGACGCCGCATGCGTGCAGGGCGCGAGGACGTCGAACACTCCCTTCAGCCGCTCGCGCACGGCACCGAGCGCGCGCGAGACGGGGCGACTCCCGGCTTCGACGAGAATCACGGTGCGGGCGCGCGCCGCGAGAGCGAGCAACTCGTCGAGGGCCTGCGGCGCGAGCTCTCCGACGACGTGACTCGCGAGCAGGACGTCGATCGGCTCGTCGGCCAAGGGCGCGTGCAAGGTCAGCGCGAGCTGCGGGTCGTTCGCCGCGAGCGCGTCGCGCGCAAACCACGTCGCCTGCTTCGAGCGGTCGCACAGATGCACGTGCTTCACGCCCGCGACGCTCGCGACAAAGCGCCGCGCCGCGATGCCCGTGCCGCAGCCCCAGTCGACCACGGTGGCGCCGCGGGGCGAGCGGCCGCGCAAGGCGAGCTCGCGCAACACCGCGTCCCACTTCCAGCCGATGCGCGCGGCGAAGGTCGCGTCGTAGAGCTCGAAATCGCGGCGCGAGCGCCAGTACGAGTCCGCGGCCGCGCCACCCTCGGCGGCGAGGAAGGACTCGCGCAGCTCCGCGAGACGGCGCCAGTCCTCCGCGGTCGGCAGCAGCGCGTCGGGGTCGGACGCGTCGTTCCAGTTCTCGGTCGAGCTCACGGCACGGGCCAGTCGTCGGTGCGGAAGGCCGCGGCCGGAAGCCACGACTTGTTGAACAGGATCGGCTGAGAGGTCGCGGCGAATCCGTAGCGCACGGCCACCGGTCGCGGAACCTCGCCCGACCAGACGAGCACGCTGTCGCCGTCGATGTGCGCCGACGCGCGGCGAAAGCGGCGGTCCTCGCCGGCGACTTCGAAGCCGGTGATGTGATCGCCGCCCTCGATCAAGCCGGAGCCGAGCGCGTCGAAGTGCACGCGCACGCGCGCTCCCTCGACGCGGTGCTCGCGATACAGCGGACCGGAGTGGACCACGGCGTCGCGGCCGTAGGTCTTCGCGAGCGCCCACAGCGCGAGTCGACGTCCCACTTCCTGCTTGTTCGCCGGATGGATGTCGCTCGGATCGCCGATGTCCATCGTCACCGCCATGCCGGTGTCGGGCTGCGCAAGGCAGCGGCGCTGCGCGTCGCGCAACGCGCCCGTCTCGCCCTCGTCGTCCTCGTAGCCAAACGGGGCGAGCTGCACGAAATAGAAAGGCTGCACGCTCGGTCCGTCGAAGCGCTGCCGCAGGTGTTCGACGAACGCGGGCTGCATCCGGTGATAGAGCGCGTGATTCGCGCGGTTGGATTCGCCTTGGTACCAGAGGAAACCGCGCACGGCGAAGGGCTCGAGCGGCGCGAGCAGGCCGTTGTGGAGCACGCTGGCGACGTGCGGATCGACCGACCCCGAGCTCTCGGCCGCGCGCAGGCCGTCCAAGGCGGCGAGCTCCGAGCCGAGCTCGGGGAACGTGCGCGCCGTCGCTTCGTCGAGCCACGCTTCGATGCGCGTGCCGCTCCAGCTCGCGTTGATCACACCGACGGGCACGTCGAGCTCCCGCACGAGCTCGCGCGCGAAGAAGTACGCGACCGCGCTGAACTCACCGACCGTCGCGGGCGTGCAAACCTGCCACGCGCCCAGACAGCGCTCCTCGGGCTGGAGCGAAGCGCGGTTGGGCACGTCGAAATGGCGGATTCGTGGGTGCTCGCCCGCGGCGATCTCCTGGGCGGCATCGAGCACGCCACCGAGCTCGCCCGGCCTCACCTTCCACTCCATGTTCGACTGTCCCGAGCACAGCCAGACCTCGCCGACTTGCACGTCGCGCAGGCGGATCTCGCGCTCCGCCACGACCACGAGCTCGTGCGGTCCTCCCGCGCGCGGCGTGGCGAGCGGAACGCTCCAGCGCCCCGCGGCGTCCGCGTGCGTCACGCTCGCCGCCTCGTTCCACGACGCGCGCACTCGCACCTCGGCTCCCGGCGCGGCGCGGCCCCACACAGGCACCGTGCTCTCGCGCTGCAGCACCATCGAGTCGGTGAAGAGCGAAGCGAGGCTAAGTTCGTTCGGATTTCCCATCGCGGCGGCGCACAGGAGCGGGAGCAGCATGGGGAGCGGGAGCAGCATGGCCGAGCGATCGTAGCAGCGCGCTGGGCGTAGAATCAGGAGCGCCATGGCGCTCGAGAGCTTCCTCCCCATCGTGCAGCGCTGGTTCGCGGCGGAACTGGGAGCGCCGACGCTGCCGCAGCAGCGCGCATGGCCCGCGATCTTGCGCGGAGAACACGTGCTCGTCGCCGCACCCACGGGCTCGGGCAAGACGCTGGCCGCATTCCTGTGTGCGCTCGATGGCCTGTTGCGCCAGGGCGCCGCGCTTGCCGAGCGCACGAGCGTGCTCTACGTCTCGCCGCTGCGCGCGCTCGTCAACGACGTTCAAAAGAATCTCGCGGCTCCGCTCGCGCGCCTGCGCGAACTCGACCCGACGCTGCCCGACGTGCGCGTTCTGGTGCGCACCGGGGACACGCCGCGGAAGGAGCGCGCCGCGATGAGCGCGCGACCGCCGCACATCCTCGTCACGACGCCCGAGAGCCTCTACATCCTGCTGACGAGCGAGAGCGGGCGCGCCATGCTGCGCGACGTGCGCACGGCGATCATCGACGAAGTGCACGCCGTCGTGGGCGACAAGCGCGGCTCGCACCTCGCGCTTTCGCTGGAGCGGCTGTGCGCGCTCGCTGGCGAGGTTCAGAGAGTGGGCCTCTCCGCGACGCAGAAGCCGATCGAGGACGTCGCTCGCTACCTGACGGGAACGCTCCGCGAGTGCACGCTCATCGACGAGGGACACCTGCGCGAGCTCGACGTGCGCGTGGAGATCCCGCCCAGTCCGCTGGAGACGGTGTGTTCCGCCGAGACGTGGGGCGAGATCTACCGGCGCGTCGCGGAGCTCGCGCTGGAGCATCGAACCACGCTCGTGTTCGTCGGCACGCGCAAGCTGGCCGAACGCTCTTCGGCGGAGCTCGCCAAGCTGCTCGGCGACGACAAGGTCGGCTGCCATCACTCGAGCCTCTCCAGAGAACGGCGGCTCGCCGCGGAAGAGCGCCTCAAGCGCGGCGAGCTGCGCGTGCTCGTCGCGACCGCCTCGCTCGAGCTCGGCATCGACATCGGCGAGGTCGAACTCACGGTGCAGCTCGGCACGACGCGCTCGATCGCGGCGTTCCTGCAGCGCGTCGGCCGTTCGGGCCACGGTGTCGGCCGCACTCCCAAGGGAGTGCTGTTTCCGATGACGCGCGACGAGCTCGAGGAATCCGCGGCGCTGCTGCGAGCCGTGCGCACCGGCAAGCTCGATCGCACGCCCCAACCGCGCGCCCCGCTCGACATCCTCGCGCAGCAGGTGGTGGCCGAGTGCGCGAGCGGTGCTTGGAACGAGGGCGAGCTCCATGCGCGCATGGGTCGAGCTTGGCCCTATCGCGACACGCCGCGCGAGGACTTCGACGCGTTGCTCGAGCTGCACTCGAGCGGCCGAGCGGCGCTGTTGCATCGCGATCGAGTGCACGGAAGCGTGCGCGGCACGCGGCGCGCGCGGCTGATCGCCATCACCTGTGGCGGCGCGATCCCCGACATCGGCCACTACAAGGTCTACGTCGAGCCGGACGGCACGTTCATCGGAACGGTCGACGAGGATTTCGGCATCGATTCGGTGATCGGCGACGTGTTCCAACTGGGCAATCGCTCGTGGCGCGTGCTGCGGATCGAGCGCGGAGCCTTGCGCGTCGGCGACGCGTTCGGAACGCCGCCTTCGCTGCCGTTTTGGTTCGGCGAGGCGAGCTCGCGCACGCGCGAGCTGTGCGAGGAGATCTGCGAGCTCCGCGAGCTCACGCCCTCGGAGCGAGAACGCCAGACGCTGTTGCCAACGGCCGCCGCGCACACGCTGGCGGAGTATCTCGACGATTGCCGTCGCACGCTCGGGACCCTTCCGACGACGCGCCGCATGGTGCTCGAACGCTTCTTCGACGAGAGCGGCGGCATGCAGCTCGTGCTGCACTCGCCCTTCGGAGGCCGCATCAACCGCGCGCTCGGGCTCGCGCTCCGCAAGCGCTTTTGCCGTCATTTTGGCTTCGAGCTGCAAGCCGCCGCGACCGAGGACGCGGTGCTGCTCTCGCTCGGACCGATGCACAGCTTCCCGCTCGAGGAGGTCTTCGACTATCTGCATCCGCGCACCGCCCGCGACGTGCTCGCGCAGGCCGTGCTCGCCTCGCCGCTGTTCGAGGCGCGCTGGCGCTGGAACGTCCAGCGCGCCCTGCTCGTGGCGCGTTTCCACGCTGGCGCGCGCGTGAGCGCTCCGCTGCTGCGGATGCGCTCGGACGACTTGCTCGCCGCCGCGTTCCCGGAAGTGCTCGCGTGCGGGGAGAACCTCCCGCCGGGGGATCTCGCGATTCCCGAGGAGCACGTCCTCGTGCGGCAGACGATCCACGACTGCCTGCACGAGGCGATGGACGTGGAGGGCATGCTGGAGGTCTTGCGTGGCCTGAGGGACGGCAGCATCGAGAGGGTCGCCGTCGATGTGTCCGCGCCTTCGGAGCTCGCGCGCAACGTCCTGTGTGCGCGCCCCTACGCGTTCCTCGATGACGCGCCCCTCGAAGAGCGCCGCACCCACGCGGTCGCCAATCGCCGTGCCCTGCGCGAGCGCGATGCTGCCGACATCGGCGCCCTCGATCCGCTCGCGATCGCGCGCGTGCGCGAGGAAGCGTGGCCGGATCCGCGCCACGCGGAGGAAGTGCACGAGGCGCTGTCGTGGATGGGCTGGGTCGAGGAGCGCGAGGCGACGGAGTGGAAGCCCTGGCTCGCGGAACTCGCCGCCGCCGGTCGCGTGGTGCGCGAGGGCGAGCGCTGGCTGGCGGTCGACTCGACGCGCGATCCCGAGGCCATGCTGCGCGGTCGCTTGGAGGCTCTCGGGCCCGTGCACGGCGACGATCCGCTCTTCGTGCAGCTCGAGAGCAAGGGCTTCGTGTTGCGCACGATCGTCGACGGGCGAGCGGCGTGGTGCGAGCGACGTCTGCTCGCGCGCATTCGCGGCTACACGCTCGACGCGCTGCGCCGCGAAGTGCAGCCCGTCAGTACATCGGTCTTCCTGCGCTTCCTGCGCGCGTGGCAGCACGTCGCCGATCCGCTCGACGGTAGGGGCGGCCTCGAAGCCGTGCTCTCGCAGCTCGCGGGCTTCGAGGCGACGCCGACGGAATGGGAGGAGACGATCCTGCCCGCGCGCGTCAAGGACTACCGACCCGAGTGGCTCGATCAGCTCGGCTTGAGCGGTCGCATCGCGTGGGGTCGGCTGTGGGGAGCGGGGCGCAGCTCGCCGCGCGCGACTCCGATCGCGTTCTATCCGCGCGAGGACGGCGATCTGTGGCTGGGGTTCGAGCGCTCAGGCGAGCCTCCCGAGCTCACGTGGCCCGCGCGCGCCGTGCTCGAGGCGCTGCGCTCGCGCGGCGCGAGCTTTGCCGACGACTTGCCGCGCGCTTGCGGCCTGCTCGGCGTCGACGTCGACCGCGGACTCGCCGAGCTCGTCGGCTGCGGACTGGCCTCCAGCGACGGCTTCGGCGCGCTGCGACACCTGATGCGCCAAAGCGGCCAGCGCCACTTCCGCGCGCTCTCCCCGGGGCGCTGGTCGCTCCTTGAACGCGAAGGCCGCCCGCGCGAGGAGAGCGAGGCGCTCGCGAAGGCGCTCCTGCGCCGCTACGGCGTGCTGTTCCGCGCGTTGCTCGAACGCGAGCGCTTCCCCACGCCGTGGCGCGACCTCGTGCGGGCCCTGCGCGCGCTCGAGTTGCGCGGCGACGTGCGAGGCGGCCGCTTCGTCGAGCGCTTCTCAGGCGAGCAGTACGCGCTGCCCGAGGCGGTGGTGGCGCTGCGCAAGCAGCGCCGCGAGCCCGCGTGCGAATCCGAGCCCTGTGCGTCGTGCGACCCGCTGCACCTGCCGCAGCTGCTCGCTCCGCCGAGCGCGCCGCGCGCTACTTCTGCGTCTTCGTGAGCGGGAACAACGGCGCATCCACGTGCTCGCGCTCGAGCACCTCGCGCAGCCGTGCGAGCACGTCCGGCCGCTGCGACGCGAGGTCGCGCGTCTCGCCCACGTCCGTGGCGAGGTCGTAGAGCTCGATCGCTTCGTTGCCCTTCCTCATCTCGCGGCGCACGGCCTTCCAATCCCCAACTCGCGCGGCTTGCTGACCGCCGTAGCCGGCGAGCTCCCAGTACAGCGGCCGAGCGCGCGTCGCGACGCTCGGATCGCGCAGCGCCGCTCCGAGCGCGATGCCGTCGTTCACCGTCGGCGCGGCCGCGCCGCACTCGCTGGCGATCGTCGCGAACAAATCGACGAACGCGCAGGGCAGCGCGCAGGTGAAGCCCGCTCTCGCGCGCCCCGGCCAGCGCGCGACGAGCGGCACGCGCAGCCCGCCCTCGTACACGCTGCCCTTGAATCCGCGCAGGCCCGCGGTGCTCTCGAAGAAGTCCGAGTCCGAGCCGCCGACGCGGTCGTAGGTCGGCCCGTTGTCGCTCGTGAAGAGCACGAGCGTGTCGTCCGCGAGCTCGAGCTCGGCGAGCAAGTCGACGATGCGTCCCACGTCGCGATCCATGCGCGTGACCATGGCCGCGTAGGCCGCGCGCGGCGTCGGATGCGGCTTGTAGCCCTTGCCGCCCTCGTAGGGCGGGTCCTCCCACGCGCCGGAGTACGCGGCGAGCGAGTCCTCGGGCACTTGCAGCGCGAGGTGTGGAATCGTGAACGGCACATACAGGAAGAACGGTTGCTCGCGCTGCTCGCGCACGAACGCGAGCGCTGCGTCCGCGACGAGGTCGTGCGAGTACTGCGCGCGATCGAGCTCGACGCGTTCGCGGTTGCGCCACAGGTGATCGGGATAGAAGTCGTGCGCTTGGCGCTGGCAGATGTAGCCGAAGAATTCGTCGAATCCCTGCGCGTTGGGATGACCCTCGGTGTCGGGCGCCGACAGCCCCCACTTGCCGAAACAACCCGTGGCGTAGCCGCGCTCGCGCAGCACCTCCGCGAGCGTCACCTCGCTCGAGGGAAGATCGAGCTGTCCTTCGGGCTGGACCTCGAAGTTGTCGCGCACGGCGCCGTGGCCGTTGTGCTTGCCGGTGAGCAGCACGCAGCGGCTCGGCGCGCACACCGGCGCACCCGCATAGAACTGCGTGAACCGCACGCCCTCGGCCGCGAGCGCGTCGATGCGGGGCGTGCGGATCTTGCGCTGGCCGTAGCAGCCGAGCTCACCCCAGCCGAGGTCGTCGGCGACGATCAGCACCACGTTCGGCGCGCGTCGGCTCGGCACGGGACTCGACGCGCAGGTCGCGAGCACCGACGCGCAGACGATGACGAGAGCACGTTGCAGCATCACGGCAGGATGCCCGCGCGCGTCCAACATGGCAACCGCGGCGGACGTGCAGCGGCCGCGAAAGGGGTCGAGCGAGAACGTGAGCGCTGACCGACCGCGCTTGCGCGCAGGGCGGGATCCGGCGCGGACTCGCGCGGAAAGCTCGGCGCCTGCGCGCTACAGCGGGAACGCGCCGTCGCCCTGCTGCGCGTGGCCGAGGCGCTCGGCGACCGCGATGAAGCGGTTGTACTGCAGCCGCAGGTGGCGGGGCACGTCGGCGTAGACGTCCTCGACCAGCGTCTTGAGCGCCATCGGCGCCGACGCTTCCTGCACGTGGATCTCGCGATCGATCTCCGCGAAGAGCTCCGCCTCGACGCGCGCTCGCTCGCCCGCATCGATCACCTTGCGCGCGACCAGATGGCGCTCGAGGCGCTCGAGCGGATCGCGCGCGGCCCATGCGTCGACCTCGGCCGAGTCGCGGTACTTCGTCGGATCGTCCGACGAGCTGTGGCCCAGCATGCGATAGGTCTTGAGCACGAGCAGACTCGGCCCCTCGCCGCGACGCGCGCGCGCGAGCGCCGCGCGCATCTCGCGCACGCAGGCGAGCGCGTCGTTGCCGTCGACCTCGATGCCCGGCATGCCGTAGGCGAGCGCCTTGTCGGCGTAGCTCTCCGCCGCCGTCTGCTCGCGCGAACACACGCTGATCGCCCAGCCGTTGTCGATGCACACGAACACCGCCGGCACCTTCCACACGCCCGCGAAGTTCAGGCCGGAGTGGAACCCGTTGGAGCTCGTCGCGCCGTCGCCGAAGTAGATCGCGTGCACTTCGTCGAGCCCGCGCTGCTTCGCCGCGAGGGCCGCGCCGACGCCGTGCGAAACCTGCGTGCCGATGACGCTCGACCAAGAAGGGTAGTGGCTCGCCTTGTGCTGAAAGTGGTTGCACATCTGGCGGCCCTTGGCCGAGTCGTTCGAGTTGCAGTACATCTGCGCGATGTACTCAGAGAGGGGCAGGCCGCGCATGACGGCCGCCGAGCCCTC
>VGZD01000076.1 GCA_016872715.1 Planctomycetota bacterium
TGCACCTCGCGCTCGCTCGCGCGCACCTTGCACTGCGCCGCGACGAGGCCGCGCTCGCCACGCTCGCGCGCTACGAGCGCGAGCACGGACCGAGCCCGGAGAGCGCTTACCACCGCGGCGTCGCGCTGCGCATGGGCGGGGATCGCGCGGCCGCGAAGCTCGCCTTTTGCGAAGTGGGCGAGCTCGCGTCGCGCGCCGCGCGCTTCCAGCGCAAGGCCCAGTCGGTTTGGGTCTGGAAGGCGTGGCTCGCGCGACTGGCGTGAGTGCGCTTCAGGGCGTGCGACGCTCGAACGACATGAGCGACGCGACGAAAGTGACGAGTGTGATTCCGACCGGTGGCAGCAGGGCCCACAGCTCGAAGCCGTTCTCGCGCTGGATGTAGAGGAAGCGCTCGACGTCGGTGAGCCGGAAGAGCGAGAAGTGCGTGATGCGCTCGACGAGGTAGACCGCGAACTGGAACACGGTGAAGAACAGCATCGCGAAGGCGATCCCCATCGGCGCTCGGGCGCGCGTCGAGAGGAAGAATGTCACGCCGTAGACCGCGAGCAGGACGGCGCACTGCTGCACCGCGCACAGCAGCAGCGGCCAGTAGGCGACCGAGTGACCGACGAGGCTGCACAGCCATGGGATCGTGAGCGTGGAGAGCACGACCGGGATGCACACGGCCGCGGCGCCCTCGAGCCAGCGCTCCGTGAGGATGCGTCGGCGCGAGAGCGTTCGCGCGAGGAAGATCTCGAACGTGCCGCGGTGCACCTCGCCGGCGATCGCGCCGCAGGCGAGCAGCACGGCGGCGGCCGTGCCGAGCGTATTGCAGCCCTTGAAGAAGTGCTGGCCCGTCACGTAGGCGAACACGCCGCCCTGCTCGAGCGTGTCGATCACGTTGCGCAGCACCGGAATGGGCGCCATCGCCTTGAGCGCGTGGGCGTGCTTTTGGAACTCCGGGAAGTACAGCACCGCCGGTACGAGCATCAGCTCGAGCACGAGCAGGAAACCCACGCCGCGCCAGAACGTGGAGTGCAGCGCGCGTCCCATCAGCAGGCCTCCTCGACGCCGTACAGTCCGCGGTAGAGCTCGGAGAGCGAGACCTGCCCATACTCGAGCGTGCGCGGCGCGCCGAAGCCTTCGAGGGTCGCGAGCTCGGCGAGGAACGGCCGCGGGTCGTCGCTGTCGAGCTCCGCGACCAGCAACTCGCCGCGCACGCTCGCACGCGCCGTGCGCAGCCGCGCCGCGAGCTCGGCCAGCCGCACCTCGCTCCCAAAAGTCGCTCGCACGAGCCGTCTCGCGCGGCGGGCGACATCCTCCGTGCGCTCGGTCGAGATCTTGCGACCGCCGGAGAGGAACACGTAGCTCGTGCAGACGCGGTCGACCTCGCCGAGGTGGTGCGAAGAGAGCAACACGGTCGTGCCGCGCGCCGCGTCCTCCTGCAGGAGTTGGATCATGGTGCTGCGCTTTTGCGGGTCGAGGCCCTCGGAGGGCTCGTCGAGGATGCGCACGGGCACGCGCGGCGCGAGGGCCGCGGCGAACATGAGCTGGCGCTTCATGCCGTGGCTGTAGGTGTGCACGCGGCGCCGCAGCGGAAGCTCGAAGGACTCCGCGAGCGCGCGGGCGCGCGCGCGCGACTCGCGCTCGCGGCCGCGCAGGAACCAGTCGAGGTGCTCGTCGCCGCGCAGCTCGCCGTACAGGCCGATCTCGCCGGGCGCGTAGGCGCAGCGGCGGCGCACGGCGAGTCCGTCGCCCTCGAGCGCGACGCCCGCCACGCTCGCCCCACCCGCGTCCGGTCGCACGAGGCCCACGAGCAGGCGCATCAGCGTGCTCTTGCCCGAGCCGTTGGGGCCGAGCAAGCCGGTCACGCGTCCGGCCTCGACGTCGAGATCGCAGGGCTCGAGCGCGACCTTGGCGCCGAAGCGTTTGCACAGGCCGCGCGCGCGAATCGTCCCGTCGCTCATGGGGCGACCATGCTAGCGCTGCGCGCTATCGTGAGCGGTGGCATGTGGTCGGTTTCGGTGCTCAAGCGCGACGCCCTGGGGCGGGTCGAGTTGCTCGCGCGCGGCGGTGCGGCGGACGGAGAGCGACTGGTTCGTCGCGTCGCGAGCGGAGGGGCGCTGCCGCTCTCGCGGCGGATCGCACGCGCGCTGGCGCGCCGCGAGGAACGGGCGCTCGCCGCGCTCCTTGGGCTCGACGGCGTCCCGCGTCTGGTGAACGCGGCCGATCTCCCGCCGCCTGTGGGGCGCGACGGCGAAGGCGTGTTGGTGCGCACCTACATCGACGGCGCGCCCCTGCATCGCTGCGAGCGCCTGCCGTTGGATTTCTTCGAGCGCTTGGAGGAACTCGTGCGCGAGTTGCACGCGCGCGGCGTGGCGCACAACGACCTCCACAAGGAACAGAACATCGTGGTCGGTCGCGACGGTCGGCCCGCCTTGATCGACTTCCAGCTCGCCAGCGTGCACGCCCTGCGAACGCGCGGCCTCGCCTCGCGCGCGAGCGACGACCTGCGCCACGTCGCCAAGCACCGACGGCGCTACCTGCGCTTCGCGCGCGTCGTCGACGTCGCGCCGAGCGAGGAGCTGCTCGCGGATCCGCCGCGCCCCCCGCGGCGCCGCGGGCTGGCGCTGGTGTGGCGCAAGACGGCCAAGCCCCTCTACAACGTGCTCACGCGGCGCGTGCTGCGGCGGCGCGACGGCGAAGAGCGGCGCGACGTGTCGGACGTCTGGCCGGTGTGGGTGGCGGCGATCGGACCGCGCGCGCCCTAGCAGATCGCTCTAGAGGATGTCGTCGCGATAGACGAACTTGCGGCGTTTGGGATCGTCGCGGCGATAGGCCACCAGCCGCCACAGCTGGTCGGGCCCGAAGGCCGCGAGGTACTCGACCTTCGCTCCATCGGCGGACTCGAGCTCGATGCGACCGGAGACCAGGCCGACGAGCTTCAACTCGTGCTCGGCGAGCGGGTTGGCGATGAACAGGCCCGCGCCCTCGGCGGGGGTCGTGGTCAGGCGCTGCGGCACGCGCACGATGAGCCCATCGACGCGCGCGTCGGAGAGCACCTCGACTTCTTCCTGCCAACGCTCGCGGCCGACGCGGCCGATCAACAGTAGCCGCGTGCCGGGCGCGGGCGTCTGGAACGAGATCGGCACGCGCGGGAAGCGGATCTCCGGCTCGGCCGTGAACAATCCGCCGCCGAGGGGCTCGACCACGGCCTGCTCGGTGCTCGGACCGTCGCCGAACCACGCCGTGACGTCGACGGGGCCCGAGCGCGCGCTGCGTCCTAGGAACACCAGCCCGTAGTCCGTGGCCACGCCGAGCTCGGTGGACTCCGGCCCGCGCACTTCGATCAGGGGATCGGCGAGCTTGCGCGTGCCTTGGCAGGCGGTGGCGACGAAGGCGAGGGCGACGAGGGCGAGCGCGTGGTGGATTCGCATGGTCGGGAGTGCTCCCTGGGGCGGCGAGCCTATCGACTCGCGCGACGCTTGTCCCCCCTAGAGTGGAGCGCGCGGCGAGCGCAGGGTGAGCGCGGGGTGAGCGCGCGGCGAGCGCGCGGCGAGCGCGGGGCGAGCCCCCGGGGAGAGTAGGGCGAGCGCCCCTAGAGGCTCAGAATGTAGTGCTTCCAGACCCGCTCGAGCTCGTCCCAATCCACGCCCGCGAAGGCCTTGTCGACCGCCTTGTCGAGGTCGTCGGTCTCGACCAGCGTGCGCAGGTAGGTGTCGAGGATCGTCTCCCACGCCGGGTTCCAGTCCTTGGCCTTCTTCTTGCCCGTGCGCAGGAAGTAGATGAACGACCAGCCCTGCGCGTAGTTCTCGCCGCCGCCGAGCTTGTACTTGTTCTGGCCGTAGTACTCCGACTGACTCCAGCGCACCAGCTCCTTCAGCGGTGCGTAGGTGCCGGCCAGATTCTTGGGGTTGATGTTCTCCTTGACCGTGCCGATGCGCCAGTTGAACGGTTCGAGCTTGAAGCGCGAGCCCTCGAGCTGGAAGCCGGAGAAGAAGTCGCCGGTGCCCTCGTTGAACCAGCTGTGGGGCGAGAGATTTCCGAAGAAGTAGAACACGTACTGGTGGAAGGCCTCGTGGTTCAAGACCGCCCACGTGTTCGCGCGGCCGCCGCCTTTCTGGTCGTCGTACAGGACGAGCTCTTCGGTCTGGAACGACCAATAACCGGCCGAGCCGTACAGACCCGAGTACTTCAGGTACTCCTCTTCGCTCGAGCACACGCGCACCACGCTGCACTTGGAGCGTTCCATCGGGTCGCCCTGCGCCGCGCGCGTGCGCCGCGCGAGCTCCTTCTCGAAATCCGCCTCGCTCGGCTCCGCACCGCCCTCGCCTTGCTCGGGGTTCTTCTTCTTCTCCTCTTCGGCGGCCGCCTCGCGCGCCTTGGCGAGCTGGCGCAGCTCGGCCGCGAGCGCGGGCGGGTAGATCTCCTCGTACTGCTCGCGGATCGCCTCGAGGCGCTCCATCAGCTCCTTCATGAACAGCTTGTCGTCGTTCTTGGACGACACGAGGAAGTAGTTGGGCGTCTCGTACAGCTTCCAGCCCGGGTTCTTCGTGATCTCCGTCTGCAGCTCCGCGCGCCGCGCATCGCGCATCGTCGCGCCCTTGGCGACGGCGATCTTCTTGCTCGCGATCTCGAGCGGCTTGAAGCTCTTCGCCATCGACTCGAGCGTGCCTTCCCACTTGCCCCAGCGCTTGTCGTCCGCCGGCGCGAAACCGAGCATCACGATCTCGACGTCCGGCTGGAGCTTGTACTCCCACGCGCACAGGAAGGCCGCGATGTCTTCCTTCTTGTCGAACACGTTGCGGTAGACGTGCAGCTTCGTCTCGACCTTGTTGACCTTGAGGTCCTTGCAGAGCTTCTCCTCGCGCTTCCAACCCGACTTCAGGTTCTTGGACCACGCCGTGAAGTTCTGCGCCCCGCCGGCCAAGTTGATCTCGATCTTCTCGCCGTCCTTCTCGACTTCGATGGTCTGGGTGTCGCCGGCCTTGCGGCGATCGAACTTGAGCAGCTTGATCTCGAGCTCGAGGAACGGCCGTCCGGTCTTGGGATCCATCAGCACCGACAGGTCGCCGCCCGAGTAGCCGCCGATCTCGTTCTTGTCGTCGGGCTGACCCGGCACGAACGGCCAGTCGGACGGCATCTTGATGGCGAAGCCGATGTCGACCTCGTCCTTGTACTCCTTGCCGACCTTGGGCATCTGCTGGGCCGAGAGCAACGGCGCGAGGACGATCGGCAGGAGCAATAGGGCGAGAGTGCGCGACGGCATGGACGGGTCTCCTCGGAGCTCGAGCGGGTGGCGCGGGCTTGGCTTGTGAGCATAGGGGACGCCGGACCCGAGCGCGGCCCAATACTTGGGACGTGCGGACCGACGTGGGAAGCCGTCACGGGCGGTTTTTTTGACGCGTGTTTCGCACTCGATTCCGATTCTGGGGCCCAACGGGGGAACGCGGCTTGCGTACTCTGCCCCCCCTCGTTCCCCTGCCCGGTCCCCAACCCCTACGCCACCGGAGCCATCCCTTGAAGCGTTCGGTCCTGCTCGTCCTGCTGCTCGCCCTCGTCGTCTCCGGCATTCTCCTGTGGCGCTCGCGCGAGGGCGCGGTCGAGCCCCGCGAGGAATCCGCGTTGCCCACGGCGAGGGATGCGGGCGCGCTCGCGGCGGAGCCGGGCGCGGCCGAGCTCTCGGCGCCAGTCTCCAGCGAGCCTGTGAGCGAGGCGCCGCGCGAGCGCCGAGTCATCGAGGTGAGCGCGCCCGCGCTCGTGCGCGGCGCGCAGCAGCCCGAGCTCGTGCGCGGTGTCGAGCTCACGGGGCGCGTGGTCGACGAGGCCGGTGCGCCGCTCGCGCTCGTGCGCGTCCGCGGTGACGACGGTCCGTTCGATGGCCTGCGCTCGTGGCTCGGTTTCGAGGGCGAGCCGGCGGACGAGCGCGAGGGCGCTGGACGCGAAGCTCGCTCGCGCGCGACGACGGACGAAGACGGCCGCTTCTCGCTGCGCGTGAGCCGAGCGGGCGACGTCGGACTGCGCTTCCGCGCGTCCGCGTACGCTCCACTCGACGTCGAGCGCGCGGTTCCTTCGGGCGAGGCCTTCGATGCGGGCACGTTCACGCTGATCGCCGGACCGGTGCTGAGCGGGCGCGTGGTCGATAGCCGCGGCGTCGGCGTGGCGGGCGCCAAGCTCGCGCGCGTGCGCGCGGCGGAGTCGGGCGCAGTGCTCGTGTTCGCCGTCGAGGGCGGCGGCCCCGGCGAGCCGCTCGGCCAGACGCGCGCCGACGGCTCGTTCGAGCTCGACATCCTGCCGGCCGGCGAGCTCGAGCTCTCCGTCGAGTCGCCGGACGCTCCCACGCTGCACTACAAGGTCGAGGGCGCGCTGCGACCGCACGAGCGCCGCGACGGACTGGTGCTGCGACTGGAGAGCGGCAGTCAGATCTCGGGTGTGGCGCTCGGCGTTCCGGAGGGAACGATCGACGTGCTGCGCGTGTTCGCGAGCCCGCGGCGCGCGGCCGGCGAGCTCGAGCGCCCTGAAAGCAGGGCGGAGCCGCGTTCGGCGCGCCTGGCGCAGGACGGCAGTTTTGCGCTGCGCGGTGTGCGGCCGGAGCTCTCCTACGACATCTCGCTGCGACTCTACGAAGGCGAGAACCCGCTCGGCTTCGCGCCGCGCATGTCGCGCCGCGTCGAGGCCCGCGCCGGCGACCGCGGGATCCGGCTCGAGTACCAGGGCGATTCGGCGCTCGTGTTCACGGTGGTGGACGCTCGCACCAAGGCGCCGGTCGAGCAGTTCCGCGTCGAGGGTAGCCTCGGGAAGGAGCACCAGCGTTGGCCGTACTTCGAGACGGGCGACGAATCGCAGCCTCACCCCGGTGGTCGCGGCAAGCTCGGCAACCTGCGGCGGCGCGGCGACCACGACACGGCCAACCTGTGGATCACCGCCACGGGCTATCGCGAGTGGTCGCGGCTCGACATCCCGCTCGACGCGGGCGCGGAGACGGAGCTCGGCACGCTCGAGCTCGACCCGGCACCGCTGTGCACGGTCACGGTCCTCGACGCGGCGACGCTCGCACCGGTTTCGGGTGCGCGCGTGACGCTGCGCGCCACGCCGCAAGCGCCCGACAGGGAAGGCGGAGTGTTCATCTCGCGCACGGTCAGCCTCGGCGCTTCCCACGACGAGGGCTTCGAATTCGGCGACGAGCGCAGCGTCACCGCGCGCACCGACGAGGCCGGCGTGGCGAGGCTCACGAGCTTCGAAGGCGTGCGCTGCTCGCTCGCTGTGCAGCACGAAGAGCACGCGTCCTATCGCGGCGAGCCGTTTGTCTGCGCGGTCGGCGCTCCCCAAGCGCTCGAGGTGCGACTGACGGTCGGCGGAAGCGTGCGCGTGACGCTGCTCGACCAGCGCGGAGCGCCCGTGGCCGGTGCCAAGATCGAACGGCGCGCCGCGCGCGGCCGCGGCGTTGCGGAACTGTCGTTCCCCGGAGCGGAACGCGACTCCGAGGTCACCGACGCCAAGGGCGAGGCGCTGTTCCGCCATCTGGCGGTCGGCGTCCACCGCTTCCGTCTCGAGTCGGACGGGATGTTCGGCGTGATGGGGGACGTGCGCATCGCGTTCGCGGGCCTCGAGGGCGGCGCCGAGGAGCTCGATTGGGTCGAGGCCACGGTCGACGAGGGCGGCGAGGCGGCGGTGAAGCTCCACGCTCCGCTGCAGCTCGCGCTCACGGGCACGATCACCGAGGGCGGTGTTGCGCTGGCGGGCGCGCAGGTGACGCTCGTGCGCAAGTCGGATCCGAGCGCTCCGGAGGGGCGCCTGATGATGTTCGGCATGAGCGATGGTCCGAGCGCGCGCACGGACGGTCGTGGTCGCTACGAGGTCAAGAACGTGAAGCCGGGCACCTACACCGCGCGCGTCACGCACCCGAGCCGCGCCATGCCGGCCGAGGCCGAGACGACTCTGCGCGACGGCGACGAGCGGCTCGATCTCGAACTCGACATCGCGATCATCGAAGGGCGCGTCACGGGCCCCGACGGCAAGCCGATGGCGCGCGCCAAGGTGAGCGTCGAGCGCCCGGGCGGCGGCGCGCGCTCCGGCGCGGTGCGCATGGTGATGGCGTTCTCCGGCGGTGAGAGCGAGGAGAGCACGATGCTGATCGGCGGCGATGAGCCGACGGCGCGCACCGATGACGACGGACGCTACGTGCTGCGCGGCGTGCGACCGGGCGTGAAGCTCATCGTCAAGGCCGAGTCCAAGGGCTATCGCAGCGCGAAGTCCGCGGAGCTCGAGCTCGGACCCAACGAAGTCGAGTCCCACGTCGACTTGCAGCTCCTGCAGTCGGGCTCCATCGAGGTGCGCGTGTTCGAAGGCGGCACGGCGCTCGCGCAGGGGTTCGTCAGCGCGACGCGCGTGGGAGAGTCGGCGGGCCCCGATTCGCCCCGCGGAATGATCGAGGACGGCCGCGCGCGGCTCGACGATCTCGCGCCGGGACGCTGGAAGGTCGAGGTGCGCTCGTTCGCAGCGGGCTTCGATCGACGCGAGCAACCGACGAGCGAGCAGGAGGTCGTCGTCGAAGCGGGCGCGACCGCGACGGCGCGTTTCGACCTGTGACGGTCGTGGCGCGGCGCGAGGGCGAGCACTAACCTGCTTCGCCCATGCGCGCGCGGAACTACGACGCGATCCTGCTCGATCTCGACGGCACGCTCGTCGACGAGTCGGATCGCATCCACCCGCACACGCTCGCGGCGCTGCGCGCGGCGTCCGTTCAAGGCGTGCGCGTGATGATCGCGACCGGCCGCTCCGAGCTCGCTACCATTCCCGTGGTCGAGCAACTCGGCATCGCCCATCCGGCGGTGGTGTTCAACGGCGCCGCGCTGTGGTGCCCGTCCAAGCGCCGCCTGATCGAGGAACGCGTGCTCTCCGAGCGCACGCTGGGGCGGCTGTTGCGCTTTGGACTCGAGCGCGGGCTCATGACCGTCGCCATGTGCGAGGGCATCAAGTACGCGACGTCGCCGCGCAATGACGCCGAATGGAGTGCGCTGCGCGACATGACGGCCGTCGAGTACGTCGAGCCCGAGCGCATGCAGCGGCTGCGAGCGATGCGCGTGACGTTCTTCTCCGACGTGCACGCGCGCAGCGACGATGTCGCGGCCGAACTCGAGAGCGCGGTGAATCAGCCGCTGTACGTCACGCACTTCCCGCTCGGTTGCCTGCCGCACCACCGCGACAGCAAGCTCTTGGTGTGCGACGTGCACCCGCCCTGTCGCGGCAAGGCCGAGGCGCTGCGCTGGCTGTTGGACGAGCACGCCGTCGCGCCCCAACGCGTGGTCGCGATCGGCGACGCGGGCAACGACGTCCCCATGCTGACGGCGGCGGGACTGGGCTGCGCGATGGGCAACTCCTACCCCGAGGCGCTCGCGGTGGCGGACCGCGTGCTCGGCACGTGCGACAGCGGCACGATCGGCGAGCTCGTCACGGAACTCTTCCTGCAAGCCTGAGGGCGCTCGCGCGTCGAGACTCCGCGCGCAGCCTGAGCGAGCGCCGTCGCTAGCCCGCGCGCAGCCTGAGCGAGCGCCGTCGCTAGCCCGCGCAGGGCCCGCCCTTGGCGGCGCACGACTTGGAGTCTGTGGTGCAGCTGCCCGAGGACGAGTCGGCGCTCTGGGACTTCTTGTAGGAGTCCGAGCGATAGTCGGTCTGGTAGAAGCCCGAGCCTTTGAAGAGCACTCCGGCGCCCGTGCCGAGCTGGCGCACCAGCTTCGACTTGCCGCACGCGGGGCACTTCTTCTTCGGAGCCTCGCTCATCGACTGGAAGTACTCGACCGCGTGAGCGCAGGCGGCGCATTGGTAGTCGTAGGTCGGCATGGTGGAGCCTCTAGTTTGCCTCGGGCTCGGCCGGTGCGGGTGAACTTTCGTTCGCGATCGGCGCGCTCGCGACCTGAACCTGCGCGGCGCGCAGCACCTGACCGCGCCAAGTCCAACCGCGGCGCAGCGTCGCCACGATCTCGCCCGAGGCGTGCTTGTCGCTCGCCACGAGCGCGACCGCCTCGTGCAGCTTGGGGTCGAACTCGCGCGTCGGGGCGATCGGCTGCACGTTCTCCTGAGCGAGCACTTGCTCGAAGGAGAGCCGCGTGAGCGCCACGCCCTTGGCGAGCGCGCGGCCGTCCTCGCTCTCGACCGGTGCGGCGAGAGCGAAATCGAGGTTGTCGAGCAGGACCAGCAGCCCCTGCAGCAGCCCTTCGAGCGAGCGGCGCACGCTGTTGTCGATGTCGATCTGCGTGCGCTTGCGGAGGTTCTGGTAGTCGGCCCGCGCGCGCGCGAGCTGCGCGAGCAGGTCGTCGCGCTCCGCTCGCAGGCGGTCGGTCTCGGGCACGGCGTCGGTTGGGGTGTTCGGTTCGGCTTCGCTCATGATGTCAGGCAGCTCTCAGCTGAAGTAGCCCACGATCTTGTCGAAGAAGGAGGTGTTGCCCGAGTTCTTGGTGTCGAGCTCGGCGAACTCCTTGAGGAGCTCCTTCTGGCGCTCGGAGAGCTTCTTGGGCACCTCGACGAACAAGCGCACGTGCTGGTCGCCGCGCCCGCGTCCGTCGAGCACCGGCAAGCCCTGCCCGCGCAGGCGCAGGATCTTGCCGCTCTGGGTGCCGGCGGGAATCGTCATCTCGGCCCGCCCGCGCAGGGTGGGAATCTCCACCGTGTCGCCGAGCGTCATCTGCGCGAACGAAACGGGAATCTCCGTGATCACGTCGGCGCCGCTGCGCTGGAAGATCTTGTGCTCGGCCTCGCGGATCACGCAGTGCAAGTCGCCGCGCGGCGCACCGGGGTCTCCGGCATCGCCTTGTTCACCGATGCGCAGGCGCATGCCCTCCTCGACGCCCGCGGGGATCTTGATCTTCACGTCGGCGCGCACGCTCTCGCGGCCCGATCCGCGGCACTGCGCGCAGGGCGACTCGATGCGCGAGCCCGCTCCCGAGCAGGTGGGGCAGGGCGTGACCATGGCGAAGAAACCCTGCGTGCGGCTCACCTGACCGCGGCCGCCGCAGGCCTCGCAGGTCTTGCGCGACGTGCCGTGCTTCGCGCCGCTGCCCTTGCAGCCGCCGCAGTGATCCTCGCGCTTGATGACGATCGTGCGCTCGATGCCGGAGTCGATCTCCTCGAGCTTGAGGTCGAGCACGATCTTGAGGTCGCGGCCCGCCTGCGGACCGCTGCCGCGGCGTCGCTGCCCCCCGAACAGGTCGCCGAACATCTGCCCGCCGAGGATGTCCCCGAAGGCCGAGAAGATGTCCTCCATGTTGTGGAAGCGCGGTCCACCGCCGGCGCCGCCCTCGAAGGCGCGGTGACCGAACTGGTCGTACTGGCGACGCTTCTGCGCGTCGCCGAGCACGTCGTAGGCCTCGGCCGCTTCCTTGAACTTCGCCTCGGCGCCCTTGTCGCCCGGATTGCGGTCGGGGTGGTACTTGAGCGCGAGCTTGCGGTAGGACTTCTTGATCTCGTCTTCGTTGGCGCCGCGCTCGACACCGAGCACCTCGTAGAAGTCGCGCTTGTCGCTCATGTTGGTCGCGTGTCGGAGGAAGGGAGTGCGTGGATGGGAGCGTGCCCCGGCGCAGCGCGGCCTGCGCTCCGCCGGGGCACGGTACTCGCGGCGGACCTCAGGCGATCGAGCCTTCGACCTTGGCCGTGTCGTCCTTGAGCTCGGTGATCATCGAGTCGGTCGTGAGCAACAGGCCCGCGATGGAGGCGGCGTTCTGCAGCGCGGAGCGCACGACCTTGGCGGGATCGATCACGCCGGCCTTGAACATGTCCGTGTACTCGCCGGTGAGCGCGTTGAAGCCCGCCGAGCCGCCCTTCTCGCGCACGTTCTCGACCACCACCGCGCCGTCGTAGCCCGCGTTCTGCGAGATCTGGCGCAGCGGCGCCTCGAGCGCGCGCTTGATGATCATGGCGCCGAAGCGCTCCTCGCCCTTGAACTTGGAGTCGTCGATGCCGTCGGCCGCGCGCAGCAGTGCCACGCCGCCGCCGGGGACGATGCCTTCTTGGATCGCGGAGCGCGTCGCGTTGAACGCGTCCTCGACGAGGAACTTCTTGGTCTTCATCTCCGCTTCCGTGGAGCCGCCGACCTTGATCACCGCGACGCCGCCCGTGAGCTTGCCGAGGCGCTCCTGCAGCTTCTCCTTGTCGTAGTCGCTCTTGGTGGCTTCGATCTGCGTGCGGATCTGAGCGCAGCGCTCCTCGATCGACTTCTTCGAGCCCGAGCCGCCGACGATGATCGTGCGGTCCTTGTTGATGCTGATGCGCTTGGCGCTGCCCAAGTGCGCGGGCGTGACCTTGTCGAGCGAGATGCCGAGGTCCTCGGTGATGGCGGTGCCGCCGGTGAGGACGGCGATGTCGCCGAGGTAGGCCTTGCGGCGATCGCCGAAGCCCGGCGCCTTGACGGCGCACACGTTGAGCACGCCCTTGAGGCGGTTGATGACCAGCGTGGCGAGCGCCTCGCCCTCGATGTCCTCGGCGATGATCAGGAGCGGACGACCGGTCTGGGCCGCGCGCTCGAGCACCGGCAGGAACTCGCGCAGGTTGGAGATCTTCTTCTCGTAGATGAAGACGTGCGCGTCGGTCAGCTCGGCGGTGAGCTTGACCATGTCGGTCGCGAAGTAGGGGCTCAGGTAGCCCTTGTCGAACTCGAGGCCCTCGACCACTTCGAGGCGCGTCTCGAGGCCGTTGGACTCCTCGACCGTGACCACGCCCTCGTCGCCGACCTTCTCGAAGGCCTCGGCGAGCAGCTCGCCGATCACGGGGTCGTTGTTGGCGGAGATCGTGGCGACCGCCTTCTTCTCCTCGCGCTTCTTCACCTTGCGCGACTGCGACTGGATCGAGGCGACGGCCTGCTCGACCGCCTTCTCGATGCCGTTGCGCACAGCGATGGTGTTGACGCCCTTGGAGATCTCGCGCAGGCCTTCCTTGAAGATCGAGGAAGCGAGCACGGTGGCGGTGGTGGTGCCGTCGCCGGCGACGTCATTGGTCTTCGAGGCGACTTCGCGCACGAGCTTGGCGCCCATGCTCTCGAACGGGTCGGAGAGCTCGATTTCCTTGGCGACCGTGACGCCGTCCTTGGTGACGGACGGGGAGCCGAAGGACTTCTGGAGCACGACGTTGCGGCCCGCGGGGCCGAGGGTGACGCGCACGGTCTTGGCGAGCTTCTCGATGCCGTCGCGCATCTTGGCGCGCGCTGCATCGTCGAACAGGATCTGCTTGGCCATGGGTGGGATTCCTTGTGGGGGTGTGTGTTCTGGAGTGAGTGTGTGTGGGGAGTGCGCAGCGGCGCGGATCAGAAGTCCATGCCTCCCATGCCGCCCATGCCGCCCATGCCGCCGCCCATCTCATCCATGTCGCCGTGACCGCCGCCGGCGGGGCCCTTCTTCTTGGGCTCGGGCTTGGCGACGACGAGCGCGTCGGTGGAGAGCAACAGCAACGCGACGCTGACCGCGTTGGAGAGCGCGGTCTTGGTGACCTTGGCGGGGTCGAGGATGCCGAACTTGAGCATGTCGCCGTACTGGCCGCTGTTGGCGTCGAAGCCCCAGGTCGGGCTCTTCTCGCGCAGGATGCGGTGGGCGGTGACGGTGCCGTCGAAGCCGGCGTTTTCCGAGATCTTCTGCACCGGGCGCGCGAGAGCGCTGTGCAGCACCTCGAGGCCCATGTTGTACTCGTCGTCGTCCTGCTTCTTGAGCTTCTTGGTGGCCTCGCGCGCGCGCAGCAGCGCCGTGCCGCCGCCCGGCAGGATGCCCGACTCGACCGCGGCGCGCGTCGAGTGCAGCGCGTCCTCGATCAGGGCCTTGCGTTCCTTGACCTCGACTTCCGTGGCGCCGCCGACGTTGATCTGCGCGATGCCGCCGGTGAGCTTCGCGAGGCGCTCTTGCAGCTTCTCGCGATCGTAGTCGGAGGTCGTGACCTCGATTTCGGCGCGGATCTGCGCCACGCGGTCCTCGACGTCCTTGCGGGCGCCGACGCCGCCGACGATGGTCGTGGTGTCCGCGTTGATCACGACGCGCTTGGCGCTGCCGAGATCGCGCAGGCTGACCTTCTCGAGCTCGAGGCCCAAGTCCTTCATGATCGCCTTGGCGCCGGTGAGCACCGCGATGTCCTGCAGCATGGCCTTGCGGCGATCGCCGTAGCCGGGGGCCTTGACGGCCACGCACTGCAAGATGCCGCGCAGCTTGTTCACCACCAGCGTCGCGAGCGCCTCGCTCTCGACGTCCTCGGCGAGGATCACGAGCGACTTGTTGGCGTTCTTGGCCGCTTCGAGCAGCGGCAAGAGCTTTTGGATCGAGCCGATCTTGTCCTCGAACACGAGGATCAGCGGCTTTTCGAACGCCACTTCCATCGCGTTGGGGTCGGTGACGAAGTGCGGCGAGATGAAGCCGCGGTCGAACTGCATGCCTTCGACGATGCTGACGTCGGTGTCGAGGCCCTTGCCTTCCTCGACCGTGATGACGCCGTCCTTGCCGACCTTGTCCATGGCGTCGCCGATCAGCTTGCCGACGCGCACGTCGTTGTTGGCCGAGATCGTGCCGACCTGACGGACTTCGTCGTTGCTCGTGACCTTCTTCGCCAGCTTGTCGAGGGCCTCGAGCACGGCATCGCGGCCGTCGGAGAGACCGGCGACCAGCCGCGCGTGGGAGGCGCCGGCGGTGATGGCGCGCAGGCCTTGGGTGTAGATCGCTTCCGTGAGCAGCGTCGCGGTCGTCGTGCCGTCCCCGGCGACGTCGCTGGTCTTGCTGGCGACTTCCTTGACCAGCTTGGCGCCGAGATCCTCGTAGGGATCGCTGAGCTGCACTTCCTCGGCCACGGTCACGCCGTCCTTGGTGACGGTCGGCGCGCCCCAGCCCTTGTCGAGCACCGCGTTGCGGCCGCGGGGCCCGAGCGTGCTGGTCACGGCCTTGGAGAGCTTCTCGACTCCGCGGCGAATCGCCTCGCGCGCGTCGGCTTCGAACACAATCTGCTTGGCTGCCATGGAAGGGGACCTTCTGTCGTCGCTCGTCCTCGCGCCCGAGGGTCGGGCCGGAGGAGCTGTTGTGGAGCGGGGTGTTGGGAGAGTGGGGGACGAGTGGGGGGGTGGGGTGAGCGGGGCTCGGCGGGCGTCGGACGCGCCGCTGGGAACGCCGCGAGCCCTCTGACGGTCGCCACGGCGAGCCGCCCGAGCTGGATCAAGGCGCAGCCATGCAAGAACGGTGCCGCGGCGCGCACAGGGCGCTCCCCGCGGCCGGTGAGACGAATTTTCTGCCGTTCTGGCAGCAGCGCGGGGGCGGCGCAGGGGCGTCTGCCAAGCTGGCAGCGCACGAGCCCTCGCACGGACGCGCTCCCGGCGTAGGATCCGCGCCATGGCACTCCGACGCCTCCTGTGGACCTTGCCGCTGTGCGCCTGTTCGCTCCCATTGCTCGCTCGGGGCGCGGGCGAAGGCGAGCTCGGCAAGGTCTGGATCGAGGGACGCGACGGCAGCCTCAGCTCGCGCTCGCTGGAGGGCTTCGAGCTCACCTCGCTGGACGCGGTCGGGGCGATCGCGGTGCGCGTCGAGGGCGCGCTCGAGCCGCGGGCCGTGCCGAGCTCGGCCGCGCGCGCCCACGTGGCGCTCGTCGGCGGCGACCGGCTGGTGGCGGCAATCGTGGGCGGGGAGGGCGATCGACTCGCGCTCGAGCTCGCGGGCGGCGTCGCGCTCACCCTCGATGTCGGCGAGCTGCTGGCGCTGGAGTTTCCGCGCCACGCCACCGGCGCCTGCTCCGCACCCGCGCGCGGAGATCGACTCTATTGGGTGCGACCGACGGGCTTCGACACGCTCGACGGCACGCTCGAGGGTTTCGTCGCCGAGGGCGTGAAGTTCGACAGCGTGCTCGGTGCGCGCACCTTCCCGTGGGCGGAGGTCGCGGCGCTGTTCGTCGAGCCGCTCGAGGATCCGCGGCCGCTGCCGGAGCGCGCCGTGTTGCTCGACCTCGCCGATGGCGGCCGCCTCGCGGGCGGACTGGTGCGCTGGGATGGGGCTGGACTGGCGCTGGCGTTCGATGCCGCGCGCACGCTCGTGCTGCCGAGCGCGGCGCTGCGCGAGGTGACGGTCGGCGACGGCAGCGCGGCGTTTCTCTCCGCGCTAGAGCCCGCGCTCGTGCGCGAAGGCTGGGAAGAGGGCGGCGAGCTCGGCATGCGCTGGCCTTGGCGGCGCGATCGATCGGTGACGGACACGCCGCTGCTCGCCGGCGGTCGCGCGTGGTCGCGCGGTCTGGGCGTGCACGCGCCGTCTCGACTGGAGTACGAGCTCGACGGCAGTTGGCGGAGCCTGCGCGGCGCGGTCGCGATCGACGACTCGGTGCGCCTGCTCGCCTACCGCGGCTCGGTCGAGTTTTCGATCCTGCTCGACGGCGCGAGCGAGCCGGTGTGGCGCAGTGGACGCGTGCGCGGCGGCGAGGCGCCGCTCCCTCTGCCGCCCCTCGAGCTGCGCGGCGTGCGCCGCCTCGCGCTGGTGGTCGAGATGGACGAGCGCTCGTTCGTCGCCGACCGCGCGGACTGGCTGCGCCTGCTGCTGGTGCGCTGAAACGCGCCAAAACCGCGGATTTTTCGCGGTTTCTAGGCGCCGCGCGCCGCGCGCAGGGCGGAGTCGAGGCTGCGGTAGTACACGCCGCGATCGCCGCCCGAGCGCTTGGCGTGACGCAGGGCTTCCTCGGCGTGCTGGCGCATGTGGCCCTCGCTCTCGACGTCCTCGCCGTTGAAGGTCTCGAAGCCCAAGCTCGCGGTCACCACCAGCGGCGGATCCACCTTCAGCTCGCTGGTGGCCTCGGGAATCTGCTCGAGCAGGCGCTGCACGACGCGCGCGGCGTCGACCTTGCGCGTGTAGGGCAGCAGCACGCAGAACTCGTCGCCGCCCAGACGCGCCGCCACGTCCTCGGCGCGCAGCGAGCGCCGCACGGCCGCGCCCACGCGCGCGATCACCTCGTCGCCGACCGTGTGGTCGTAGAGCTTGTTGATGCGGCCGAAATCGTCGAGGTCGAGGAGCAGCAACCCCAGATCGAGATGGTGGCGCTGGGCAGCCGAGAAATGCTGGCGCAACTGTTCTTGGAACACCTGCGGACGCAGCAGATCGGTGCGATCGTCGTGCGTCGCGAGGTGCTGCAGTCGCTCGAGTTCGCTGCGCGTTTCGATGCGGCGCAACAGCATCTCGACGCGCACCGCGAGCTCGTCATCGCTCGCTCCGCGGTGCACGAGGTCGATCGGACCGTGGCGTTCGCCGCGCACGGCGGCCAACAGGCCCATGCTCGGCCCGTCGTCGGACACGACGGCGAGCAGGCCCGTGCGACCGTCGGCGCGGCGGCCGCGGTCGACCACCTCGAACTCGGCTTGGCCGAGCCCGGCGAGGGAATCGAGCAGGACGAGCGTCGGCGGCGAGTGGGCGAGCATCTCGAGCGAGCGGCGCAGGCTGGCCGAGACCAACACCGAGTAGCCGAGCTGTCCGAGCAGCCGCGAGCGCGACAGAGTGCCCTCGCCGCGGTGGTCGCACACCAGCACCGTCACCGCGGCCCGACCGCCGAGGTCGGGCTCGAGCGCTCGTTTGCGCCGCGCGGGCTCACCGCGTCCGCCGTCGGCGGGCGTGCTAGGGGAAGGGTCGGTCACGGCTCGTGGCGTGCGCGCGGCAAGGGCCGCTGCGCTCACTCAAGTATGAGCCATCCGGCCGGATTTAGGATATCGCAAGCGCCAGAGGCCGTCTCCCGCGCCGTCCCGCGGCCCGCGCGCCCGCCCGTCGCGTGCTTGCTTGGCGGGGGCGCGCGTCGTGCGGGGCGCGTGTGCGCTCGGGGTTGGAGGTTTGACTCCCGCGGCACGCTCGCTACACTTCTCGGCCCCTCGAACGTCTCGCAGGGGGAGTCACGCGGCCACTGCGGCGCGCGGCTCCAGCCAAGGCCTCCCTTTCATCCCGGTCCACAACGGACCCGGCACGGGCCGCTCGTAGCGCCCTCGCCGTCCCCTCGACTCCCGTCACCTTCGATCTCTATGGAAACCGTCTCGGTCCAGCAACTCATCGAAGCGGGTGTGCACTTTGGATGCCGCGCGTCGCGGTGGAATCCGAAGATGGCGCCGTACATCTACGGCCGTCGCAACCTGATTCACATCATGGACCTGCGCGAGACCCTCCGGGGCCTCCTGCGGGCGCAGAACTTCCTCTACCACGTCGCCGCCGAGGGATCGCAGATCCTGTTCGTCGGCACCAAGCGCCAGGTCAAGGGCGTGATCCAAGACGCCGGACAGCGCACGGGCATGCCCGTCGTGACCGAGCGCTGGATCGGTGGCACGCTCACCAACTTCTCGGTCATCCGCAGCCGCCTCCGCCGCCTCGAAGAGCTCGAGGGCATGGAAGAGTCGGGCACGATTTCGATCGAGTCCAAGAAGATGGCCTCCACGCTGCGCCGTGAGAAAAAGAAGATCGAGCGCAACCTCGGCGGCATCCGCGAGATGACCGAAATCCCCGGCGCCATGGTCGTGATCGACCCCGCGCGCGAGATCAACGCCATCAAGGAAGCGCGCCGCCTCGGCGTGCCCGTCGTCGGCCTGCTCGACACCGATTGCGACCCCAGCGTGGTCGACATCGTGATCCCCGGCAACGACGACGCGCTCAAGAGCGTGCGCCTGCTGATCGACCGTCTGGCGACGGCCGTCGAAGAAGGCTGCGCCAACCGCCGCGAGCAGACCGCCACCAGCGGTGGCGAGCGCGCCGAGCAGGCTCCGATCGGCGACGAGCCGCGCCCGACGCGCGGCAACCGTGCCGCGGATCTGCGCGCGCGCCGCGCTGCTCCCGCCGCCGCCGCCAGC
>VGZD01000077.1 GCA_016872715.1 Planctomycetota bacterium
TCGCGGGAGCGTGGCTCGTCGCGCGCACGGTCGAGGGCTGGAAGGCGAGCGGCTGGAAGGGCGCCGAGAGCTTTGGCGCGGCGCTCGGCGCGGAGCTCGAGCGACGCGCGGGCGAGCGGCGCGGCGAGGTCGCCGTGCTCGAGCCTCCGCCGTTCGAGCCGGAGGCGGCCTACAGCTTCTCGGCGCGCGGAGACGTCGACGGCGACGGCCAAGACGACACTCTGCGCGCGTTCCGTTGCACGCGGCCGAGCGCCTTCCTCGCGCTGCGGCTCGAGCCGAGCGATGAGGGTCTGCGCGATGGCGACGGCGATGGCCTGCTCGATGCGTGGGAGACTGCGGGACTCCCGCGCGGCATCGATGGCGGCAACGCCAAGCTCGACCCGCGGCGACCGGACGTGATCTGCGCGGTGGCTCCCTACGAGGGCGTCGACCGAGCGAAGCTCGAGCGCGAGCTCCTCTCCGTGGCTCGCATTTACGCCGCGGCGGGCGTGCAGTTTTGGTGGCGCATGGACGCGAGCGTGCCGCCCGAGCGGCAGGCGGGCGGCGATTGGTCCGCGTGCGGCGCGCTCAACTTCCCCGCGGCGGAGCGCGGCGTCCTGCACTGGATGCAGGTGACCAATTCGGGCGGGGGCCAAGCGCAGCAGACCGGCGACATGGGCGGCTGTGGCAACGGCTTCGCAGTGTTCGCCCACGAGTTCGGCCACCAGCTCTCGCTCTCGCACAGCGGCGACAGCGCGCCCACGTGGTGCCCGCTGTACCCCTCGCTCCTCAACTACGCCTACAACTACTCGCTGGGCGGAAGCGCGAACGCGGTGCGGCTCTCGGATGGCAGCTTCGCGAGCGTCGAGTTGCACGAAGAGCGACTCGACGAACGCCTGCCGTTCGCACTCGAGCGCGTGCGCTTCCTCGCGGCGGCGCCGTATCGCTTCACGCTCGCGGCGGACGGCGAGGCAGCCACGCGCGTCGACTGGAATCACGACGGCGTGTTCTCGGAAACGCCGGTGCGCGCCGACATCAACTACGGCGGCTCGACCTCGTGCGGCACTCGCCGCGATCTCGGCGGCGTGCTGATCGGCGCGGCGCCCGCGCTGGCCTACGTGGGGGAGCGCGCGTGGCTCGCCACGCTGGACACGACGCAGGCGCAGGTGAGCCTGCGCAGCTGTGAGGGCGGGGAGCGCTGGAGCGCGCCGCGCGCGGTGCCCGATTCCGCCACGAACGAGGACCCGCTGCTGGTGGATGCGTGGGGGCGCGGCATGCTGCTCACACGCCGCGTCGGCGGCTGGTCGGCGAGCTTGTTCGACGCGGCGCACGTGGGCGAGCGCGCGGACGTCGCCGGTTTGCCCGACCGCGAGTTGTCCGTGGCGCGCGTGGGCGAGCGCGTCTTGCTGGTGACGCGCACGAGCGAGGGGCAGCTCGAGGTCTTCTGGCTCGACGGAGCCGAGCGGCTCGAAGTGGCGCGCGGAGGAGTGCTCCCGCTCGACTCCGCGGTGCCGGTCGGGCTCGGCGTCGATCCGCGCGACGGGCGCATCGTGCTCGCGAGTGCCTCGACCAACCCCAAGGGCGCACCGTTGTGCTTGCGCGTCTCGTGGCTCGATCTGCAGGGCGATGCGCTGTCGGTTTTCGACACCGTGTGGGTGCGCGGCGAGGCCGGTGCGCGCGCCTCGACGCGACCCGTCGTGGCCTTCGACGAGCAGGGACAGCTCAACCTGTTCCACACCGAGATGCCGGGGCTCGATGGGCAGATGAACTTCACTCGCACGCGCCGCGTCGGCAACGCGGCGCTCGACGACGGCTGGCTCTCTTCGACGCTCTACGACGTGTGGACTCGCACGCGCCGTCCGCTGGCGTTCGCCGCCGGTCCGCAGGGCGCGCTGTTCGCGTTTCGCTGGGATGCGGCCGAGGCCCATGGCATGCGCGTGAACGCGCTGCTCGTCGGCCACCGCGGCTTCGGCATCGATCCGGAGCCGATGCGCGACTTCGACGACGGCGCCAAGATCCGCCTGCACGGCCTCGCGCACTCGATCCTGTGGATGCAGGAGCGCTGAGCGCGGCCGCCCGCGCTCACTTGTCGGCGACGTCCTCGAAGTCGAACGAGTTCTTGGGGTCGGCCGGCGCGATCTTGAACACGAACTTCATGCCCGCGGGCTTCGTCGCCTCGGTGGGCTTCGCGGGCGCGGAGGTGTCCGCCACCGAACCCTGCGCCGCCGTGTCCTTCGTTGCGTCGTCCTTGCGCTGTTCCTTCATGGGGCGTTCTCCGGCTCGAAGAGCTGGGCCTTGTGCATGTCCTCGACGCAGCGCAACGCCTCGACGCGCGCTTCGTGGGGGACGATTTCGATCACTTGCTCGAGAGTGCGCGTGCCGTCGCAGCGTTCGAGCAGCAGCGCGGCAGCCGCCGAGAAGCACTGCACCTCGCCGGTCGCGGGGTCGTAGACCAGCGTGGCGTCGCTGGGCTCCTCCCGCGGCAATTCGCGGTCGAAGCGCGCTCGATCCTCGTCCTCGATCAAGTCCGACTGGTAGCGCGGACGCAGGGTGGCGGAATCGATCCGGGCGAGGCGCTGATCGATCTGCGCGCGATCGAAGCGCAACTCGCGGCGCAGCAGCTCGCGGCGCCGCCGCGGGCGGCCGTCCGACACTCCCTTGCCGCGCGGGCGCTCGAGCACGTCCGAGCACAGCTTCTCCCAGCTCCCCGCGCGCGCGAGGTACAGGAAGTAGTGACTCTTCAGCTCGTGGTAGAGCATGTTCGTGTTCTGGAACACGGGGAAGTGCGAGCGCAGCGCGCGCGTGAACTCGAGGTAGACGTCGCGCGCCTCGCGTCGGCTCATGCCGCTGGAGCACTTGAAGTCGTAGTAAACCTGCAGGTCGGCCGAGGCGTCGGGGTAGATCTCGGCGATGTCGAATTCCTCGCGACGCTTGAAGATCTCGCTCGACTCGTCGAGGTAGAACACGCGCACGCTGACCTCTTGGACCGCGTCGCGGTTGGCGAGGATCGTCCGCAGCGTCTCGCGCGCCTCGTCGCGCGTCTCGGTCGGGAACCCGAGCATCACGTAGAGCGTGACGGAGATGCCTGAATTGCGCACGCGCCGCACGAGCTGCATCGACTTGTCGGGATCGATGCCCTTGCACATGCGCGCGAGCACGCGTCGCGACGAGCTCTCGTAGCCGAAGGCGATGCGCTTGCAACCGGACTTCGCCATCGCGTCGCAGACTTCCTGCGTGAAGGCCTCGTGCTCGAGGCGCGCGTCGCACCACCAGTCGACATCGAGACCCGCGTCGAGGATCGCCTGCGGCAGGCGCGCGGCCATGTTGGGCGGCAGATCCTCGATGGCGAGGTAGAAGTGTCGCGTGCCGTACTTCGCGGAGAGCGCGCGCATGTCCTCGACCGTCTGGTCGATGGCGCGCCCGCGGTACCCCGGACCGATCACTGTGTAGAGCGTGCAGAACACGCACTTGCCCCAGTAGCAGCCGCGCGTGATGGCGAGCGGCAGCACCAGCTCGGGCGAGAAGTACTTGTCGAGCGGCAGGCCGTCGAAGTCGGGCGTCGGCAGCGTCTTGATGTCCAACGGCTCGCGGTGCGTGTTGTGGCGCACCTGCCCGTCGCTCGCGCGCCACATCAGGTTGGGGATCGAGGCCAGATCACGGCGTCCGATCTCGATCTCGCGGCACAGCGCGAGCAGCGGCCCTTCGCCTTCGAGCATGATGAAGCTGTCGATCACGTCCCACACCTGTGGGCGCTTGGAGAGCTTCTCGGCGACATAGGCGAGCAGGCCGCCGCCGACGGTGATGTGCACCGACGGCTTCCACGCCTTGATCAAGCGCGCGAGCGTGAACGCGGGAATCGCCTGGCTGGGGAAGGTGAGCGAGATGCCGACGAGATCGGGGTCGAGCGCGCGCAGGCGCGGCAGCGTGTGATCGCGGAAGTACTCGAGGAACGGATTCTCCTTCTCGTCCGCGGTACCAGCGAGGATTTCGCTGCTGCGCTCGACGGAGTAGCGCATCACGAAGCCGTGCGCGGTCAGGCGGCTGGGCGCGAACTCGGTGGAGAGGATGCGCAGGCCCTGCTCGATCGTGCGACCTGCCCACAGATAGCGCTCGTAGTCGTAGAAGAGCTCCTTGGTGCGCAGGACGTGCTTGGCTTCCTCGATACCGGCCGCGACGCGTGCGCCGACGAGGTCGATCTCGGACAGCGTCTGGTACTGCTCCATGTCGGAGAACAGCAGGGTGGGCTGCGCGTCGAGCTCGGCCATGCGCTCGCGCGCGCGGATGCGGCCGAGCGAGCGCTCGAGCCGCTCCTTCGAGAGGAAGTGGTCGTAGGCGAGGATGCTCTCGTCGAACAGCTCGACCTGCCCGACGTCGTGGGCGCGCAAGTAGGCCGCCAGCGACGGCAGGCTCAGGTAGGGCTGGGTGAAATGCCCCTGCGGGGGAAAGACGAGCGCGACTTTCATCGTGACGAGGGTTCCTCGGACACGACGAGGATACTGTCGAGCGAGGGGCTCGCCACCTCGGAGCGCGCGCCGCTCGGCCAGCGCACTTCGACCGAGTCGATGCGCGCGACCGGGCCGAGGCCGAAGTGCAGGCGTGGATCGTGCGAGGAATACAGCCCCGAGGTGCGCCGCGCCTCGCGCGTCCACGTGCGTCCGCCGGAGCGGACGGCGACCACGGCGCCGATTCCATCGCGGTTCGAGCGGGAACCCTCGAGCTGCACGGCGAGCCAGCGGCCGCCGCGCGCCGAGCGGTTTTCCAAGAGGCGCGGCCGCTCGTCCAGATCCGTGACCAGCGCGTCGATGTCGCCGTCCTCGTCGGGATCGCCGAGCGCGAGCCCGCGGGCCGAGTGCAGGCCCTCGAGCCCGCCACCGATGCGCACCGTCGCGTCGAGCCACACCACGGCGCCGGAGCTCCCGGTCACGGCCTCGTAGAGCTGCGTCTCCATCTTCCAGCCGCTCATGCCGATCTCCTTGGCCTGCGGATAGACGTGGCCGTTGGCGATCAGCAGGTCGAGGTCGCCGTCGAGCTCCGCGTCGAAGAAGCCCGCGCCCCAGCCGAGCTTGTCGACCGAGCCCGCCGCGAGCCCGAGCGGCCGTGCGCGATCGGTGAAGTGCCCAGTTCCGTCGTTGACGTGCAGCGAGTTGGGCTCGAAGTCGAAGTTGGTCCGCAGCACGTCGAAGTCGCCGTCGCCGTCCACGTCCTCGGGCACGAGGCCCATCGCGCTCGTCGCGCGTCCATCCGCGCCGAGTGCGAAGCCGCGGGCCGCGCCTTCCTCGGTGAAGTGACCGCGACCGTCGTTCACGAACAGGTTCGAAGGCTGCATGTCGTTGCCGACGAGGAGGTCCTGATCTAGGTCGCCATCGATGTCGCTGAACACGGCGGCGTAGGAACACAGCGCCCTTGGGAGCACCAGCCCGCTCTCGGCCGTGGCCTCGCGGAACTTGCCGCCGCCGAGTCCCTTGAACAGCACGTCGGGTGCGCCGGGGTTGAAGCCCTGCTTGTTCTCCTCCTCGGGGCCCCACGCGACCTCGAGCCCCTTGATCACGTTGCGCACGCCCTTGTTCGGCGGGTTCGCGAAGTCGAACAGGCAGTAGTTCGCGACGTACAGATCGAGCCAGCCGTCGTTGTCGATGTCCGCGAAGGCCGCGCCCGCCGCCCACAGCTCGTTGCGCAGTCCGCTCTCGGCCGTCGCGTCGACGAAGCGTCCGCCGTCGTTGCGCAGCAGCACATCCGCGCCGATGCAGCCGAGATAGAGGTCCGTGTCGCCGTCGTTGTCGACGTCCGCGGTCGCGATCGCCTGCACCCAGTCGCTGCGCTCGCACCCCGTCGCGGCGCTCACGTCGGTGAAGCGCAGGTTCCCGTCGTTGCGGTACAGCGCGCTGCGCGCGTCGCGCACGATCTCGAGCCGCGCGCCATGGTCGAGGTAGCGCACGTGCTGGCCGTTGCCGACGAACAGATCGAGGTCGCCATCACCGTCGTAGTCGAGCCAGGCGGCGCCGGTCCCGTTGCTCTCCGGGATGTACCAACGTCGCGCGTCGCCGCTCGACTGCACGAGCGTCAGCCCCGCGCGCTCTCCGACCTCGGCGAACTCGATGCGCGCCGTGGCGGGCAGGGGAGCCGATGCATCGCCGCAGGCGGAGAAAAGGAAAGCGAGGACGAGAGCGCCGCGGTCGAGGGGAGCGTTCATCGCGGCGCATTCTAGCCGCCGCGAGAGCGCCGGTCAGGCCTCGGTGGCGGCGTCGATGAGAACGGGCGCGAGCACGCGCGAGGCTTCCTTGGGATCGAGCGACACGAGGAACCCGCGCCGTCCGCCGTTGATCCAGATGCGCGGCAGATCGAGGATCGTGCGCTCCATGTAGGTCCGCATCGCGCGCTTGGTGCCAAACGGGCTCGTGCCCCCGACTTGGTAGCCCGAATGGCGATCGGCGACCTCGGGCTTGCACGGTTGCACGCTGCGCGCGCCGATCTGGCGCGCGAGGTTGCGCGTCGAGACCTGCCGGTTGCCATGCATGAGCACGACCAGCGGCTCCCTTGCGTCGTCCTCGAGGATCAGCGTCTTGATGACTTGGTGCTCGGGCACCCCGAGGGCCGCGGACGACGCCGCCGTGCCGCCCTTTTCGACGTAGGCGTACTCGTGGGCCTCGAAGTCGACCTTGGCCGCGCGCAACGCGCGCACGGCCTGCGTGACGGGGTACCTCGAGCTCATCGCTGCAGCGTACCGCGCCCGAACGAGTCGACCGCGATGGCTTCGTCGCGCGCCTTGTCCGCCGTGCGAATCGACATGGCCTCGGCGGGCGAGAGGACGCCTGCTGCGAGCGCGAGCTCGACGGCCGCGCTCGTGCCCCGCGGCAGCAGTCCCTGACGTTGCGCATCCTTGAGCTTCTCGCGCGCCTCGCGTGCCGCGAGCACGGCTTCGAGCGCCGCTTCGAGCTGGCCGAGGCCGAGCTCGTCGCGCGCGGGAACGTAGACGAGCTCCGTGAGCAGCCCGCGCAACTCGCCACCCTCGACCAGCCCGCGAGCAACGGCGCTCGTGCGTCGATCGCTCGGCGCGCGGCGACACGCGCCGAGCGGGAAGATCGTGCGGCGCAGCCCGCAGGCCACGGCACGCGACGGCAGGTTGTCGAGCAGCCCGACGAGCGCCTGTTCGACCTCGTGCAGCGCGTGTTCCATCGACCAGCGGAAGACGTCGCGCTGCGCCGCGGGCTGTGCCTCATGGAGGAAGCGCTTGAGCACGGCCGAGGCGAAGTACAGCCACGCCAACGCGTCCGCGAGCCGCCCGCTCAGGTTTTCCTTGCGCTTGAGCGCCGCGCCGAGCGTTCCCATCGCCGTGTCGGCCGCGAACGCGAAGGCCGCGCTGTACCGCACGAGCGCTCGCGCGTACGGCGCCGCGACTCCCGAGCACGGCACGCTCGCGAACGCGCCGCCGCTCACAGCGTGAGCGCACGCGCGCACGCCGTTGGTGAACACATGGCCGACGTGGCCCCAGAACGCCTCGTCGAACGCCGCGACATCGCCCTTGTGCGCCGCCGCGAGCTCGCGCTGCACCCACGGATGGCAGCGAATCGCGCCTTGCCCGAAGATGATCATCGAGCGCGTGAGGATGTTCGCGCCCTCCACGGTGATGCCGATGGGGAGCGACTGGTAGGCGTGCGCGAGCGTGTTGCGCGGCCCGCGACAGATGCCGTTTCCCCCGACGACGTCGAGTGCGTCGTTCAGCACGACGCGCATGGCCTCGGTCGTGTAGGCCTTCATGATGGCGGTCACCACGGCGGGCTTCTCGCCGCGATCGAGCGCGCCGAGCGTGAGCGTGCGCGCCGCGTCGATCGTGTAGGCGAGCCCCGCGATGCGTCCGAGCTTCGCTTCGACGCCCTCGAAGCGCCCGATCGGCAGGGAGAATTGCTCGCGCACGCTCGCGTGCGCTCCCGTGACGCGCGCGGCGAGCGCCGCCGCGCCGGTGGAGAGCGCCGGCAGCGACACGCCGCGCCCGGCCGCGAGGCACTGCATCAGCATCGTCCAGCCGCGCCCGGCCTGCGCCGGACCGCCGATGATGAAGTCGAGCGGCACGAACACGTCGCGCCCGCGCGTCGGGCCGTTCATGAACGGTATGCCGAGAGGGTCGTGGCGCTCGCCGGTGACGACTCCGCAGGTCGCGACCGGAATCAGCGCGCAGGTGATGCCGAGCTCGACTTCGCCGCCGAGCAGGCGGTCGGGGTCGCGCAGCTTGAACGCGAGGCCGAGCACCGTGGCGACGGGGGCGAGCGTGATGTAGCGCTTTTCCCAACTGAGCCGCATGCCGAGCACCTCTGCGCCCTCGAACACGCCGCGGCACACGACGCCTTCGCTGCGCATGGACGCCGCATCGGAGCCGGCCGAGGGCTCCGTGAGCGCGAAGCACGGGACTTCTTCCCCGCGCGCGAGCCGCGGCAAGAAGTGGCGCTTTTGCTCGTCGGTGCCGTAGTGCAGCAGGAGTTCCGCCGGCCCGAGCGAGTTGGGCACCATGACCGTCACGGCCGCCGTCACGCAGCGCGAGCTCAAGCGCGCGACGACGGTGGACTGCATGCGCGCGGAGAACTCGAGCCCGCCGAAGCTGCGCGGGATGATCATCCCCATCAAGCCGCTCTCGCGGATCGCCTTCCACGCCTGCGGCGGCAGATCGCCCGCGCGCGTGAGAGCATCGTCGTCGAGCAGCGCGCACAGCGGATCGAGCGTGTCGCGCAGGAACGCGCGCTCGCGCTCGTCGAGGTCGCGGTCCTTCGCGTTCGCGAGCTTGTTCAAGTCGGGCGCGCCGCCGAAGAGCTCGCCATCCCATCCGACCGTTCCGGCTTCGAGCGCCGCGCGCTCCGTCTCGCTCATCTTCGGCAGCATGCGACGCACGAGCGGGAAGAGCGGCGCCGTGACGAGCGCGCGCCGCAGCGGGCGCACGAGGTAGACCAGCAGCGCGATGGCGAGCAGCGCGGCGCTCGCCGCCACCCACGCGCCGCGAGCGCCCTGCAGATGTGCGAGCGCGAGCACCGCCGCTCCCGAGGCGAGGGCGCCGAAGAACGGCCGCCGCAGCGCAGTCAATGCAAGGAAGGGCACGCCCGCAGCCGCCGCGAAACCCAGCCCAGCCAGCGTTGTTTCCATGGCTCCTCCGTCGGGCCGTGCGGCCCCGCATCCTGCAGCGCTTATAGCCCGTGGGCGCGTCGCTTGCGCGGCCGCCGACCGCCGCTCTCTCTTCGACCGCCGCCGCGCTGCGCTGAAGCCGCCTCAGCCGCGATCGGGAGCCTCTCCCGGAACGACGTTGGCGTCGATCGAGCCCAAGGACGGTCGGACGGCACTCGGTCCCACCTGCGGTCCCGCGCGCGGGGGCGCGAACGGCCCGTCGCCCACGCGCGGGAGCAGCGCCAAGCACGCGGCGCGCAGTCCGGCGGTGGCGAGGAACAAAGTCGCATAGGCCTCGCGGTCCGAGCCGAGGGCCGCGAGCGTCGCGCCTCCGACGAGGGATCCGAGCACGAAGCTCGCCGAGTTGCAGAGGTTGAAGAGCGTGATCACGCTGGTGCGCTCGCGCTCGGGGATGTGCTCGAACAGCAGCAGCAGCGAAGCGAGCTCGAAGGCGGCCCAGAACACCCCGGCGACGAGCTGCGTCGCGAGCAGTAGCCACAGGTCCGTGGTCGCGTACCACGGCAGCGACGTGAACACGATTCCGACGGCGCCAAACCACGCGAGGCGCCGGGGCCCGATGCGCGCCGCGCGCGCGCCGAGGAGCGGCAGCGCGAGGAACTTGGCCACGAACGCGGACGCCACGAGCGTCATGTACGTCGCGTAGGGGAGTGCGAGCTCGCTCAACATGTAGGGCGAGTAGAACGGAGCGGCGAACTGCACCGCGACCTGCAGGCACAGGAGGTACGTGATCAACGCGCGCGCGCTGCGCAGCGCCGGCGAGCGCAGCACGACTCTCCACGGCGTCGGCAGGGTGTGGGGCCGCTCGGGCTCGGTGTGCGCCGCGAGGTGGCGCGCGCTCCACCAGCGCGCGATCCCCGCGAGCGCGAACAGCAGCGCGAAGGCGCGTTCATCGTCGCCCAGCTCGAGCCCGTGCAGCACGCTGCCTCCGACGATGAACCCGACCAGCGTCGCCGCGTGCATTGCCCGCGTGCGCAGCGCGAAGTAGCGCGCCCAGATGCCGCGCGGCACGAGCGTGGTGATCCACGTGTTCCATGCCGGCGCGCCCGCCAGTCCCGCGGCCCAGTACAGGGCCGCCACCACGAAGATGCTCGCGGTCGACATCGCTCCCATCAGGGCGCCGATGACGAGCGGCACGAACGCCAGCGCCTGCAGGCTCGCGCACAGCACGACCCAGCGTCGGTAGGAACCCATGCGCGCGACGGCGTGGGGCGTCACGAGCTGCAGCAGCGCGCCGGTGAGCATCGGCACGGTCGCCACGAGGCCCGAGGCCAGCTCGCCGTGGCCCGAGGCGAGCACGAAGGCCGGCAGGTACGCCTCGCCGACGCCGACCATGCCGCTGTAGAGCAACCCGTCGATCCAACTGTGGCGCAGGTTCGAATGCAGCGCGCGAGCGCGAGGCGTGGGCAGGCGCTGCATGGGGGCGCGGAGTGTAGGACGAGTACGGGGGCGCTCCAATGCACGCGGGGCTCCCCGGGAGTTCGTCCCGGAGAGCCCCGCGGCAGGAGCGCTCGCGCAGCGCGACGTCGACTACGGCGCGAACATCACTGCACGGTGATCTCGCCGTAGGCGATCCACTGCGTGCCGTTGGTGCGCAGGCCGAACATCTGGATCGGCACGGCGGTGCCGGCCGGCAGGCTGTTCAAGCCCAGCGTGCTCTCGACCTGCGCGTAGTTGAACTGGAAGCGCAGGTCCGCGCGACCGTCGGTGCCCGCCGGGTTGCAGTCGCCGAAGTTCGACGCGGCGAACACGCCGATCTGCGTCGCCGAGTACAGCCACGGGTTGGTCGGTGTGACGAAGTTCGCCGGGTCTGCCTGACGGCTGAGCTTGACCGTCGAACGGTTCACGCCGTTCATGTAGAGGTTGGCGCGGCCGAGCAGCGTCAGCACGATGCGCGGACCCTGCGTGGCGCGGACGAGCACGTCCGGGCAGGCGTTGATGTCGAGGTCGACGTTGAATGACGCGTCGACCGACGCACCGGGGCTCGTCAGAGTGATCAGCTGGTCGAGCGACGAGAAGAAGCCGCAGCGATCGCTCGCCGTCCAGCGGCGGATGATCGTCTGCTCGTGGCCCGGGCCCTGCGAGGGGATCACCGTGTCCGCGAACGAGAGCGCCGGCGACGGATCGCACAGGTCGGTCGCCGTCGCGGCGCCGAGCGAGGCGACGCTCGTGTCGAGGCCCCAGGGACCGACCACGTTGATCGGCAGCGCGAGCACCGGTGCGGTCGTGTCGCTGACGGTGACGTAGCCACTGCAGGTGCCGTCTTGCAAGCTGCCCTGTCCACCGGAGAACACGCGCAGTCCGACGAAGCACGCGCGCTGGCACTGGCCGGTCATGTCGATCACGAAGTTGGGCTGCGACACCGACGGGTCATCGATGAAGCCGAAGGGGCACTCCTCGATCCACTGGTAGATGAGCGGGGTGCCATCGGGATCGAACGAGGCCGAGCCGTCGAGCGGAACCGCCGTCGAGGCGCCGGTGCACTCGGCGAAGTAGGGGCCGCCGTAGCTGCAAACGGGAAGGGCCTCAGGTTCGTCGGCGAGCGCCCACGGTGCGAGCGCAAGCACTGCCGAGGCGCGCAGCAGCAGCTTGGTGTTGAGGGTGTTCATGGGGATCTCCTGCGATTGGAAAAACGCACATCAAACTCGAACGTCTGCGCTGAGCACGTGGGATGCCCCGCGAAGACGCTACGAACCTACTCTAGGAGCTTGCATCCCGCTAGAGATGACTCGATTGTCATCCGTGGGGGAGCGGACGGATGACGGAGCAACGCAGGGCGACGCGCGAGCGCCGTGGGGCCGTTTCTAGCACGACTGGCCGCGCCTGCCAAGCACGTCGGAGTGCGAAGCGCCGCACGTTCGGCGAGCCCGGGCAGGCTCGGAGCCGATGGGCGAACGCGGGCCGATGGGCGAACGCGAGCCGATGGGCGAACGCGGGCAGCGGGCGAGCGCACGAGGGCTGGATTCAGGTCTCGCGCTCGGCCCCGACGCCGAACTGGCGCTCGAGCCAGCGCGGGCGACTGTAGTCCCAGTGCCGCTCGGCCATGGCGGCGACGAGCACCGGGTAGACCCTCGCGAGGGCCGCGAAGTAGCCCTCTGGGAGCGCCAGCGCCGCGGCGTAGCGCTCGAGCGCCGCCCGCTCGAAATCGCGCCAGTGCCGCGGCTCGAGCGCCAAGCGCCACATCGCGCGCGAGCTCAGTCGCTCGGCCTGCTTGCGCTCGTGCAGCATGTGATGGAGTAGGTCGAAGCCCGGCAAGTCGGCGCGTTCCGCCGAACCAAAGTCCAGCAGCGCCACCAGCCGTCCGTCGCGCTCGACCTGCACGTGCTTGCTGCGCAGGTCGGCGTGTTGCACGACCAGAGGGAAGCGCAGGCCGATCCACTGTTCGCGCGCCGTGGCGCGCAGGTGTTCCAAAGCGGCGCGCGTCGCTTCGCTCGCGCAGGTCCGCGAGACGATGTCGAAGCGCGCTCCGAGCAGCCGCTCGAAGCAGGCGCCGTCGAGCTCGCGCGGCGCGCTCGCAACCAGCCCCTCGAGCGCGGGCACCAGATCCTCGAGCGTGCGCCGCGTGGCCGCGAGCTCCCCGGTGAGTTGCGGCGCGGTCAAGCCGCGCGCCCGGCGCTCGACGGTCACGTACACGCCCTCGTGCACGCCCTCGAGCAGGAACTGCGGCACGGGGCAGGCGGGATGTGCGCTCGCGATGTGTTGCAGCGTGCGCGCGTGCGTCGAGAGTTGGTCGCGCTGAGCCGCGCTGAGGCCGATGTGCACGCACCACGCACCGGCCGCGTGGTCCCGCGCGCCGCGCGTGAGCAGCACGGCGGAGTTGCCGCGTGTCGCGACGACGTGCTCGAGCTCCGCGCCGCGTTCACCGGTGGCCCGCTCGATCGCGGCGAGCAGGCGCGACCAGCGCGGCGCGGCACCGCTCGACTCGCCGCGAGTTCCGATCAGAGCGAACGACGGCGTGAGCCACGGAAACAGGCCCAGCGAGTGCGCGAGCAGCTTCAGCGAATTCGCACGTTCCTTGGGGCCGAGCTCGAGCCGCGGCCCCGCGGCGTCGAGGCCGACGAGGAAGGTGAACTCGCTCGCGTGGGGATAGAGCGCGAAACAGCGCGGCCGAGCGATGCCAGAACGTTCCAAGCGCTTGCGATAGCCGCCCAGCGTGCGTCCGGGGCCTCGCAGCGCGCGCCGCGCGAAGGCGAGCGGGCTCGGCACGTCGAACACGCCGCGACGGCCGGTCGAGCGCTTGTACGCGAGGCGATTGTCCGCGATCAGCACCACCTCGCCGCGGCACACGCGCGCGAGTTCATCGAGCTCGTGAGCGGGCGCGTCGAGGGCGTCTTCCTGTACGACGAGATCGAACGCACCGGCCTCGAACGGCAGGCGAGCGCTCGTCTGGGCGACGACCGTCTCGGTCGACCCGCCGGGCACGAGCGCCGCGTTGCGCGCCTGCGCGAAGCGCAGTCGCAGCGGCGAGCGATCGAAGAGCGTCACCTCGAAGCCGTGCGCCGCGAGCGGGATGCTCGCCCCCGAGAGCGCGTTGCCGATGCACAGCGCGCGCGCGGGTCCGCGCTCGAGGTCGGGCGTGCACAGCGCGAGGAACCATGCACCGCGCGCCTCGCGCGAGAGTTGCATCAGTCGATCGGCGGCCTCGTCGTCGAGTTCGAGCAGCAGGGACTCGAACGCCGCTCGGTACGGCGAACCACGCGCGAGCTTCGCGAGCGCGCGTTCGAGCGCGGGCCTCGGCAGCGGAGTGGGTTCGTCGATGCTCACCGCGACCGCGCTCGCACGACCGAGAGACCGAGGAACAGCGCGAGCGCCGGTGCGGTCGCGGCGAGGGTGAGCTCCACGTCCGCGGGCCCCAGGCCAAGCGCTTCGATGCGCGCGCCGAACGCGAGCGCGAGGAGCGGCGGGAGGACGCACATCAGGCCGAGCGCCGCGAACTCGCGGCCAGACGGCGCGGCGGGTTGCGGCCGGAATTCGGCGCTGAACGTGGGGCCCGGCTCCGGGCTCGTGTCCGCACGCGATTCAGGGCGGCGCTCGGCGGCGCGAGCGGATGCGAACGCGGCGACGGTCGCGATGCCGAGCGCGCACAGGACGCCGCTCAGCGCGCGGTGATCGAGCGCCCAAGCGGCGAGGGAATCGGAGAGGTCGAGCTGCCGCGCGGCGGCGAGCGAAGGCAGCGCGACCGCGGCCATGGCGAGCAGCGTTGCGCCCCCGTGCGACCGGCGTGCGTTGCGATGGGTCGTGGCGAGGCAACTCGCGAGTCCGGCGCCGGCGACGAGTGGCGCGAACAGCGTCAGGGCGCAGCTCGCCCACAGCGCGAGCGCGCGTTCGCGAGCATCGGCGCGCCGCAACCAGCCGAGCTGGGCGCTGGCCGCGAGTGCGACGAGCGCTTGCAGCGCGAGCGGCGCGAGCGCACCGGGGCGCAGCGCCACGACATCGAGCACGACCAGACCGAGCGCGACCAGCGCAGCGCCGAGCGGCGCGCGGCCCGCGCGCTCGAGCGCGTCGGCGATCCACCACGCGATGGCCGCGAGCACGAGGCAGCCCCAGATCGTCGACGACGACGCCCCCAGCGCGAGCGGGAGGGCACTCGCGCCGAGCGCGAGCGCCAGCACGAGCCGCGCGAGCCAGCCTCGGCGCGGCTCCTCCAGCGCGTGCTGCGGCACGAGCTCATGGGGTCCGAGCCTCCAGCGCGCGATGCCCAGCGCCGTCGCGAGCGCGAGCGGCCAGAGCGCGATCGACGCGCCGAGGAAACTCGCGAGCGCACAGGAGCAGACCCACAGCCAAGCGCCGAGCAGGGCGACGAGCGCACAGCACAGGGGCAGTCGCGCGGGAGCGTGCGAGCCCGCCGCGCCCGCCGGCAGGAACGAGAGCAACGTGCGTCCGGCCGCGAGCGCGAGCAGCGTTCCGAGCGGAGCGTCGAGCGCGGCGCGGTCGAGTCCGAGCGGGGGGAGCGGCATCACGGGTGCATCGTGACCCTCGCGCGCGGCGGTGGCAAGCACGCGCGCACGGCGCTAGAAGAACGCCATGCGCGTGGCCGCTGTGCAGTTCGACGTTCGCCGCGGTGAGAGCGCGACCAACCTGTCCGCGGTCGAGGACGGTCTGCGCGCGGCCGCACGAGCGGGAGTCGAGCTCGTCGTGTTGCCCGAGCTGTGGGCCAGCGGATTTCCAGGCCCCCAGTCGGACCTCGGTGAACTGCTCGCCGCCGATGCGCGCTCGTGGGAGCGCGTGTCGACGCTCTCGCGCGAACTCGGCATCGCCGTCGCGGGCTCGGCGTTCGGTGCCGTCGCGGGCTCGTTGCCGCGCAATCGCGCGCGTCTGTTCGAGCGCGGAACGTGCCTGCTCGAGCACGACAAGGTGCACCTGTTCTCGCCGACCGCGGAACCCGAGAGCTTCTCCGCGGGCGATGCGCCGCTCGGCGCCGCCCTGCTGCGCGGCGCGCGCGTCGGGCTCGCGATCTGCTACGACCTGCGCTTTCCCGAACTCACGCGCACCGCGTTCCTCGCCGGCGTCGAGGTGCTGTGCGTCAGCGCCCAGTGGCCGCTCGCGCGCTCCGCGCACTGGGACGCTCTCGTGCGGGGGCTCGCGGTCCAAAACCAGTGTCTGGTCATCGCTTGCAATCGAACCGGCACGGACGTGATCGGTCGGCGCGAGCTGGTGCTCGAATTTCCGGGCAATTCGGCTGTCGTCTCGCCCGATGGCGAGCTGCTCGCCGCGGGTCGGCCCGAGGACGCGCTCGTCGCGGCCGAGTTCGACCTCGCGCTCGTGCGCGAGCTGCGCCGCCGCGTCCCCGTCGAGCGCGACCGACGCGCGGAGCTCTACGCGCGCTGGAGCGGCGACCAGCGAGCGCCCTAGAAACGGCCGATGGCCAGCGTTGCGAGCGCTGACCACCTTCCGTCTCTCTCGGTCTCTCACTCGGAGCCGAATGCGGTCGTTGCTGCGTCAGATCGGCGGCAACGGCTTGTTCTCGAGGCGCGGCGGCAGGTCCTTGCGCACGCCGTCGTGGGGCGTGATCACCGGGACGTGCGGAGGCGGCGGGGGAGTGCACAGCGCCGCGGGGCTGCCCGAAGTCGGAAACTCGTCCGACGTGAGCAGGCTGGTTCCGCGCGCGCCGAACGCCCACGCGTGGTAGGGGTGTTCGCTCAGGTCGAAGCCGACGCTGTCGCCGGCGGAGCGCAGCACGTCGAGCGACCAGCTGCCGCCGACGCGCGGTCCGCGCAGGTCGCGCGTCAGGACGCGCAGCTCGAAGCCGTCGATCGTCCCGGCGGGAAAGCGCAGGTCGAGCGTGCGCTGCGGCGGAACGATGAAGCGCGCCTCGTAGCCGGTGCGCGGATCGTGCAGCACGACGAGCTCGGGCGCGGCGCTGGTGTTCTGCGCGCGCAGGCTGCGCGGTCCGACGCACAGGGCGAGGTCGAGGCTGGGGGCCGCGGTACACAGGGCGCTCGCGGCGAGGAGGAGGGACAGCATGGGGGGGTCTCGTGGGGAGCGCGGAGGCTGGGGCGGCTTGCGCGGCAGGCGAGCTATCGGGCGCCTGCCCGCCGCCCTTGAGCGTCCGCTGGAAAATTCTTCCGCTTCCCGCGCTTGGCACGGGCGTCGGGCCGCCGCCCGTCCGCGCGCGGCCGAGTCTCCGTCGCCCTTGGCCTCAATCGCGACCCGGCCTCAGTCGCGCTCGGGCCTCCGTCGCGCTCGGGCCTCAGTCGCGACCGACGAGGCGCACCGCGGCCCACTCGGCCACGCCCGCTCCCAGCGCCTTGAGCCACGCCCGCGTGCGTGCTGCGGCTCGGGCGGGACTCGCGCCCGCGCTCAGTTCCTCGTGCAGTCGCAGCGCGGCTCGCGGTGCCGCGCGATCCTCGATCGGCCAGAGCGTCACGACCACGTTGCGCGTGCCACCCGCGAGAAACGCGCGTGCGAGGCCGAGCTGACCTTCGGCGTCGACGCGCGCACCGGAGCCGCTCGCGCAGGTGGAGAGCACGACGAGCGGCAGCCGCGGCGAGGCGCGCGCCAGATCGTCGGCGCACAGCTCGCGCGGATCGCTCGTGCGCAGGCCGCTGGCTCCGAACGCGCGCCAAGGCTCGCAGACGGCGTCGAGGTGCGTCGCGATGTGCAGGGGGGAGCTCGAGCGACAGGCCTCGAGCACGCTCGCTCGCGTGAAGTGCGCGTGCGTGACCAAAGTCGCGTCCGCGTGCAGCGCGGCGAGCTCCGTGAGCTCCTCGTGCGCCCCCTTCAAGGGCGGTCGCTCGCTCGTTTCGAGCGGGGCGCCGAGCAGATTCCAGGGCGCCGCGAGTGCGCCGAGAGCGAGCGCTCCCGGGCGAGCCTCGCTCAACCCGGGCAGCACGGCGAACGCGACGTCGTCGCCGAGCGCGGGCCATGGCAGCGCTTCGAGCGGCGCCGCCTCGAGCGGACCGTGCGCGAGCACGATCAGCCGCGGCGCCGTCGTGCCGCTGGCGCGCAATCGGGCGAGTCTCGGCCCGAGTTCGCCCGGCAGGAGCGCGGTCGCGAGCTCGAGCGCGAGCGCGTCGAAGCGCGGCGTGCTCGCGCGCGGATCGAGCGCCGCTTCGCGCACTCGCCGCACCGCTTCGAGCACTCGCGCGCGCGGCAGGTCGATGCGCTCGAACGCGGCGCTGCCATCGGGTGCGACGTGCGCGGCGAGCGAACGATCCGCCCCGATGATCCACGTCAGCAATCCGAGTTCCGCGTGCGCCGCCCAAGCGCGCACCGCGTGCTCGTCGATCGACACGCGCGAGTCGGCGCGGAGCGAGCGCGCGTGGGCGTCTTCGATGCGTGCGACCGCGGCGAGCGGCTCGCCGTCGAGCGCGAGCGTCTCCGCGAGCAGCACCACCGCGTGCAGTCCGAGGCGTTCGCCGATCACGCTTCCGCTCAGCGCCTCGACGCGTCGCTCGCGCAAGCTCTGGTCGCTCGCCACCGCGGACTCGAAGGCGAGCTCGAGCTCGCGCCGAGCGAGGGCGAGGTCTCCCCGCGCGAGCGCGGCTTCGCCGACGAGCACCGCGGCTCGCTCGCGTCCCGCCGCCGAGAGCTCCGCGAGGGTCCTCGGGTCGAGCAACTCGAGCACCGCATCGCTCCGCCCTTCTCGCAGCAGCAGGCTCGCGCGCGCGAGCCGCGCGAGTTCGGAGGGATCGTCGCCGAGCGCGTCGAGGTGCTCGCGCGCCAGCGCCAGATCGCCGAGCCGGAGCGCCGCGGCGCAGCGCGCGAGCTCCCACTCCTCGCGGTCCGCGGCGTGCGAGTGAGCCGCGGGCTCGCAGCGTGCGAGGAACTCCAGCGCGCTCGGCGCGCGATCCTCGCCGAGCAGCGCGAGCGCCCACTCGCGCGCGAGCGGCCAGCTCTCCTGCGGCGAGCGGAAGCGGGCGAGTTCCTCGAGCCAGCGCCGCTCGTCGCGCACGTCGCCCGCCGCGCGCGCGAGCGCGAGGTGCCCCGCGATGGCGTGCTCGGAGTAGTCGTCGCGCCGCAGGCTCGCGGCGCGCAGGCGCAGCGCCTCGAAGCTCGCGCGCGCGAGCTCGTCGTCGCCGCGGTGGAGCGCGAGCCGCGCGAGGCACAACTCCGGCTCCAGCCGCGGAGTCGCCTGTCCGGCGCGCGCGAACAGCTCGATCGCGCGTTGTGCG
>VGZD01000078.1 GCA_016872715.1 Planctomycetota bacterium
GAGGACTTCCTCAACCTGTTCGCGGCCGGGGTGCCCCAGATCGAGATCGAGGCCAAGATCGTGGAGGTCACGCTCAACGACATCTTGGACATCGGCGTCCGCTCGCCGGATGGCAACCCGATGTTCCAGTTTCCGTCGAAGACCTTCGTCAAGAGCTTCGACAGCTCGATGCCGAACTTCGCCAACGGCGTCGAGGGCGTGCTGACGGTCGGCGGCGTGCAGGACGCAGTGACATTCAACGCGGCGCTCGAGGCGCTGGCGATCAACGACAATGTGTCGATCATCTCGCGCCCCAAGATCGCGGTGCGCGAGGGCGGGCGCGCGGACATCTCCAACACCTCGAAGATCCCGTACCTGAACATCACGGGCGTCAACAACGCCGGCGGCTTCGCCAACGCGACCATCGCCTACCAAGAGGTGGGCGTGAAGCTGTTCGTGGTGCCGCGCGTCGTCGGCACCCAGACCGTGGCGCTCAACATCGATGTCGAGCAGTCCCAGATCACCGGCTCGGAGACTGTGCTGGTGACCTCCTCGGACTCGCCCGTGCAGGTGCCGGTCGTGTCCCAGCGCGCGGCGCGCACCGTGGTCTACCTGCAGCCGGGGCAGGCGGTGATCCTCGGCGGCCTGATCACCGAGCGCACGGTCGACAACGAGCGCAAGGTGCCGTTCCTCGGCGACATCCCGCTGCTCGGGTTCCTGTTCAAGGCCAAGTTCACGCGCAAGGAACAGTCCAATGTCTTGTTCTTCATCCGCCCGCGCATCCTGCAGGGCAACGACCTCAACCGCGAGTTCTAGGAAGCCGCGAGTTTCGAGGCGCCTGCGGCCGCGAAGGTAGGGTTGGAGTCCGTGGCGGCGTAGACTGCGCCCACCGTGCCGGTGCGGGAAGAAGGCCCGCCGCCCATCGTCCACCCCTCGCCGATGACGCTCCAACGCGATCGATCCGCGAACGCCCGCCGCCCCCGCAAGGGCTCGGCGCTCCTGATGGCGTTCCTGATGATCATCCTGCTCTACGCGATCGTCTTCCAGCTCTCCTACGGCACCAAGGCCGACCTGCGCGTGACGGAGAACGACGTGACCATCACCCAGATGGACATGGCGATCGAGTCCGCCCTGCAGGAGGTCTACGACAGCCTCGCGCAGGACGCCGCTGCCTCGGAGGGCGGGGGCGAGGCGGCCGGTGGCATGGCGCCGCCCACGGGCGGTGGGGCGCCGGGGGCGGGCGGGGACGGGCAGCAGGGGCAGAACCAGCCTGCGGATTCGCGCATGGACTCCTGGGGGCGACCTCAGCGCTCGACCATTGGCGACATCGAGCTGCGCATCCTCGTGCAGGACGAGGACGGCAAGCTCAATGTGCTGCAACTGCTCTTCGAGGACGAAGAGGAGAGCGAGAAGGCCCTCGAGCGCGTGGCGCGCCTGATCGACTTCTTCCGTGACGGCTCGACGGTCGATGTCGATCGCAGCGAGGCGATTCGAATCGCGCAAGTGATGCGCGAGCACCTGCGCAATCGGCTCAACTCGGTGCTCCCGCGCGCCAAGCAGATGAGCGACCTCGAGGACAACCGCGAGCGCGCGCTGCCGATGACGCTCAAGGAGTTCGAGGTGCTCGAGCGCCTCGACCCGAGCCTGTTCCGCGACTTCCGCGACGAGCGCGGCGAGATCGTGCACTCGCTCGGCTCGTACCTGAGCGTGTGGACTTCGGTGCAGCAGGGTTCGTCGCAGGAGGACGCGGCCGGTGCGGGCGCGCTCGATGCGCAGAAAGACCCCAACGGCGCAGGCGCGGGCGGGCAGGGCAGCGGGCAAGACAACGATCCCAACTGGGGCGTGTGCGTCAACGTCAACACCGCGCCCGTGGCGGTGCTCAAGGCGCTCGTCGACGACCGCACGGTCGCGCCGCGCTTCTGGGATTCCGTGGTCGAGTACCGCAACCTCGAGAAGCAGGACGAGGAAGGCGCGGAGGGCGAAACGCAGGAGGAGGAGCCGCAGCTCGACGAGTACGGCGAAGAGGTCGTGGAGCGCGAGATCTTCGACACCATGGAGGAGGTCGAGGACGTCGACGGCTGGGAGCGACTCGACGACAGCGCCAAGGACGACGTGCGCTCGCTCCTGTGCGTGCGCAGCCACGTGTTCTCGATTTACATCACGGCGCGCCGCAAGACCGGCACGAGCGACGACTTCGGAGGCACGCTCGGCGTGCCGCGGCCCGGCGAGCGCGAGGACGAGCGCGGCAAGGGGCTCGTGCGGACGGTGCGCTCGGTCGTGTGGCGCAAGACCGATGGCGAGACGACGCAGATCGTGCCGCTCGTGCGCTGGGAAGTGCTCGACTACACGCCGTTCGAAGTGATCGACTTCCCGGTCGAGGGGCGCTGAGGCGTGGCGGCGCGGCGCGGGGTCGTGCGGCACGAATCCGCCAGCCTCGAGGTGTTTCGACACCTCTTCTCCGCGGTGGCGGAGGAAATGGGACTCTCGCTGCAGCGTTCCGCGCTCTCCGCGAACATCCGCGAGCGCCGCGACTTCTCGTGCGCGCTGTTCGACGCGCGCGGCGCGCTGATCGCTCAGGCCGCGCACATTCCCGTGCACTTGGGCTCGATGGGGCGCGCGGTGGGGTGCGTGCGCGCGTCCGCGACGCTGCGCCGCGGCGATGCGGTGCTGCACAACGACCCCTACACGGGCGGCACGCACCTGCCCGATGTGACGCTGGTTTCTCCGCTGTTTTTGCCCCGGGAGCGCAGCGCGCGCTTCTATGCGGCGAGCCGCGCCCATCACTCGGACATCGGCGGAGCGCACCCGGGCTCGATGGCGCCCGTCGACGATGTGCACGCAGAAGGGTTGCGCCTGCCGCCCGTGCACCTGGTGCGTGCGGGTCGGCTGGTGCCGGAGATGCTCGCGCTCCTGCGCGCGAACCTGCGCGATGCGCGCGAGCGCGAGGGCGACCTGCTCGCGCAGTGGGCGGCCAATCGCAGGGCGGAGGTGCGGCTCTTGGAGCTCGCGGCCGAGCACGGCCCCGAACAGTTGTCGCGGCGTGCCCGCGCGCTCGTCGAGTGGACGGCCGCGCGCGTCGGAGAGCTCGTGCGGGCCTTTCCCACGCGGCGCGTGACGTTCCGCGACTCGCTCGAGCCCGTGCGCGCGGGCGGCGAGCGCGTCGAGCTGGTGGTGCACCTGCGGCGGCGGGGCGGCGAGCTCGAACTCGACTTCCGCGACAGCGCCGAGCAGCAAGGCGCGAGCCTCAACGCGACGCGCGCCGTGACCGAGGCCGCGGTGGCCTACGCGCTCGCGCTGCTCTTGCCCGAGGGCACGCCCACGAACGAGGGCAGCCGCGCCCATGTCCGCATCCTCACGCGCGCTGGCAGCGTCGTCGACGCGAGCTATCCCGCGCCCGTGGCGGCTGGCAACGTCGAGACCAGCCAGCGCCTCGTCGACGTGCTGCTCGGCGCCTTCGCACAGGTCTTTCCGCAGCGCATTCCGGCCGCGAGTGCGGGCACGATGAGCAATCTGTCCTTCGGCGGCGCGCACGCGGGCGGAGGCTTCGCGTACTACGAGACGATCGCGGGCGGTTCGGGTGCGTCGGCGCAGGGACCGGGCGCGCACGCGGTGCACACGCACATGACCAACACGCGCAACACGCCGATCGAGGAGTTCGAGCGGCGCTATCCGGTGCGGCTTGGGAGCTGCACGGTGCGGCGCGATTCGGGCGGGGCGGGCGAGCGGCGCGGCGGGGACGGGATCGAGAAGCGCCTGCGTTTCCTCGTTCCGGCGCGCTTGGCGTGGATCGGCGACCGCGCGTCCCGAGGTCCTTGGGGGCTCGCGGGCGGGTCTGCGGGCGCGTGCGGCGAGCTCGCGCTGCTGCGCGATGGACGAACGCGGCCGCAGGGCGCGCGTGCGACGCTCGCGCTCGAAGCAGGCGATGAAGTGCGCGTCAGGACGCCCGGCGGCGGGGGACACGGACGCTCGCTGCGCCGCAGGGGGCGCTGAGAGGGCTCGGCGATCGGCCGGGGACACTTGTTGCGGCCACGGCGCGGCGCGAGAATCCCAAGCCCGCTCGCGCTCCGCACCTTGGGAGCGAGTCCCCCTCCATCCGCCCAGCGCTCTCCCTCAGGAACTCCGCCATGTCGTCCGTCAGCGTGTTTGGTGCCCAGTGGGGTGACGAGGGCAAGGGCAAGATCATCGACGGACTCGCGCGCGGCGCGGACGTCATCGTGCGCTATCAGGGCGGCGCCAACGCCGGCCACACGGTCATCGTCAGCGGCGCGAAGTACGTGCTGCACCTGATCCCCTCGGGCATCCTGCACCCCGGCAAGGTCAACGTGATCGGCAACGGCCTCGCGGTCGACCCGCTCAAGTTCATCGAGGAGGTCGAGGGCCTGCGCGCGCGCGGCGTGAACGTCGATGGCACGAACCTGCGGCTGTCGTCGGCCGCGCACGTGATCTTCGAGCACCACAAGCGCATCGATCTGGCCTCGGAGCGCTGGCGCGGCGTCGGTCGCATCGGCACCACCGGGCGCGGCATCGGTCCGTGCTACGCCGACAAGGCCGCGCGCACGGGCCTGCGCGTCGCCGACCTGCTCGAGCCCGAGCGCTGCCGTCGCCGCCTCGCCGCGGCGCTCGCCGAGAAGAACGCGCTGCTCGAGCAGGTGCACGGCGAGCAGCCGCTGTCGCTCGAGGAGCAACTCGCGCGCTACATGCACTTGGGCGAGGTGCTGCGGCCCTTCGTGGGCGACACGGGCGCCGAAGTGCGCGACGCCTACCGGCGCGGCAAGCACGTCCTGTTCGAGGGCGCGCAGGGCGCGCTGCTCGACATCGACCACGGCTCGTATCCCTACGTCACGAGCTCGAACACGGGCTCCGACGGCATCGCAGCGGGCGCGGGCTTTCCCTCGCGCTGGCTCGACCGCGTGGTCGGCATCGCCAAGGCTTACTGCACGCGCGTCGGCGAGGGCCCGTTCCCGAGCGAGGACCACGGCGCCGACGGCGTGAAGATCCGCGAGGCCGGCAACGAGTACGGCGCGACCACGGGGCGCCCGCGGCGCTGCGGCTGGTTCGATGTGCTCGCCATGCGCTACAGCCTCGAGCTCAACGGCGCGGACGGCTGGATCATGACCAACCTCGACGTGCTCGACAGCTTCGACGAGATCAAGGTCGCGACGGCCTACGAGGTCGGCGGTCAGATGCACCGCGAGTGGCCGGGCGCGCATGTCGACCTCGCGGACGTCAAGGTGCACATGGAGGGCGCGCGCGGCTGGAAGACGGACATCACCGCGGTGCGGCGCTACGACGACCTGCCCGCGCTCACGCGCAAGTACGTCGAGTGGGTCGAGAAGCTCGTCGGCGTGCCGATCGTGATGCTCTCGGTCGGCCCCGATCGCGACCAGATCATTCCGCGCGATGGCCTCAAGCGCGCTCTCGCGCACGCCTAGGATCCGCACTTGAGTCGCCCGCGTCTGCAGATCGTGAGACCGGAGCTGGGGGGACCGTTCCCCGAGCACATCGCGATCATCATGGACGGCAACGGGCGCTGGGCGAAGGGCCGCGGAATGATGCGCGTCTTCGGCCATAAGGAAGGCATCGGCTCGGTGCGCGAGATCACCACCGAGTGCGCGAGGATGGGCGTCAAGTCGCTCACGCTGTACGCCTTCTCGGTCGAGAACTGGAAGCGACCGCGGCAGGAAGTCGGCTACCTGATGGAGCTGCTCGAGCAGTTCCTCGTCGACGAGCGGCCGACGCTGATGGACAACGACGTGCGCCTGCGCGCGATCGGTCGCATCGACGACTTGCCGGAAGCGGCGCTCGCGCGGCTGCGCGAAACCGAGCGACTCACGGCGAACAATGAAGGCATGCTGTTGCGTCTGGCGCTGTCCTATGGCGCGCGCGCCGAGATCGCCGATGCGCTCAAGCGCTTCGCGCGCGACGTCGCGGCCGGAACGGTGCGCGAGAGCGAGATCGACGACGAGACGCTGCGCCGCTACCTGTACGACTCGACCACGCCCGACCCCGACCTCTTGATCCGCACCTCGGGCGAGCTGCGCGTCTCGAATTTCCTGCTGTGGCAGATCAGCTACAGCGAGCTGTACGTCGCCAAGGAGTGCTGGCCGGAGTTTCGCCGTCCGCAGCTGCTGGCCGCGCTCGAGGACTATGCGCGCCGTGTGCGCAAGTTCGGCGGGCTGGTCGTCGACGCGCCCGTGCCGGGCGAGGCCAAGGCGTGAGCGTGCAGGACGCCGCCGCGCGCCGCGGGAAGCTCCTGCGCCGCACGCTGGTCGGCAGCTCGATCGCGCTCGCGCTGGCCTCGATCCTGTGGCTGGCGACGAAGTTTGAATCGCCGCTGCCGATGATCGCCCTCGCGGGCGTCGCGCTCGCGGCCTGCGTGTGGGAAGTCGACCGCATGGGCTCGCTCGCCGGCCGCGGGCTGTGGATGCCGCTCTCCGCCGGTGGTCTGGTGGCGCTGATGCTCTTGTGGGAGCGCCTGGGCGGTGTCGATCTCGACCATTGCCACGACCTCGGTTTCGGCTGTCTGTGGCTCCCGGAGGCGCTGCTCTCCTCCGGGCTCGTCGTCCTGGCGGTCTACGCGGCCTGCTGCACGCGCTCGATGATCGTGCGGCTCGCCGGTCTCGCGCTGGTCGCGGCACCGGTCTTCTTCGAGCACGTGTTCGCGGCGGAGACCGGCGACTTCGCCGTGCTGGCGCTGGCGCTGTTTCTCGTCCTGCGACTGCTGGTGATCGGCGCCGAGCGGCGCGGCGAGGCGCTCGCCGTCCTGCTGCTAGGACCGCTGCTCGTCGTGTCGATCTTGGGCCTTGCCTGGGTCTGGTACGGCTTCTCGCACCTCGGGCTGGTGGCGCTGATCGCGATCTGCAAGCTCGGCGACAGCGCGGGCTACTACGTCGGCAGCACGCTCGGCCGACACCACCCCTTCAAGACGATCAGTCCCGGCAAGACCACCGAGGGCTGTCTGGGCTCCTTCGTGGTCGCCGCTGTGTCGACGCTCGCGTTCGTGAAGCTCGGCTGGCTGCCCGGAGACAGCGCGCCGTGCGCCCTGCTCGCGGGGGCGGCCGTGAGCATCGCGGCTCAGGCGAGCGACCTGCTCGAGAGCTGGGTCAAGCGCAAGGCGGGCGTGAAGGACTCCGGCCACTGGTTCGGGCCGTCGGGCGGCATGCTCGATCTCGTCGACAGCTTCTTCCTCGCCACGCCCGTGGCGCTCGTTCTGTGGCCCTTCCTGCTCCGGCTGTAGGACACGCCGGGCCGTTCCCCTTGACACGTCTCGCTCGGCCGGTGGATCCTTGGCCTCGAAACGGCACCCCACACCGAAAGAACGCGCACCCTTGATCGAAGTCACCATTCCGCTGCGTTCCCACGAGGAGGCGATCCTCGTCCTCGGTCCCTACGACCGCCACGCCAAGCTGCTGCGGCAGGTGCTCGACATCGAGATCTTCACGCGCAACGGGAACCTGCGGCTCAAGGGCAGCGATGAGCACACCTCCGAGGCGCGGCGGCGCATCGAGCACTTGCTCGGCAAGCTGCGCAAGGGACGCGAGCTCGACCCCAAGGACGCGGAGGCGATCCTGATCGGCTCGGGCGCCGCCGAGATGCCGTCGGGCGTCTCGCCCACGTCGTTCCCGTCGGCTCCGCCGCCCTCGCCGCGCCACGGCCCCTCGCCGAGCGCACCGCGCTACGGCGGCGCGCCCGCGGCCGATCGCATGGCGAATGTCGGCGTGCGCTCCGCGCGTCCGGTTTCGTCGACCGGTTTTCGCATGCGGCCGTTCGAGCCGCGCGGGCCGCGCCAGCGCAAGTACGTCGAGCTGATCGCGCAGAAGCCGCTGACGTTCGGCCTGGGCGCGGCCGGCACCGGCAAGACCTTCCTCGCGGTCGCCTGCGCCCTGCGCGCGCTGCGCACCGGCGAGTGCCGCAAGCTCGTGATCACGCGCCCGGTGGTCGAGGCCGGCGAGAAGCTCGGCTTCTTGCCCGGCGATTTGCTCGCGAAGCTCAACCCCTACATGCGTCCGGTGTACGACGCGCTCGGGGACCTGCTGGAGTTCGAGGACGTGATGCGGCTCGAGGAGGCGGGCGTGATCGAGGTGGCGCCGCTGGCGTACATGCGCGGCCGCACGCTCGCCAACGCCTTCGTGATCCTCGACGAGGCGCAGAACACGACCGCGCCGCAGATGAAGATGTTCCTCACGCGACTCGGCGAGGGCTCGCGCATGGTCGTCACCGGCGACCCCAGCCAGACCGACCTCGAGCGCGGCCAGAAAAGCGGCCTCGTCGATGCCATCGCGCGCCTGCAGGGCTTCAAGGACATCGGCCTGGTCGAGTTCACGACCGAGGACATCTGCCGCCACCCGTTGGTCGAGCAGATCGTGCGCGCCTACGAGGCGCCCTCGCGCCACGAGCACGGGGCGTGAGTCGCCGCGCGAGCGCCATCGCGATCGCTTGGACCGCCAGAGTGCGCCGTCCGCGCGGGCTGTCGGACGCGCGCATCCGCCGTGCCGCGGAGCTGGCGCTCGAGCACGGCGGCCGCGTCGGCGAGGGGCTCTCGATCGTGTTCGTCGACGACCCAACGCTCGCGGCGATGCACGCGGAGTGGCTCGCCGACCCCACGCCGACCGATGTGATCAGCTTCGACCTCGGCGCTGGCGATGGCGGGCCGATGGGGGAGCTGTACGTGAGCACCGAGCGCGCGCGCGCCGTCGCGCGTCGACGCGGGCTCGATGTGGTGCGCGAGCACCTGCTGTACGTCGTGCACGGCGCGCTGCACCTGTGCGGTTACGACGATCGCGAGCCGCGCGATCGCGCGCGCATGCGGCGCGCCGAGCGCACCGTGCTCGCGCGGCTCCCCGCGCCGCGCCGCAACTAGGGGCTTGAACAGGAGCGCGGAATTGTGGATCAACATGGGGTCCGCGCTGCGAGACGCCCCCGTGCTCGGGGTGCGACTTGCCTCGCAGCGCGCACAGCACGTGCGACCTGAACCTGCTCCCCCGACTGGGCCAAGTCCGCTCGAGCGCCGTGCGCTCGCGCTCGATCGTCGCCGCGGCGAGGGCCAGCGCGTGGCTAAGAACCGCGCACTTCGCAGCGGAAAAACGCGCGTTCTGACGCTCGTTCCCGCGGCGAGCCCGACGGCGCGCGCGCGCGCGGCCGAGGTCGCGGGCGGACGCGAGCGGACGCGCCGCGAGCGCTCGAGCGACTCGACCGCGCGCTTGTGGCGGCGCTTCGCGCGCAGCCGCGGAGCGGACACGCGCAACGCGCTGGTGGAGCTCTATCAGGGCCTCGTCGCGGATTTCGTGCGTCGTTTTGCGCTGCGCTTGCCGCGCTCGATCGACACCGGCGACCTGCTGACGGCGGCCAACGTCGGCCTGATCGCGGCGGTCGAGAGCTTCGATCCGCGGCGCGGCGTGCCGTTCGAGTCCTACTGCGAGCTGCGCTTGCGCGGCGCGCTGCTCGACGAGCTGCGTTCCCAAGATTGGCTCCCCCGGCCTTGGCGCGCGCGCCTCGAACGCCACCGGCGCGTCGTCGAGCGGCTGCGCGCGCGGCTCTCGCGCGAGCCCTCCGAAGCCGAGATCACCTCCGAGTTGGGCATGGACCCGCTCGAGTACGCCACCGGCTTCCTGCGCGGACTGGCGGCGGCTCCTGCCGCGGCGATCCAGCCGCCCGAGGATGACGATGGCGGCGGCGGCATGGAGATCATGCCCGACCCGTGCACGGAGGCTCCCGGCGAGCGCTTGACGCGCGAAGATCTGCTCGCGCTCGTGGCGCAGAAGCTCTCACCGCAGGAGGCGCGCATCGTCTACCTCAAATACTGGGAAGACCTGTCGCTGCGCGAGATCGGCGAGCTCGAGGGCCTGAGCGAGTCGCGCGTGTGCAAGATCCACATGAAGCTGCTCGAGCGCCTGCAGGAACGCCTGCGCGCCTCTGCGGACGCCTGAGGGGGCCTGCCTGAGAGGCCTGCCTGAGAGGCCTGCCTGGGAGGCCTGCCTTGGGAGAGCGCGGCGCGCGGCCGCGCCTCGCGCGAAGTTTCGGACGCGCTGGCGCGCGCGGGAGGTGCGCAGACAAGAGCGAAGGCATGGAGCGCGGGCCCCATGCCTTCGCGTTTGGCTCGCGAGCCGCCAACAAGGTCAGCGGATCGGCGGTTCGCCCCGGCGCAGCCGAGCTGCGGCGGTCCCCACGGCGTTCCGTCCCGTGCGCGCGTGACGCGCACCCTGCGCGAGCCGGGCGAGCGCGTGAGAGAGTCCCCACTGCTCCACGGCTTCGCCAACTCCTCCTCCACGGCACGAGCCGCGCCGTCCCCACAGCGCGAGCGTCGCACCGCTCCTCCCCCTACGTCCGCGCGCAGAGTCCCCACCCGCGCGCGACGTTCCGCATCCCAAGACCCGCGTCACCCGCGCCGCGCAGCGCAGCGGCCGACAGCGACGGCGCGAGCGCGTGCTCGGGCGGCGTTCGCTGCGGTGGTTCGACTGCGGTTGCATGGCGGCGGTGTCTCGGGTTCTGGGCACACCCCGGCCGCGCCGACGGGATGGACGGGCGGCGCGCACGCAGGCGCGGAGCCGTCGACCCGGAAGAGCGGTCCGCTATGGGATCGGACCGCGCTCCACGCGTCGCACGCGGCGCGGGGCATGCCCGGCCGCTTCTTTGGATCCCGCGCAAGTCATCGGTTCGGCAGCTAGGCTGCCCCCGGGTTTCCCCGTGGGCCCTGTGGCTTTGCGTCCCCACGTTGCCGCGGGTTTGCCCTTGTCGCTCGATCCTCGAAGCGCACAACTATACTACGAAATCGCATTGTGGGCAACTCGACCGCGCGAAAAACTGCGTGGCGGAGCGGGAAAGCGCTCCTAAAGGTATGTCCTGCAAAGACTTGTGAACGCTCGAAAAGGCGGTATCTTGGCCCCAATGGCAGGCCTCCCCGAGCCCCTGTTGAGCCATCGAAAGGCGCTCGCGCCCGGTCCGCCGCGGCCCCTGGTGTCGACCGGCGGGGTCGGGGAGAACGCGGCCTGCGGCGATCGCATCGAGCTGTGGCTGGCGCCCGAGGGCGAGCGGGTGCGCTGTGGGTACGCCGGACGAGGCTGCGGCGCGGCGCTCGCGCTCGCGAGCTTCACGGCCGCGGCGCTCGACGGCACGGCGCGCGAGCGGCTGGGGACGTTCGATCTGCGCGGCGAGGTCGAGCGCATGGGCGGGCTCGGCCGCACGCAACACCACGCCCTCGAGTTGGTCCTGCGCGCCCTCGAACAGGCCCGCGAGGAGCTCGAGCGCGGCTATCCTCTTGCTCGCTGAAAGGCCGCACTCGTGTTCCGATTCCTGAAGCGCTCGAGCAACGCGCCCGACGGGCACGAGGAGATCACCCGCTCGGCGCTGCTGCGCATCCTCGAGCTCAACAAGGAGATGGCGCGCGCGGCGAAGCCCGAGGCGTTGCCCGATCGCGTGCTCGACGCCGCGATCGAGCTCGCCGGCGCTGAGCGCGGCTTCTTGATCGTGCGCGCGGGAACGGCGAGCGCGCTCGCGGCGCGGGTCGAGGGGGGCGCGGTCGAGGGGCGCGCGGTCGAGGGGCTCGAAGCCGGTCCGGGCTGGGAGGTCGTGGCGGCGCGCAATCTCGATCGCGAGCACCTGAAGAAGGCCCTGCGCAAGCTGTCGCGGTCGATCACGACCGGCGTGCTCGACAGCGGCGTCGCGTTCCGCTCCGACGACGCGCTCAACGACGAGACGCTCAACCCCAAGCAGTCCGTGGCGGACCTCAAGCTGCGCAGCGTGTTGTGCGTGCCGATGCGCGTGGGCGAGGAAGTGCGCGGCTGCCTGTACGTCGACAATCGCTTCGCGCAGGGCCGCTTCGACGAGCACTCGCAGGAGCTGCTCGAGGCCTTCGCGGACCAGGCGGCGTTGAGCCTCGAGCGCGTGCGCTTGCTCGAGGAGAACACGCGCATGCTGCGCAGCGTCGAGCTGCGCAACGAGGAGCTCAAGGGCGCGCTGGCGGAGCGCTCCAAGGCGCTCGAGTCGCTCTCGGAGGGTTTCGTTCCAAGCGGGCTCGAGCTGCGCCACAGGTACCCCGCCATCGTCGGTCGCGGCCGCGCGATCACGGCCATGCTCACGGTGGTCGATCGCATCACCGAGGGTGACTTCCCGGTGTTGCTCTACGGCGAGAGCGGCACGGGCAAGGAACTCGTGGCGCGCGCGTTGCACGAGAACGGCCCGCGACGCGAGAAGCCATTCACGGGCGTCAATTGCGGTGCGATCGCCGAAGGGCTGCTCGAGAGCGAGCTGTTCGGCGCCGTGAAGGGCGCGTACACCGGAGCCGTGCGCGACCGCGCGGGCCTGATCGAGTCGAGCGCGGGCGGAGTGCTGTTCCTCGACGAGATCGGCGAGATGAGCCTCGCGCTGCAGGCGAAGCTGCTGCGCGTGCTGCAGGAACGCCGCCTGCGGCGCGTCGGCGGCAACGAGGAAATTTCCGTCGACGTGCGCGTGATCAGCGCGACGCACCGCGACCTCGCCCGCGAAGTCAGCGCGGGCCGCTTCCGCGAGGACCTCTACTACCGCCTCAAGGTCGTGCAGGTCGAAGTGCCGCCGCTGCGCGAGCGGCGCGAGGACATTTCCGTGCTCGTCGAGACGTTCCTCGAGCGCCTGCACGCCGAGCACAAGGCCTCTGGGCGCGCGCGTCCGCAACTCGCGCGCGAGTGCCTCGAGCGACTGCTCGCTCACGATTGGCCGGGCAACGTGCGCGAGCTGCAGAACGAGATCACGCGCATGCACGCTCTGGGCGGAGACCTGCTCGGCCCCGAGCTCGTCGCGCACCTCTCGAAGGCGCCGCGCGTCGCCGGGCAAGGCGGCGTGCGCGGCCTCGTGGGCCGCAAGCTCGAGGACGTCGAAGCGGAGCTGATCCGCGCCACGCTCGAGCTCACCGATGGCCGACGCGGCGAGGCGGCCAAGATCCTCGGCATCCCGCGGCGCACGTTCTACAACCGGCTCAAGTCGCTGGGGCTCGAGGCGTGAGTTTCGCGCCGGGCCTGCTCGCCCCTCTCGCGCTCGCCTCACTCGGGCCTTCTCTCGCGCAGGCGCACGACGCGAGCGCGCCGCGCGCGCGGCTCGTGGTCGTGATTTCCGTGGACCAGCTCGTGCCCGAGTCCCTCGACCGTCTCGCCCCTTGGCTCTCCGGTGGGCTCGGCCGTTTCGTGCACGAAGGCCGCGTGTTCGCGCGCGCGGCGCTGCTGCACGGCGACACCGAAACCGGCCCGGGACACGCGGCCATCGGCACGGGCCGCCTGCCGCGCAACAACGGCGTGATCTCCAACGACTGGTTCGCGCGGGACAAGCCCGCTTCGGTGTACTGCTTCGCGGACGCGCAGAGCTTCGAGGTCACCGACTCGGGCGTGCAGTCCTCCACGGCCTCGTCGCCGCGCCAGTTGCGTTGCGACGGCATGGCCGACTATCTGGAGGCCGCGGTGCCCGGCGCGCTCACGGTCGCGATCAGCTCCAAGGATCGCTCCGCGATCGGCATGAGCGGTCGGCGCGCGGACCTCGCGCTGTGGTGGGACAAGCAGCGCGGCGGCTTTCGCAGCTCGACCTGGTATGGCACCGAGTTGCCCGCGTGGGTGCGCGAGCACAATGCGAGCTGGCAGGAGCGCCTGCCGTTCGCAGCGGGCTGGAAGGGTGAGCTGCCCGAGGATTTCGCGCGTTCCGGGACCGCGCCCGATGAGCGCGAAGGCGAAGCGGGGCGCCCCGGGCAGCGCGCGTTCCCGCACGCGGTGCCGCCGCGGGGGAGCGCGCTCGATTCCAAGGGACTCGCGACGCTGGCGCAGTGGGCGTACGAGGGTCCGGCGAGCGACGTGATGGTGTGCGAACTCGCGCGCGAGGCACTGGTGCGGCTCGCGCTCGGCGGCGACGACGCGACGGATCTGCTGTGCGTGAGTCTCTCCGCGTGCGACGTCGTAGGGCACGCCTACGGACCCCTCAGCGTCGAAGTCGCCGACGTGTTGCTGCGCGCGGATCGCGAGCTCGGCGCGCTCTTCGCGCTGCTCGACGAACGCGTGGGCAAGGGGCGCTGGGTCGCGGCGCTGTCGGCGGACCACGGCGTGCTCGAGCTGCCCGAGACACTCGCCGCACAGGGCTATCCAGCGCGCCGCATCACCGGTCGCGAGATCGCCGACACGCTGAAGGACGCGCGCAACGCGATTTCCGCGCGTTTCGGCGCGGATTTCTTCCTCTCGGGCAACTACCGCGGCCTGCGGCTCGATGCGCGTGCGCTCGCGGAGCGCAAGGTCGATGCGCGCGAGGTGCGCGAGGCCTACGCGAGCGAGCTGCGCAGGTTCGGCGCGGGCTGGATGGAGCACGCGCTGACCTGGGACGAGCTGCGCGCGATCGCGCGCGACGGCGCGCCCGCGTCGAACGGGCTCGTCGCGATGGAGGCCAATTCCTTCGACGAGGAGCGCACGAGCGACGTGGTCACGCTCCAAAAGCGCTATGCGCTGGCTGGCTTGATCCACGGGACGACCCACGGCACTCCGCACGACTACGACCGACGCATCCCGCTCGCTTTCCTCGGCGTCGGCGTCGTCAAGGGCCGCGACTATCGCGCCGCATCCTCGATCGACGCGCTGCCGACCTTGTTCACGCTGGCCGGATTGCCCGTGCCGAGCGATCTCGACGGTCGCGCGCTCGCGCTCGACTAGAGGTCGGATGGCGCGCGGCGGGGCGCGCTCGTGCCGCGGAACAGCTGTTCGAGCGCGCGCAGCACGGGCTCGAGCTGGGCGTCTTGGCCCTGCGCCGCGGGTGGCGGCGTGACCGGCGCGGACGATGGAGACGCGTTCATTCCGAAGCGGCGCGGCTCGCGCTCGAGGCGCTCGACGGCGAGCAGCGTGGCCTGCGCGTCGACGTAGCCGGGCTCGCGCGCGAGCACCGCTTCGAGCTCCGCGCGCGCCGCGGCCGCTTCGCACAGGTCGAGCTGCCCGCGCGCGCGTTCGACGCGCGCCGCGAGCGACAGTTCGCTCTCGCCAGCGAGGTCGATGCAGGATCCCAGACGCGACACGGAGCCGCGCAACGCACTTTCGGCGCGCGCGAGATCGCCGCGATCGAGGGCCGCGAGCGCGAGTCGACGTTCGATGCGCGCCGCGTCGTACAGCGGGCGCGCGTCGGTCGGGCGCTCGAGGATGCGCAGGCCGTGGAGCGTGAGCGCTTCCTCGTAGCGCCCGAGGCCCGAGAGCACCGCCGCGCGGTAGAGCAGTGCCGAGCCGCGCTCGAGCGCCGTGAACAGCGGTTCGAGCACGGCGAGCACCTCGCGCTCGCCTTCGCCCTGCGCGCGCGCGAGCGTCGCCGCGAGCTCGAGTGCCTCCGCGCGAATTTCCGGCAATTCGTCGAGCGCCGAGGTGCGCAGCACGTCGAGGATGCGCTGGCTCGCCTCGAGCTGCTTCTTGCGATCCGACTGTGCCTGCCCCTCGGTCCACAGCTGGCGCGCGTCGGCGATCGCGCGCTGCGCCACGGCGATGGTGCGTTCGCGTCGCTCGCGGTCGCGCGCCGCCTCGGCCTGCGCCTGCCGCGCCGCGGCGTCCTCCGCTTGCTGCTCGGCGACGCTCACGTCGACCTTGCTCTCGTTCCATTGCCGCCACACCCAGCGGAACGCGCCGCCGAGCGTGAGCGTGATCGCCAGCGCGCCCGCGGCGAGCGCGGCCTGCAGCGGATGGCGGCGGCACCAGCGCAGGGCGGGATCGAAGAAGCGTGGCGAGCGCGCGGTGACGTGCCGACCCTCGCGCACCGCGATCAAGTCGTCGCGCAGGTCGGCCGCGGTCGCGTAGCGCTGGCTCGGGTCCTTCTCGAGGCAGCGGTGCAGCACGGCCTCGAGGTCGCGCGGCACGCCGGGGCGCAGCTTGCGCACCCGCGCGGGCTCGCGCTGCAGGATCGAGTGCAGGATCGCCGAGGGCGTGGCGCCGGTGAACGGCGGCGCGTCGCACACCAGCTCGTACAGCGTCGCGCCGAGCCCCCAGATGTCCGTGCGCGCGTCGATGCGGCCGAACTCGCCGGAGATTTGCTCGGGCGCCATGTAGAGCGGCGTGCCGACGAGGTCGCCGGACTCGGTGACGCTGCCGTCCTCGGAGTCGGTGTGGCGCGCGAGGCCGAAGTCCGTCAGCAGCACGCGCTCGCCATCGCGCAGCAAGTTGCCGGGCTTCACGTCGCGGTGCAGCACTCCGCGCCCGTGCGCGTGCGCGAGCGCTCCGGCGACGTCGATGCCGATCGCGACCACGTCCTCGACCGGCAGCGCCCCGGCGTCGAGCACGCGATCGAGCGACGGCCCCTCCGCGAATTTCATCGCGAAGTAGTGGTAGCCGCGCCGCGAGCCGACCTCGTAGATGTCGACCACGTTGGGGTGCGCGAGCCTGCCCATCGACTGCGCCTCGTGCAGGAAGCGCTTGACGGTGCGCTCGCGCAGCGCGAGCTGCGGCGGCAGCACCTTGAGCGCCACGCGCCGCCCGAGCCCGCGCTGCTCGGCCTCGAACACCATGCCCATCGCGCCTTGGCCGACTTGGCGCAGCACGGTGTAGCCCTCGAGGTCGCGGTCGAGGGCCGCGGCGGTGACCTCGAGCGCGGTGCGCGAGTCGGCCAAGTTGGGGCGCTCTCCGCGCGCTAGCGGGCGCGCACGGCGCGGTGCACGGCGAGCACCGAGTCGAGGATCGCGTGGAACTGCTGCAGGCGCACCATGTTGGGGCCGTCGGAGGGGGCCTTGTCCGGGTCGGGGTGGACCTCGAAGAAGAGCCCGTCGACGTTGCCGGTCGCGACCGCCGCGCGCGCGAGCGCGGGGACGTGCTCGCGGTTGCCGCCGGTCGAGTCGCCCCGCGCGCCCGGCTCCTGCACCGAGTGCGTCGCGTCGAACACCACGAGCGAGCCCGTCGCGCGCAGGTGCTCGAAACCCGTCATGTCGACGACGAGGCGCCCGTAGCCGAAGCTCGTGCCGCGCTCGCACACCATCACGTTGGGACGGCCCGCCTGCGCGCACTTGGCGACGACGTTTTTCATGTCCCAGGGCGCGAGGAACTGGCCCTTTTTGATGTTGAGCGGCTTGCCCGTGCGCGCGGCGGCGAGCAGCAGGTCGGTCTGGCGGCACAGGAAGGCCGGGATCTGCAACAGATCGCAGACCTCCGCGGCCGGCGCGCAGTGCTCGGGCAAGTGCACGTCGGTGACGATGGGCACGTTCCAGCGGCGCTTGATCTCGGCGAGCAGCTCGAGGCCGCCCGCGATCCCCGGCCCGCGCGTCGCGGCCGCGCTCGAGCGGTTGGCCTTGTCGAAGCTCGCTTTGAAGACGAGCGGGACGCCGCGCTCGCGCGCGACCTCGACCAGCGTCCCGGCGATCTGGTGGGCGAGCTCGGGCGTCTCGAGCACGCACGGGCCGGCGAGGAGGAACAGCTCGCCGCCGCCGAGCTCGAGCTCGCCGACGCGGACCTTGGGGCGGGACGGTGCGGTCATCGGTGGGGGATGAGGATGCGGCGGCCGGTGGCGCTCACTGCGAGCTCGACTGGCGTGTGGCCGCCGGTGTCGCCGTCCACATGGTAGGGAACCTGAGCGCTCGACGTGACGCGCAGTTGGCGCGCCCGGCGCAATTCGCAGCTTCCCCCGGGCAGGCGGCCGAACAGCCCGCGCACCCCGACCGCGGCGAGCCCCCGCAGACCGCCGTCGCGGAACAGGTAGACATCGAACTGTCCGTCGTCGAGCACGCGGGTGGGGGAGAGCCGCAGCACGCCGCCGTAGTGGATGATGTTGCTCGCCCACAGGCTTTCGACTGGCCCCTCGACGCGTTGGCCGTCGAGCTCGACCACGAGTTGCGCGGGCTTCCAGCGCCGCAGCGCGCTCAAGGCGGCCGGCAGGTAGGCGAGCTTGGTGATCGGTCCCCTGCGACGGCGCTCGACTTCGTGGACCACGAGCGCGTCGAAACCGACGCCGGTGACGAGGAACGAGAGTCGCCCGTTGACGTCGGCGACGTCGATGCAAGTGCTCTTGGCTGCCTTCACCAGCTCGAGCGTGCCCGCCGGTTCGCGCGGCAATCCGAGGTCGATCGACAGCACGTTCGCCGTTCCCAGCGGCAACACCGCCACGGGCAGCCCGCTTTCTCCGAGCCCCTCGAACACCTCGCGCAGCGTCCCGTCGCCGCCGACGGAGGCGACCAGATCGAGCTCCGCGCGCCGCGCGCGCACCGTCGCGAGCGCATCGCCGCGGTGCCGGGTCAGGTGCAGGGCGCTCTCGATCCCAAGGCGCGCAAGCCCTTCGTGCAGCTCACGTCCCGCCCGCTCCCCGCGCCCGCGACCCGCGACCGGGTTCGCGACCACGAGCGCGCGACGGAACGGCGAAGGGGCGCTGGATGCCATGGGCGAGGGGAGGGAAGATGGCGGCGTGGAGGATCGTACCCGTTCGCTGGTCGTGCTCGGTGGCTCAGGGTTTCTGGGGGCGGTGGTGCTGCGCAGGGCCGCGGCGGCGGGGTGGGAGCGCGCGGTGTCGCTCTCGCGGGCCACGGGCCTCGACCTCGCCGCGGCCGACGCGCGCTCGATCGAGGCCGCGCTGCGCAGCCACGGGGCGAGC
>VGZD01000079.1 GCA_016872715.1 Planctomycetota bacterium
GAACAGCGTGAACTCCCACAGCTTGTTGCCCAAGAAGTTCGCGGCCACGAAGAAGCCCGTGAAGAGCGCGAGAGATGCCAGCAGAAGCGTCTCGCGCTTCGACCCACGGCGAGTTCGTTCCATGCCGCGAAACGATAGCTCACCTTGGCGGAGGCTTTCACGCAAGCCCCGCCTGCGCGGCGGCCGACTTGCAGGTCGACGCCCAGAAGCGAAGCGGGCGCGCCATGGCTCATTGGACGCTCGCACACGATCGCTTGGCGCTCCGCACGCGCCGAACGAGTTGTTCGCGCGGGCAGCGCGTCTGGACGGATCCAGACGAGTCGCTCGCAGTCGCTCCAGTCGAGGACGGTCGCGCGACTTCTCACGTCCGCTCGGCGGAAAGCGAGCTGAATCCAACGAGACGATGCGGGTCATGGCACCGCGGCGCGCGTATCCTCCGTGGCACGGAGCCTACCCCCCATGAACTCCCACCCGCCCTCGCGTGAGACGCGCTACTGGCTGCGCAACGTGCGTCTGGTCTCTGTGCTCCTCAGCGTGTGGTTCGCCGTGTCCTACGGCGCCGCGATCCTGCTCGTACCGTGGCTCAACGGCACGCGCATTCCAGGGACGGGCTTTCGGCTCGGCTTCTGGATGGCGCAACAGGGCTCGATACTCGCCTTTGTCGCGCTGATTTTCGTGTACGCGCGGCGCATGGACCGCATCGAGCGCGAGGAAGGGCTCGACGAGCGCGATCAGCGCGACGAGGAGAACGCGCCATGAGCGTGCAGGCGTGGACCTTCGTGATCGTCGGCGCGTCCTTCGCGCTCTACATCGCCATCGCCCTGCGCTCGCGCGCGAAGTCGACCGGCGAGTTCTACGTCGCCGGCGGCGGAGTGTCGAGCGTCGCCAACGGGCTCGCGACCGCCGCGGACTGGATGAGCGCGGCGTCGTTCCTCTCCATGGCGGGCATCATCTCGTTCACGGGCTACGACGGTTCCGTGTACCTGATGGGCTGGACGGGCGGCTACGTTCTGCTCGCCCTGCTGCTCGCGCCCTACCTGCGCAAATTCGGCAAGTTCACCGTGCCCGACTTCGTCGGCGATCGCTACGCGTCGCAGTGGGCGCGCATCGTCGCGGTCGTGTGCGCGCTGTTCGTCTCGTTCACCTACGTGGCCGGGCAGATGCGCGGCGTCGGCGTCGTGTTCTCGCGCTTCCTCGAAGTGTCGGTCGACACCGGCGTCGTGATCGGCATGGGGCTGGTGCTCTTCTACGCCGTGCTCGGCGGCATGAAGGGCATCACGTACACGCAAGTGGCGCAGTACTGCGTGCTGATCTTCGCGTATCTCGTACCGGCGATCTTCATCTCGCTCCAAATGACCGGAAATCCCGTGCCGCAGCTCGGCTTCGGAGCCGCGGAGCTCGCGACGGGCCAGCCGTTGCTCGAGCGCCTCGACGGCCTGCACGCGGAGCTCGGCTTCGCGCCCTACACGGACGGCGCGAAATCGATGGTCGACGTGTTCTTCATCACCGCGGCGCTGATGGTCGGCACCGCGGGGCTGCCGCACATCATCGTGCGCTTCTACACGGTGCCCAAGGTGCGCGACGCGCGCTGGTCGGCCGGTTGGGCGCTGCTCTTCATCGCGCTGCTCTACACGACCGCTCCCGCCGTGGCCGCGTTCGCGCGCACGAACCTGATCCAGACCGTCTCGGGCAAGGAGCACGCCGGGCTGCCGGAGTGGGTCGGCAAGTGGGAGCAGACGGGCCTGATCGTATTCGACGACAAGGATGGCGACGGACGCGTGCGCTACGTCGCGGACGCGGCGACCAACGAGCTCTCCATCGACAAGGACATCATGGTGCTCGCCAACCCCGAGATCGCGGGCTTGCCGGACTGGGTCGTGGGCCTGGTCGCCGCGGGCGGATTGGCGGCGGCGCTCTCGACGGCGGCGGGGCTCCTGCTGGTCGTTTCCTCCGCGATCAGCCACGATCTGCTGAAGCGCGCGCTGTGCCCGCGAATCAGCGAGCGCGGCGAGTTGCTCGCCGCGCGCATCTCCGCGGCCGTGGCCGTGGTCGCGGCGGGCTACGTCGGAATCCACCCGCCGGGCTACGTCGCCGAAGTGGTCGCGTTCGCCTTCGGCCTCGCGGCCTCGACGTTCTTCCCCGCGCTCGTGCTCGGCATCTTCTCGCGCCGCATGAATGCGAGCGGAGCCGTGTGCGGCATGCTCGCCGGCCTCGCGTTCACGTCGGCCTACATCGTCCACTTCAAGTTCCTCGCGCCCGAGTCGAACGACGCGCAGCACTGGCTGTGGGGCATCTCGCCCGAGGGCATCGGCACGCTCGGCATGGCGCTCAACTTCCTCGTCGCGCTCGTAGTGGCACGCTTCACGCCGCCGCCGAATGCACAGGTGCAAGGCCTGATCGATCGCATTCGCGTGCCTCGCGACGCCGACGAGCCTCGCGCGGCTCCCAAGGTTGAAACCCAGCGCACCTGAACCCGCCGCGGCAGCGCGTCTTGCGAGTGGGTCGCGCGTCTCGGCGGGGCGAGACGCCGCGCGAGCGTGCCCGACCGAGATCGGACTGGCGGCGCGCGCCGCGATCGGACGAGTGAGTCCTGCTACGACGGCGATCCCGAGGCTTGGGGTGACAGGACGGCGGGCGTTGGTAGGCTAGGCCTTCCCGCGACGCGGCGATTTCGCCGCGCCAAGAGGAGACGAGGCCCACACGATGTACGGACTGATCAACAAGGCAGTCGAGGGACTGGTACGGCAGCGTTTTGGTGACGCGATGTGGCACAAGATCCGCGAGGGAGCCAACTTCCCCGACGAGCCCTTCGTCTCGATGGAGAACTACCCGGACGAGACCACCTACGCGCTCGTCGGCTCGGCCACCAAGGAGTTGGGCGTGAGCACCGAGGACATCCTGAAGGAGTTCGGGCGCTTCTGGATGACGTACACGGCGGAGCTGGGCTACGGCGAGCTGCTGCGCAGCTCCGGCCGCTCGTTGCCCGAGTTCCTGAAGAACCTCGACGCGCTGCACACGCGCGTGCAGATGTCGATGAACCACCTGCGGCCGCCGAGCTTCGCGGTCACGGACGAGACGCCGGAGTCGATCGTGCTGCACTACCACACGGAGCGCCCGGGCCTTGCTCCACTCGTGGTCGGCATCCTCGAGGCGCTCGGGGAGCGCTTCGAGGTCGAGATCGACATTCGCCACGAACGCACCGCGGCGCCGAGGCCCCACGATGTGTTCCACCTTCGTTGGCGAGCGCGCGTCGGCGCATGAGCGAGCCTCAGGCGCGCCTGTCGCCGTCATGGCAGGTCGAATCCGCGCTGCTGCGGCGCCTGTTCCCGTTCGGTTTTTCCGTCGACGCGGGCGGCCGCTTGGTGGCCGCGGGCGAGCGCTGGGCCAGCTTCGCGCCGCAAGTCGCCCTCGGCGCGAGCTTCGACGCGCTGTTCGTGGCGCTGCGGCCGCTCGGCATCCGAGAGTTCGCGCAGCTGCGGACGGCGCTCGGCGAAGGCGTGCTGCTCAAGCTCGTCGGGCATCCCGGCTTCGAGTTGCGCGGCCAGTTCCTCGGCGAGGACGGCGCGCTGCACTTCGTCGGCGGCCCGTGGCTCACGAATCTCGGCGCACTCTCGGCCCTCGGACTCGAGTTGCGCGACTTTCCGCCGCACGACACGCGCGGTGACTTGTTGGTGCTGCTGCAAGCGCAGGAAACCTCGCTCGCCGACATGCGTTCGCTGGCCAGCAGCCTGCGCGAGAAGATCGCCGCGCAAACGCAGCTTCAGGCGCAGCTGCAGCAGATCCAGAAGATGGAGCTCGTCGGCCGCTTCGCGGGCGGCATGGCTCACAACTTCAACAACATCCTGATGGCGATTCAGGGTTACGCGGAGCTCTCGCTGACGCGACTGGACGCGACCGACCCGGTGCACGGCTGGGTCGAGCAGATCTGCGCTGCGACGGGGCACGCGGCCTCGCTGACCCACGGCCTGTTGACCATGAGCCGCCAGAACCCGCTCAAGCTCGAGCCGCTCGACCTGCGGCGCGAGTTGCGCGACGTGGAGAAGCTCGTGACGCCGCTGTTGGGCCAGCGCGTGCAGCTCGAAGTGGCGCTCGATCCGGCCCTTGCGACCGTGCACGCGGACTCGAGCAGCCTCAAGCAGGTGCTGATGAACCTCGTGCTCAACGCGCGCGACGCCATGCCCAACGGGGGCCATTTGTCGATCGCGGTTCGGCCCATGATGGCGGCGATTCCCGCCGGAGAAGCGCCGCGGGAAGTGGTCGAGATCGCGGTCACCGATACCGGCATCGGGATGGATGAGCGCACGAAGGCCAACATCTTCGAGCCGTTCTTCACGACGAAGGAAGTCGGGAAGGGCGTGGGCTTGGGACTCTCGACCGTGTACGGACTGGTGCAGCAGCTCGGCGGCACGATCGCCGTCGAGAGCCAGCTCGGCCTCGGAACCACCTTCCGCATCCGCATTCCCCACTTGGCAAGGGCCGCTCCAACCCCCTCTGTCGCGACCGTCGAGCGGCGCGTCGAGGGAGCGCGCGTCCTGCTCGTCGACGACGAACTGCAAGTGCGCAAGCTGCTCGAGGCGCTGTTGCGCCGGGATGGCTACGCCGTCTCCACGGCCGCGAACGCCGAGGAAGCGCTGGCCCTGCTCGAGGCCGGCGAGCGCTTCGAGCTCCTGCTCACCGACGTCCTCATGCCCGGCCTCTCCGGACCCGAGCTCTCCGAGCGTGTCGAAGCGCGCCACGGCACCCTGCCGACCCTGTTCATCAGCGGACACACCGACAACGCGCGCCTGCGCCGGGGCGAGTTGCCGCCGCACCAGCGCTTCCTCCCCAAACCCTTCACGCCCGCCGACCTCTCGCGCACCCTGCGCGAACTGCTCGCCCGTTGAACGCGCTGTGCCCCGCGCCGCAGCAGCATTGCGACTTGCTTGCAAGTCTTTTCCTGATAGCAACTTACGTTCGACATCGGCGCTTCGCTCAGGCGGCCATAGCGCCTCCCTCGCAGGCCCGTTCCAAGGCGCTCTCGGAGGCAGTTTCGCAGGCGGAACGACGGAACCCTGCGCCCCGAGATTCCGTCCCAAGTGACCACATCCCCTCTCTCAGGACCGCTCCAGCGCGCACCGGCGCCTCCCCTGCCTGCATGCAGCGGGGTCGGTGAGCGTCGGATGCGGCACCTCTCCCCAGCCTTGGAAGCGTACGGATGAAGCTACCCGACACTGTGCTAGCCGCGTTCCTCCTCTCCGGTCCCGTCCTCGTCGCGCCTGCTTTCGCGCAGGAGTTCGTCGAGGTCCCCGGCGAGATGGAATTCAGCGGCGTGATGATCGCCCGCCCCCTCCAGCCCGAAGAGGCCTCCGGCCGCGGGCTCGATCGCTTCGCTCAGCGCCGCCTGACGGAGGTCGCGCTGCGCACCCTCGCCGGACTGCGCGTGCGGAACTACTTCCCCGAGGTCGACGAGTACCTCGTCGAGGTCCCCGCGGGAGACAACGAGAACTCGCTCTCCCAACGGCTCATGGCGACCGGCGCCTTCCAGTACGTGCACCCCGATTGGACCGTCTACCCGATCGCGTGCCCGAACGACTCGGGGTTCGCCACGCAGTGGCACCACAACACCAACCGCATGGAGTCGTGCAGCGCTTGGAACATCGAGACCGGCTCGCCGACGGTCGTCGTCGCGATCTGTGACACGGGCGTTCGCACGTCGCACGCAGACCTACAGTTGCACCGTCGAACGGGCTACAACGTGACGGCGGCGCTGTGGGAGAATCAGGGGGGCGCGATCAGCGACGTCAACGGCCACGGCACGAACTGCACGGGCTCTGCGGCGGGCAACGGCAACAACTCGATCGGCATCTCGGGCGTGGGCTGGAATCTCGGACACCGCATGATGCGTGTGACCGACAGCTCGACGGGCAGCGCCTCGCTCTCGAAACTCACCACGGCAGCGCGCGTGGCTGCGGACGCCGGCGACCGCGTCGCGAGCGTGAGCTACTCGGGCGTCAACAGCTCGAGCGTGTTCACGACGGGCACCTACGTGCGTTCCCGCAATGCGCTGCTCGTGTGGGCCGCAGGCAACAGCAACGTGGTGCTGAGCGGCAACCGCAACGACGATGTGATCGTCGTGGGCGCTAGCGACCAGAACGACGCCAAGGCGTCGTTTTCCAACTACGGCTCGCTCGTCGATCTGGTGGCGCCGGGTGTGAGCATCTACACCACGAGCAACAGCGGCGACACGAGCTACGCCTCGGTCAGCGGCACCAGCTTCGCCTGCCCGATCACCGCTGGCCTGTGCGGCCTGATCTGGTCGCGCAACCCCACGCTGACCCCCGCGCAGGTCGAGTCGATCCTGCGCTCCTCCTGCGAGGACCTCGGCACCGCGGGCGTGGACGACACCTTCGGCTACGGTCGCATCAACTCGTACCTCGCGCTGTCCGCCACGCCGGGCACGGGCGGTCCGGATGTGACGCCGCCGCCGATCCCGAGCGCGCTCGTCGCCACGGCCGCCGCCAACAGCGTCTCGCTCAGCTGGGGCGCCTCGAGCGTGCCGGATCTCGCGGGCTACCGCGTGTACCGTTCGACGACTTCGGGCTCGGGCTATGTCGAAGTGACGACCGCGCTGCTGACGACGACGAGCTTCGTGAACTCAGGCCTCACCGCGGGCACGACCTACCACTTTGTGGTGCGCGCTCAGGACACGACCGGCAACATCTCCGGCAACTCGAATCAGGCTTCGGCCACGCCGTATGCCCCGAACACGCCACTGCTGCTCTTCTCGGATGGTTTCGAGTCGGGCAACTTCAGCGTCGGCGGCTGGGTCGTGCAGAACAACAGAGCGACCGTGACCTCTTCGGCGCGCTTCGCCGGCAGCTTTGGCGCGCGACTCGCTCGCAGCACATGGATCGAGAAGGCGCGCAGCACCGCGGGCTTCGTCTCGGTGGAGCTGCGCTGGACGCGTCGCACCTTCGGCCTCGATACCGGCGAACTCTCCTACGCCGAGTGGTGGAACGGCACGGCCTGGGTGCTCGTCGAGAGCACCAACTCCACGACTTGGGGCTCGCGAGCGGTGGTCCTGCCCGCCGCCGCGGCCAATAAGGCGAACTTCAAGTTCCGCTTCCGCAATGCGGCCAGCGCCTCCGACGAGTGGACGGACCTCGACGAAGTCCAACTCTGGGGCACGCCCTGACGGCGGACAGGCTGACAGCGGACTGGCTGACAGCGGACGGGGCTGCGGCCCCCGACACGGACGCGGCCCGCGCGAGAGGCAAACCTCGCGCGGGCCGCGTTGTCGTGCTCGGTCGAGCCTCAGCGGCCGTAGCGCTGGCGCAAGATCTGCTGCTCTTGCAGGATCTTCGCCGCGGGCACGCCGGTTGTGAACTGGAGCGCCGCTACACGCGCCTGCGCCTGCACGCTGTGTACGCGACCGGCGACGGCGAACTTCTGTCCGTCCTGAAAGCGCAGCTCGCCCTCGACGGGCGCTCCAGGGATCAGCTCCATGCCTTCCGCGAGCAGGAAGCGTACACCCGACTCGGAGAGATTCAGGACTTCCAACACGACCGGCCCCACGGTCAACCGCGGCCGCGCGGTCTGGGGATACTCGATGCGATAGAAGTCGCGTTGGTCGGATTCCACGCGCGGAGCGTAGGCCGCGCCGCAACCGCTTTCCATCGCGCGTTCAACGACCCTCGCGGTCGAGCTTCTCGAGCGTGGCACGCGCACGCCCGCCGGCGCGCACGGGGTCGATCTGCGCCGCGCGCTCGAACTGCGAGCGGGCTTCGGACCAGCGCTCGAGCCGGTACAAGCACTCGCCGCGCGTCATGCACACCTCGCCGTTGTCCGGCAGCCCCTGCGCGGCCCGCTCGAGCAACGCCAGACACTCCTCGAGCCGCCCTTGCTCGATCATCACCGAAGCGAGGCGCACGAACGCCTCCGCGCTCGGATTGAGTTCGAGCAGCTTGAGCAGGCACTCCTCGGCCTTGCCCCAGTCCCTGCGTGCCTCGTGCACCGTGTACGCGACTTCCCATCCGAACGGGTCGCTCGGGTTGCGCGCCAGCACGGAGTCGACTTCCGCGAGCGCCGCATCGAACTCGCCGCGCTCGACCATGCGGCTGGCATTGGTGAGGATCGCCCACGTGACGATCATGTCCTTGGGATCGAGCTTGCCAGCGTCGAGCGGCACGCTCGAGCGCGAGTAGCCCAACTGCGCGAGCCAACGCTCGTCGTCCGCCGACAGCGGAGCCTCCGACGCGCGACCGAGCGGCTGCACGCGCGCAATCCGTTCTCGCAGCGCGCGCGAGAGCTGCTGCGCCTGTGGCACCGTGGTTGCGAACAGGTTGCGACGCTCGCCACCGTCCGCGCGCAGGTCGTAATACTCCGGCCGCGGCGCGAGAATGAACTTGTCGCCGAGGCGAGTCAGGCCGTAGAGCGGGGCCCAGCCGTGATTGAAGAGCGTGACGAGGCTCTCGCTGTAGATCGCGCGCGCCGGATCCGCGTTGGGCGCGAGCAATCCGATGCCGTCGAGCCCCGAGGGCGGATCCGTGCCGAGCAGTCCGAGCACCGTGGGCACGACGTCGACGAGCCCCGCGATGCGATCTTGGACCACTCGCGGCTGCGGAAAGAGCGCGGCATTGGAGAGGATGAGCGGCACGCGCAGCGAGCCCTCGTAGATGAGCCGACTGTGCGTGTACTCGCCGTGCTCGCCCAAGCCCTCGCCGTGATCCGCGGTGAACACGACCAACGTGCGCGCGAGTGTCTCCTCGCCCAGCGCGTCGAGCAGCCGACCGAGCTCGCGATCCGCGTAGGTGACTTCAGCGAGGTATTCGCGCCGGTTGGCCTCCGCATCCCAGGGGCCGTTGACATTGCGGCGCGGCGTTCCGCGCAGGAATTCCTCGGGTGCCGCGTACGGCAGGTGCGCGTCGAAGTAATGCGTCCAGAGGAAGAACGGTCGCCGCTCGCCGCGCGCGAGCCACGCCACGGCGCGATCGGTGACCGTGCGCGCGTCGCGCTCGACGAAGTGCGCCGCGCCCTTGGACGCGCCGTCCTCGTGCAGCTCGTCCTCGTAGTCCTCGAAGCCTTGCGCGAGCCCGTAGCGCGCCTCGAGCACGAACGCGCCGACGACGGCCCCTGTCCGGTAGCCCTGCGCACCGAGTAGCTCGGCGAGGGTCGTGCGCTCATCGGCCAGCCGGAACGTGCCGTTGTTGTGCACGCCGTGCGAAAGCGGATCGAGACCCGTGAAGAGCGTGGAGTGCGATGGCAGCGTCGTCGGCGCGGGCGCGATGGCGCGCGCGAAGCGCACGCCGCGGCTCGCGAGGCGATCGACGTTGGGCGTGAGCGCGCGCGGGTCGCCGTAGCAGCCGATGGCGTCGGCGCGCACGGTGTCGAACGTGACCACGAGCACGTTGAAGCCGCGCGCCGTGCCGAAGCTCGCGTCGCGGACCACGGCGGGCTGCGGCGCGTCCTGTTCGGAGCACGCCGCCGCCGCGAGGAGCAGGGACGACGCGAGCAGCGCGGATGCACGGAGACGGCGAGCCATGACGGCGCAGGAGTGTCGCAGGCGCGCGGCATGGCGTCGAGTTGCCGCCGCGGCGCTCGCGCCGCGCGGCGGGGCGCTCGCTCGGTCGACGCACGCGGTATCGGGCGCTCGCGGTCCGGCAGCAGGAATTTGCCGGGCGCTGGCGCTCCTGCGGGTCGGCGGCGGGGCGTGAGGCTCGCGGGGGCTTCCCAAGGCAGCCCCTGCGGTTAGGTTGGAGAGAGAGACCGTGCGGTGCGCTCCGCGCCGCGACCGTACGCCATGCTCCCCGTCGTCGCCTCGCTCGCTTTGGTGTGCGCACTCGCGCCCGCGACTCCGCAGGCAACGACTCAGTGCGCGACCAACGGACCGGGCGGGTTCGTCCCCGGAACGGGAGCGAGCGATGGCATCTGGCCGCTCGTCCTGCCGGGCGGCTCGCTCGTGTCGACGCAGGCGGTGAGCGCCCCCGCCGCGGGCAGCGTGGTGCGTTCGGTGCGCATCGCGCTCAAGCACACGTTCGCGTCGGACGTGCAGCTCGTGCTCATCAGCCCTCTCGGCGTCGCCCACAACGTGCTGCAGTGGAACGATGGCGCCGCGGTCGGAGCCTGCGGCGCGGACTTCTTCGGCAGCTACGAGTTCGTCGATCCCGTCGCGAATTCTGGCTGCAACGGCGTTCCCCCGCTCACGTGCACGACCAATCAACTTGCGCCCGGCACCTATCGGCAGTCGTTCGGCGCGTGGCCGAGCGGTGCGGCGGGGATCGCCAACACTCCGCTGGAGCAGATCCCCGTCACGGCAGGCAACTGGTCGCTCGTGATCCACGACTGGTTCGCGAGCGCGGACAACGGCGCGCTGGTCAGGTGGGAGTTGTGCTTCGGCGCGCCGTCGCCGCTGCCGCCGCCTCCGCAGAACGCCCCGCAGTGTGGGCCGAGCGCGAGCGGCGGCTCGTTCCCCGCCGGCGGCACGAGCGGCAGTTGGCCGTCGACGCTGCCGAGCGCTCCGTTCGCCTCGCCGCTCGCGCTCAGCGTGCCCGCGGGCGCGACGCAGCTCGCCGCGGTGCGCGTGCGCTCGCTCGCGCACTCCTGGATCGGCGACGTGCAGCTCGTGCTCGAGGCCCCGAGCGGCGTGCGCTACAACCTCGTGCAGACCAACGACGGCCTGCCCGGCGGCGGCTGCGCCGACGACTTCAACGGCACCTACACCTTCGTCGATCCGCTCTCCGGCGTCGATCCCTGCGGCGCGCTCGCGCAGAGCGTTGGCTGCGGTCCCGCGATTCTGCCGGAAGGGACCTACGCTCAGACCTTCGGCAACTGGCCCTCGGGCACGCACGGAATCGTGAACGTGCCGCTGTCACAGATCCCGCTCGCGAGCGGCACGTGGATCCTGCGCGCGTACGACTGGTGGGTGCCCTCCGATAGCGGCAACTTCGCCGACTGGTCGCTGTGCTTCTCGAACTCCGCCACGCCGACGACGTTCTGCGCTCCGCAGCCTCCGGGCACGACGAATGGCTGCTACGCCACGATCTCGGCCAGCGGACAGCCGAGCCTGTCGAACAGCGCGAGTTGCCTGCTCTCGCTCGCGCACGTCGAGGGCGGCAGGACCGGGCTGTTCTTCTACGGCACGCAGGGGCGGACGATTTCGCCGTGGTGCTCGGCGAGCAGCAACGTTCTGTGCGTGAAGCCGCCGACTCAGCGCACTTCGGCGTTCGACTCCGGCGGCACCGACGGCGCTTGCAACGGCTCGCTCGCGCTCGATTTCGGCATCTGGTGCGCGACCCACCCCGGCGCCGCCGGGAGTCCGTGGAGTGCGGGCGCCAAGGCTTGGGTGCAAGGCTGGTTCCGCGACCCACCGGCCTGCAAAACCACCTCGCTGTCGGAGGGCATCGAGCTCACCTGGCAGCCCTGAGGGCTCGCGCGAGCTAGCGCGCAGGGCTCGGGGGAGTTAGCGCGTCCCGCCCGGCTGCCACAGCACGTCGCGTGCGCCGCCGTCGTTGGCCGCGCGCGCGAACACGAACAACAGGTCGGAGAGCCGGTTGACGTAGCGCAGGACCTCGGGATTGACGCGCTCGATCTCGTCGGGGAGCGCCGCGAGTTCGCTGATGTTGCGCTCGGCGCGGCGGCACACCGTGCGGGCGACGTGCAGCCACGCGGCCGCGGGCGTGCCGCCGGGCAGCACGAACGACGCCAACGGCGCGAGCTGGTCGTTGACCGCATCGAGGTCGCGCTCGAGCCGTTCGGTGTAGGTCGGCGTGAGACGCAACTTGTCACCGGCCGCTCCGGGCACGCACAGGTCGGCGCCGACGTCGAAGAGCTCGTTCTGCACGCGCCGCAGCACGAGCGCGAGCGACTCCCCCACTCCGCCCTGCACGAGCGCGAGTCCGATCACGCTGGAGAGTTCGTCGATCGTCCCGTAGGCCTGAATGCGCAGGTGATGCTTGACGAGCCGACTGCCGTCGCCGAGCGCCGTCGTGCCGTCATCGCCCGTCTTGGTGTAGATGCGTGTGAGCCGGACCATGGTTCGAGCCCTCATCATGGGACCGCAGCGGTCCCCATGCCATGCCCGACCGCTCTCGAGCGCACCGGCCCGGACTCGCGAACTCGCTCTCGGGCCTCGTCCAGCCGCAGGCATGGCACCTCAGTGTCGTTCGTGCCGTGCGGGAAGGCCTCCGCCGCGACGGCGACGAGGGCCTTCTCGGCGCGCCGCGGGGTCCCCGTGCGGCTTGCCGTTGGCGCGGTGAGGCAACCCAGCACTGCAAGAGAGAGGTTTGGACGGCGGTAACGTGCGTCGAGCGTCGCTTCGGGAGCGGCGCAGTTTGTAGCTTCTCGCGCCCCTTCGAGGACTTGTCCATGAGCCGCACCTCCCCCATCTGTCTCACCAGCTCCCTGTTGCTACTCGCCGCCTGCGCCAGCGAGCAGCGGCATTCGGCTCCGGTTCCGACCTCCGCGGCGCAGTCGACGGCCATCGAGTCGACCGCCGTCGAGTTGACCGCCATCGAGTCGACCGCCGTCGAGACGACGCGCGTCGAGGTCGCGCCGGTCGCGAGCACGGAGTCGGTTGGCGCTGCGGCGACGGACGCCACGGGCGCGACTCCCGGCGCCGCGGGCATCGGCGACTCGCTGATTCCCAAGCAGGGCAACGGCGGCTACGACGTCGAGAGCTACGACATCGCGCTCGACCTCGACGCCGCGGCCGGTCCGCTGCGCGGCACGACCCGCATCCGCGCGACCGCGACCTCGCACCTCTCGCGCTTCAACCTCGACTTCCACGGCATGACGGTCGATGCGATCACGGTCGACGGCGCCCAGGCGAGCTTCGCGCGCGAAGGCGACGAGCTGATCGTCACGCCGCCCACGCCGCTCGCGCTCGGCCGACCCTTCGACTGCACGGTCACCTACAACGGCAAGCCCGAGGGCGTGCGCGATCCGTCGATGCCGATGTTCGCGATGGGCTGGACGGTGCGCGACGGCGAGGCCTACGTCTTCAGTCAGCCCGCGGGCGCGATGACGTGGTTCCCGTGCAACGACCACCCCAAGGACAAGGCGCTCTTCCGCATCTCGCTGCGCGTGCCCAAGCCCCTCGATGCGGTCGCCAACGGCGTGCTGGTCGAGACGATCGAGGAAGAATCCGCGCGCACGTTCGTGTGGAGAGCGCGCGACCCGATGGCGACCTACCTCGCGACGGTCGCGATCGCCGAGCTCGACGCGGAGACCTACCACACCGCCGAGGGGCTCGAGATCACCAACTGGTTCACGCGCAAGTCGAAGGAGAGCTCGCGCAAGGCGTTTCAAAAGACCGACGAAGTGCTCGCGTTCTTCTCGCAGGCCTTCGGGCCCTATCCGTTCGAGATCTCCGGCAACATCCTCACCAACGCGCGCATTCCCGGCGCGCTCGAGACGCAGACCAAGCCGGTCTACGGCGCGGGCACGGGCTCCGAGGACATCATCGCCCACGAGCTCGCGCACCAGTGGTTCGGCAACGCGGTGTGCGTCGAGGACTGGAACGACATCTGGATCAACGAGGGCATCGCCGAGTACGCCGCGTGGATGTACTACGAGTCCCACGCGGGCCGGGAGAAGTTCCTCGACAAGGTGCGCTCGAACTACGGCATGGCGCGCATGATGAAGGCCTCGGCGCCCGGTCGCGTGACGGTCGAGGAGATGTTCGGCGCCAACGTCTACGTGCGCGGCCCGATCGCCCTGCACATGGTGCGCGAGAGCGTCGGTGACGAGCGCTTCCTCGCGCTGATGCGCAAGTGGGTCGCCGACCACCTGCACGGCAACGCGACCCTCGAGCAGTTCCTCGCCCATGTCGAGGCCGAAGCCGGCGCGGACGTGCGCGCGAAATTCGAGCCGTGGATCTTCGACGCCGAGATGCCCAAGGTCGAGGAGTGGGAAGCCGTCCTGCGCGAGCGTCGGGCCCGCCGCGAGGCCGAGCGCGCGGAGCGCACCGAGAAGCGTCGCCGCAACCACGACGCGGCCAACGCCCCGCGCGATGCGACCGGCGGCGATGCGACCGGCGGCGATGCGACCGGCGGCGACGCGACCGGCAAGGGCGAGCCGAAGCCGGACAAGCCCTCCGAAAAGTCCCCCGAAAAGTCCCCCGAAAAATCCCCCGAGAAGCCGTCCGAGAAGCCCGCGGACGAGCCGACCGACGGCTGAGCGAGCAGGCGCAGCGCTCGCCGCGCGCGTTGTGCAGCGCTCGCGCCCGCCTACCCGGCTCGCGCGGGGCTACTCGGCTCGCGCGGGCGCTTGCGGGCTGTCGTCGAGATCGCCGTAGCGCTGCTGCGCGTCGTCGCGGCGCAGGTCGCGGGGCGGGCCGCCGATGCCGAAGTCGCGCGGCGAGAGCTTGGAGCCGAGGGCGCGCATCATCATGTGCCACGCTCGCGCGTCGCGGCTCTCGAGCGGCACGCGCGTGAAGATGCGGTCGATCGACTCCTCGATGTCCTGCTTCGCGGCGAGCGAGAGCGCGACCTTCTCGCCGAACACGGCCTTGAGGTGCTCGCGCAGGAAGCTCTGCTGGCGCTCGCTCGCCATGCGCGGGCCGCGCTCGCGCTTGTGCACGGCATCGCCGCTGTAGAGCGTGAACAGCACGATGCTCACGGCAGTGGCGAGGTTGAGCGACTGGTGCTCGGAGCTCGTCGGCAGGAAGGCAACTTCCTTGCAGGCCTCGGTCTCCTCGCCGGAGAGGCCGTCGGCCTCCGAGCCGAACACCAGCGCGACCCGCTGCCCGTCGTCGTCGCACAGGTTGCTGAATTCACTCGCGCGCTCGCGCCAGTCGCACCGCAGGCGCCCGTCGCGGGGCCGCGCCGTGAACGCGACCGAGTGCGTCGTGTCGGTGAGCGCCTCCGCCAGAGTCGGCACGACGCGGATGCGCTCGCGGATCTTTTCGACGCCGTGAGCCATCATGGTGAAGTCTGGGTGCACGAGCATCGAGCGCTTCTGGGGCGCCACGAGCACCAGCTCCACCGGCCCAAAGTTGGCGACGGCGCGCATCACCGAGCCGACGTTGCGCGGGCCTTGGGTGCGGACGAGCACGACGCGCTTCATGCCCTGCCCTCGCGCACGGCCGCGATCTGCGCGGGATCGGGGTTGCCGCCGGAGACGACGCAGGCGACGCGCAGGCGATCGGAGCTCGAGCGGCCGTGCAGCGCGAGGCGCGGCACCTTGCGAGCGATCACCACCGCGGCCGCCGCCGCGCCCGCGGGCTCGACCGTCCAGCCGCCGCGCAGCACCAGCTCGCGCTGGGCCGCGAAAATCTCGTCGTCGGAGAGCGTGACCACCGAGTCGACGGCGAGGCCGCAGATCTCGGTGTTGAGCTGACCGGCGCAGGGCGGACACAGGCCCTGCACGCGGGTCGTGATGCGCTCGAGCGTCACCGCGCGGCCCTGCTCGAGCGAGAGCTTCATCGAGGGCGCGCCCTCGGGCTCGGCGCCGACCACGAGCACGCGAGGGCCGAGCGTCTGGCGGATCGCGAGCGCGCAGCCCGCGAGCAGCCCGCCGCCTCCGCAGCACACGATCACCAGCTCGACCTCGGGCCAGTCGCGCGCGATCTCGAGCGCGACCGTTCCGGCTCCCTGCAGCGTGCGTTCGGCGTCGTAGGGATGCACGAGCGTCGCGCCCGCGGCCACGCGCTCGGCGCACAGCCGCTCCGCGTCCGCGCGCGTCGCGCCGAGCACCACCTCGGCGCCGAACTCTCGACAGGCCGCGATCTTGTTCGGGTAGGCATCGGCGGGCATCACGATCGTCGCGCGCACGCCCGCGCGCTGCGCCGCCCACGCCAGCGCCTTGCCGTGGTTGCCCGAGCTGACCGCGACCACTCCGGCCGCGCGCTCGGCCGCCGACAGGCAGGCCATCTGGTTCCACGCCCCGCGCGCCTTGAACGAGCCCGTCTCCTGCAGGCACTCGAGCTTGAGCCGCAGTTCGACGCGCTCGTCCGCGCAGGGGAACGGCGCGAGCGGCGTGCGGCGCACCACGCCCTGCAGGCGCTCGGCGGCCTGCGCGATCACGATCCGCTGGAGGAGGTCGCCGCTCACGGTCGGTCGATTCTACGCGCCGCGCGCCGCGGCTCGCTCGCCCAGCGGCGTGGAATGGAGAGGCGCTTGCCCACGGCGAGGCTCGTCCGTCCTATACTCGCCGCCTTCCCCCAAGGAGCCCCTGAGCACCAAGATGGCCTGGACCCACCTCGACAGCGAGAGCCTCTACAACGTCAGCAATTGGGGACGCGGATACTTCCGCGTCAACGCCGCCGGCAACGTGGAGGTCAGCCCCGAAGGCCCCGACCGTCCCGACCGCCCGGGCATCGACCTCAACGAGCTGATCGGACAGATCAAGCGCCGCGGGATCGCGACGCCCGTGCTGCTGCGCTTCGACGGCATCCTGCGCAGCCGTGTGCGCGAGTTGAACCAAGCGTTCAACGCGGCCCGCGTGGAGTTCAACTACCAAGGCCCCTATCGCGGCGTCTTCCCGATCAAGGTCAACCAGCAGCGCCATGTCGTCGAGGGCATTCTCGAGGAAGGTCGCAAGCACGGCACGGGCCTCGAGGTCGGCAGCAAGCCCGAGCTGCTCGCCGCGATCGCGTTGCAGGCCGACGGCGGCAGCCTGGTCATCTGCAACGGCTACAAGGACGAGGACTACGTCGAGACCGCGCTGCTCTCGAGCAAGCTCGGCATCATCCCGATCATCGTCATCGAGAAGTTCAGCGAGCTCGCGACGATCCTGCGCGCGAGCGAGAAGATCGGCATCAAGCCCGTGATCGGCGTGCGCGCCAAGCTCGGCGGGAAGGGCTCGGGTCGCTGGAGCGACTCGGGCGGCGACCGCTCGAAGTTCGGCCTCACCACGCGCCAGATCGTCGACGTCGTCGAGACGCTCGAGCGCGCGGGGCGCCTCGATTGTCTCGAGCTGCTGCACTTCCACATCGGCAGCCAAGTGACGGACATTCGCGCGATCAAGAACGCGCTGCGCGAGGCGACCCGCACGCTCGTCGAGCTGTGGGAGATGGGCGCGCGCATCAAGTTCCTCGACGTCGGCGGCGGCCTGGGGGTCGACTACGACGGCTCGAGCACGAACTTCGAGTCCTCGATGAACTACTCGCTCGCCGAGTACGCGCGCGACGTCGTGTACCACCTGTCGGTGGCCTGCGAGGAAGCCGCGATTCCCCAGCCGGCGATCGTGACCGAGTCGGGGCGCGCGCTCACGGCGCACCACGCGGTGCTGGTGGCCGAAGTGCTCGGCGTGACCGACTTCGCCACGTCGGGCAACCCCGAACCCTCCAGCGAGGACGAGCACGAGCTCATCCAAAACGCCTACAGCGTGTCCGAAAACCTGACCGCGAAGAACTACCAAGAGGCCTACCACGACGCACAGCAACTGCGCGACGAGGCCATGGTGCTCTTCAACGTCGGGCAGATGAACCTGAAGGAGCGCGCGCGCGTCGAGGAGTTCTTCTGGAAGACCTGCGCGCGCATCCTGAAGCTCGTGCGCTCGCTGCCCTACGTGCCCGATGACCTCGCCAACCTCGAGCGCGACCTCGCGGACACCTACTTCCTGAACTTCTCGGTGTTCCAGTCGCTGCCGGACTCCTGGGCCATCAACCAGTTGTTCCCGGTGCTGCCGCTGCACCGCCTCGCCGAGCAGCCGACGCGCCGCGCGATCCTCGCCGACATCACCTGCGACTCGGATGGCAAGATCGATCGCTTCTGCGACCTGAAGGACGTCAAGCGCACGCTCGAGCTGCACCCGCTGCGCCCCAACGAACCCTACTACATGGGCTTCTTCCTCGTCGGCGCCTATCAGGAGATCCTCGGCGACATGCACAACCTGTTCGGCGACCCGAACATCGTGCACGTCGACCTCGACGAGTCGGGCCGCCCGCGCATCACGCACGTCGTGCGCGGCGACCGCACGCAGGAAGTGCTCGCCTACGTCGAGTACTTCGAGCCCGACCTGCTCGCGCGCCTGCGCCGCCACATCGAGCGCTCGCTCGAGGAAGGCCGCATGAGCTTCGAGGAATCCGCGCTGCTCCAGCGCCGCTACGAAGCGGGCCTCGACGCCTACACCTACCTCTCGCGCGAGTCCGACCTCCCCGAGAC
>VGZD01000080.1 GCA_016872715.1 Planctomycetota bacterium
AGGGCGCCGCGCTCGCCGAGCGCTCGCTCGAGGCGCCGTGGGTGCGGGCCTACGAACGTGCGTTGCAGGGCCTGCTCGCGCGCGGCGACGATCGCGCCAGCGCGGAGCTGCGCCGCGCCCTGGCCGCGGCTCTGCGCCGCCCGCCGCCTCGCCATCCGCTGGCCGAGGGTCTGGAGTACGGCACGTGGCCCGCGCTGCCCGGCCCGCCGCCGCGCTCGCTCGAGGCGCTCGAACTCGGCCTGTGAGCGCGCGCCGCTTCCAGCGAAAGACTTTCCCTAAGGCCTTGGATTGGATGCGGCCGATGTCGCATCCTGTCGCGGCCCGCGAGGTCGTCTCAAGATGAGTTCCGCCACCCAATCCGCCGCCCCGCTCCCGATCGCGAACGCCGAAGAGTCGAAGAAGGTGCCGATCACGCGCGAAGAACTCGCCGTGATGAGCGCGCCGGGCTCCCAGCATGCCGAGCAGTTTCGCGCGCTGCGCAACTCGATCGTCGCGCTCAACCCCGACGGCGCCTCGCGCACGGTCGTGCTGACGAGCGCATTGCGCGGCGAAGGGAAGAGCGTCGCGACGCTGAACCTCGCGCTCGCGCTGGCCGAGTTGCCGGGAGTGCGCGTGCTCGTGATCGACGCGAACATTCGCGCCCCGGGCATCGAGGGCCTGCTCGGCCTGCCGCGCGCCCAAGGCCTGACCGAGCTGCTCTCCGGTCGCCTCGCCCCGGATCAGGCCATTCGCCCCACTTCGGTGAGCGGCGTCTCGATCGTCGGTCCGGGCTCCGAGCCGCGCAACACGAGCGAGTTGCTCGCTGGCGAGCGCATGCGGACCCTGTTGCGCACGCTCAAGCAGCGCTACAGCTACGTCCTGATCGACACGCCCGAGGCGACGACGACGAGCGACGCCTCGCTGCTCGGCGCCATGGCGGACGGCGTGATCGTGGTCGTGCGACTCTCGTCGACTCCCAAGAGCTACGTCGAGCAGACCTGTCGCCAGCTCGAGTCGCTGGGCGCCAACCTGCTCGGCACGTGCCTCACGGGCGCGCAAGTGGCCGACACCGCGACGCGCTAGAACAAGAGCCCCTGCACGGCGCGGTCATCCGCGCCCTTCGGCCGAATCGTCGGCCGAATCGTCGGACTCATCGTCGGCCGCATCGTCGGACTCATCGTCGGACTCATCGTCGGACTCATCGTCGGACTTTGGGCGGCGCGCGTCGGCAGGGCGAAGGCCCGTCCAGAGCGCGCGGCGCGGATCAGGCCGAGCACGTGTTCGCGCTCCCATGCGAGCGCGCGCTCGAAGTCGGGATACGCGCGTTCGCGCGCCACGAATTCGCGGCCGTGGATCACGCGTCGGCCATTCGAACGCTGTGGGCGATCGAGCACGGCGTGCAACAGCTCGTGGAACAGCACGTAGCACACGAACCATGTCGGCACGTCCGCCGAGTCGAGCGCGGGGTGCAGGCGCACCACGCGATCGACCGGATCGAAACTCCCAAGACGCAGCGTGCGCCGCGAGCGCGAGCCGTTCTTGCGGCCCCAGCCCACGCTCGGCCACGCACGCGGTCGTGCCTGCGCGAAGTGCTGCGCGATCACGATCTGCGCGAGCGCGGCGAGGTCGTGATGGGCGCCGCGCGGCTCGAGCCGCATGCGAGCTGGTTTTCCCTGCGCCGGTTTCCCGTGGGTTGACTGCTCGTGGGCTGTCTCCTCGTGGCTCGTCTCTTCGTGGCTGGTCTCTTCATGGGCGAGGGCGCGCACGTGCGCGTCGATCCACTCGTCGAGGGCCGCGCAGGCCTTGCGCGCGCGGCGGCCCGAGCGCATCCACGTCGCGAGCGCGCGACGAATCTCGGGCGGCGCAAGGCTGAAGAAACGCGCGAGCGAGACGTGGTAGGTGCCGCGGTGGCGCGCCAAGCGCACGACCTGATGGCGCGCGCGAGAGAAGCGCACGCGCACCGGTGCCTCGAGCTCGCACTCGAGCAGTGCGCTCCAGTCGTCCTCGCCCAACGGCGGCGCGGGTTCCAAGGGCTGCGCGGACTCCATCCTGCGGCGTCACAGTGAAGCGAGCGCCCGCGCGGGGCGCAAATGCAACCGGGGCCGCCCGTGGGCGACCCCGGCCGAGTCACAACGCCGCGCGCGCCGCGTGCTAGTTGCCGATCGAGAGGTCGTGGCTCGTGGTGGTGGCCTCGAACACGCGCACCTGCACCTCGGAAGTCTGCTGCTCGACGATCTGGTCGATCGCGTCGGTCGGGGCGCCCGAGGAGCGCGCCGCCGCGAGGCGGTAATCGCCGGGGCGGACGTGGGGGATCGAGAAGCGGCCTTCGCCGTCCGTGCGGTCTTGGTACTGCTCGTTCGCGGCGACCGAGAACAGGCTGACGATGCAGCGCGTGCAGGCCGCACCCGTGGCGTCGACGACCTTGCCCTCGACCGTGCCGCCCGCCATGAGCTGCACCGAGCCGACGTCGTTGGGCTGGCCCTGAATCACGACCACGTCGACGACCCAACCGGCCGTGTAGTCGGGGTGCTCGACCTGCAGGCGATAGCGGCCCGGGTTGAGCAACTTGGCCTCGAACAGTCCGTCGGCGCCGGAGCGGACTTTGCGCTCCGTGGCGCGGGCCGCGACCATGTCTTGCAGGAACGGATCGGTGGCCATGGCCTCGGGCAGGTCGCCGTCGCGCGTGGCGATCGTGGCACCCGCGATCGGCTTGCCGGTGGCGCCGTCGACCACGCGGCCGCGGATCGAGCCGCCCTTGGTGAGAGCGATCGCGAGCGGCGGAGCGCCCGCGCTATCGACCACGGTGAACGAGTCGGTGACGGTCGAGGCGTAGCCCGAGGCGGTGACCTTGATGGCGAAGGTGCCGGGGTCGACGCCGACGAGCGTGAAGCTGCCGTCTTCCGAGTCGCGGATCGTCTCGCGCACTTCCGTGGGCTCGTAGGTCATCGGCGCGCTGCCCTGAATCGGGATGGCGGTGTTGACGTGCAGCAGGCTGACCTTGAAGTCGCGCACCGGTGCGTTGGTGGCGAGGTCGTACACGCGGCCGGTGAGCGACGACTGGCGCAGCATCGCGAGCTCGACGTTGACGTCGCCCGCCGCGACGCGGTTTTGGCGCGCCATGCGGTAGCCCTTGGCCTGCACCATCAGGATGTAGGAGCTCTGGGCGAGTCCGTTGATCTGGAAGTTGCCCTGCTCGTCCGAGAGGGTTTCGCCGCGCGACTGCACGTTCGAGCCGTAGTTGATGGCGTAGATCTTGGCGCCGACCACGGGCTCGTTGTCGGGGCCGAACACGCGGCCGACGATCGGTTGGCCGAGGTTGAGCGTGAAGTTCATCTCCTGCGCTTCGCCCGCCTCGCCGGTGAAGGTGCGGTCGTGGTGGATCTGGCGTTCGAAGCCGTCGGCCCAAGCCGAGATGATGCGCGGGCCCGCCGAGACGTTCTTGAACTCGAAGTAACCCTGACCGTCGGTGCGCGCGCTGAGCCGATCGGGGCTCGCCATCTCGAAGCTCATCATGTAGGCCGAGTCGATGTCGATCTCGGCGTCGGCGATCGGGGCGCCGGTCGTGTCGCTGACGTAGCCGCGGAAGATCGAGCCCGTGCGCAGGACCAGATCGGGCGCGCGCACTTCGCCGCTCTTGGGCACGCGCAGGCCTTCTTCCTGCACCGCGGAGTACTCCGCGTGGCTGGCCATGATGTAGTAGTTGCGACCCGGGTCGACGCCGCGGAACGTGTAGGCGCCCTTGGCGTCGGTGGTGGTCTTGAGGAACTTGCCCGAGGCCTCCTTGTTCGCGAACCAGTCCATGGCGAGCGACTCGCCCATCATGGCGTCCATCGAGAGCTTGACCGTCGCGCCCTCGACCGGGCTCTGGGTGCCGTTGAGCACGAAACCCACCACGCGCGCGTTGCCGGAGGTCGGCTCCTCGACCTCGCCGGGAATGTCCTCGCCGACGTCCGCGGCGGCGTCCGTGCGATCGTCGTCGATGCGCGGCGCGCTGACGCGCTCCGGTCCGGCGGCGCTCGCGGGGTTCGCGCCCGAGTCATCCGCGTTGGAGGCAGCGACCTCCTCGGTCGGCTCGGGACCCTTGCGGGTGAGCACCACGAAGGTCGTCACGAGGAGCGCCACGAGGGCGAGCAGGAGGATCGGCAGCTTGGATTTCATGGGAGGCTGGCAGTGAGGTTCGAGGCGCACTCGGGGGGATCCCGAGGCGATCAGGACCGTTGGGGTCGGCAGGAAGGGTCGCCGACGCCGCGCTTGGACGACAGAGGTCGGTCGATCCTTCCCGAGGGCGGGAGGAAAGGGGGTCGCGTCGCGGGAATGGGACGGATCCTAGGCCGTGGGCGGCGCGTTCGGTTCGGGGCCGCTGCGGGGTGGGGGAGGCGGGGCGAGGGACGGTGGGGCGAGGGGCTTGTGGGCCGACGCGAGGGACGGATCCTCGTCCTGTTCGGGACCGGGCCAGAAGGCCTCGCGGCGCACCTGCCAAGCGAGGAAATAGGCGAACAACAGTTGCTCGAGCTCGAGCTTCTTGTAGACGTGCAGGCGCATCGAGCGCAGCACGAGCCCACCCTCCAAGCGCGCCAGCTCTCCGGTGCGGGGGGCTTGGATCGTCCAGCCCGTCCGCAGGCCCGACAGGGGCACGATGCGCAGCGGGCGCGAGCCGGTGTGCAGCACGATTTCGCGGTGCAGGAAGCTCGAACGCAGCGACGAGCCGAGCCACTCGCGGCCCGCGGTCCACAGCGAGAACTGTGAGCGCAGGATGCCCGGATCGCGGCGCACGTGCAGCACCTCGCCCTTGTGCGGGCTCCAGCGGCCCTCGCACACCAGACCGAAGCGATTGCGGCGCATGGTGAGCACGCCGAGCTCGCCGTCCGCGCCGACGATGCGGTGGGTCGTGTTCCACAGGCCGGAGACCTGCGTGCGGTAGCGAGCGACGGGTTCAGCCATGGGGTTGGTGAACGGGGGCCGGTGGACGGGGACTCGGTGAACGGGGGCCGGTGAACGGGGGCCGGTGAGCGGGCGCGGGGCGAGTCTACTTCGGGCGCAGGGGGGCCGCAGCCTGAGCCTCGGGGGGCGCGTGGGCCTCAGGTCGAGGGCCTCAGGTCGAGGCGGGGATCGCCCCGAGGAGCGCCCGCAGGCGCCGCACGGAGCGCGCCAGAATCTCCGCCGCGCGCTCGACGTCCGCCGCGCTGGTGTAGCGCGACAGGGACAGGCGCACGCTCGACGACGCCTCGGCGGGGGAGAGTCCCATCGCGAGCAGCACGTGCGACGGCCGATGGCGGGACGTCGAGCAGGCCGCGCCGGTCGAGACGCACAGGCCCTCGTCGGAGGCGAGCGCGACCAGCGCCTCGCCCGAGACGCCCTCGAAGCGCAGGTTGCTCGTGTTGCACACCCGCGGCGCGCCTCGCCCGTGCACGTGCGTGCCCTCGACCGCGCGCTCGAGCTCGCGCTCGAGTCGGTCGCGCAGGGCCGCGAGCTGCTCGGGGCCGCCTCGATCGAGCCATTCGTGTGCCAGCGAGGCGGCCTTTCCGAAGCCGACGATGCCCGGCACGTTCTCCGTTCCGGCGCGCCGCTCGTGCTCCTGCGGGCCGCCTCGCAGGAGCGGCTCGAGCTCCACGCCGCGCCGCACGTACAGCGCGCCCACGCCCTTGGGGCCGTGCAGCTTGTGGGCGCTGAAGGACACGAAGTCCGCGCCGAGCGCTTCGCACGAGAACGGCAGCTTTCCGGCCGCCTGCACCGCGTCGACGTGCAGCAGCGCGCCCGCCGCGCGCGCCGCCGCCGCGATCGGGGCGAGGTCGTGCACGACGCCGGTCTCGTTGTTGACCGCCATCACGCTGACGAGCGCCGTGCGCTCATCGAGCTGCTCGCGCAGCGCTCCGAGATCGAGGCGGCCCTCGCTGTCGACGCCGAGCGTCGCGAGCTCGAAGCCCGCCGACCGCGCGGCCGCGAGCGGTTCGAGCACGGCGGGATGCTCGACGGCGCTCGCGAGCACGCGTCGGCGCGACGCATCACCGCGGCGGATGGAGCGCAGCGCCGTGACGTTGGACTCCGTCGCGCCGGAGGTGAAGCACAGCCGCGCGCTCGAGCCTGCGCCGACGAGTCGCGCGAGCGCGGCGCGGGCCGTGGCGACTGCTGCGGCGGCTTCCTCGCCCGCGACGTGCAGGCTCGATGGATTGCCGTAGCGCTCCGTGAAGTACGGCCACAGCGCGTCGAGCACCTCGCGGGCGGGCGCGGTCGTGGCGTTGTTGTCGAGATAGATGCGGTTGGACACGTCGTCCCTGCGCGCGACGCGCGGCGTCCCTAGAACAGCGCGCTGAGCTTGGCGGGGAGCTCGTCGCCGGTCAGCAGGCAGGGCTCGCAGAAGTTGTTGGCGGCGCCCGGCAGGTGGCGGCAGCCTTCGCAGTCGGCGAGCTTGCGCGCGGCGACCGCGATGCGCGCGCGCTGGGCTTCGAGGGCGCGGATGCGCTCTTGCAACAGGCGATCCTGTTCGACGAGCGCCGTGCGCACGGCCTGCAGCAGCGCTCGCCGGTTGTTGGCGTGCTCGCGCGTGGCCATCAACTCGCGGATCCGATCGAGATGTAGGCCTAGGTCCTGCAGGTCGCGGATCATGTTGAGCCGGTTGAGGTCGCTCCGGCGGTAGTAGCGGAAGCCGCCTTGGCTGCGGTGAGCCGGGCGCAGCAGGCCGACTTCCTCGTAGTAGCGCAGCGTGCGCAGGTTGGTGCCGGCGAGCTGCGCGAATTCGCCGATCTTGAGCAGCTCCGAGCTCGGAGGCGGGGCGTCGCGTTCGATCATGAGACGGTCCGTGAGGGCGGCCTGGCCGGAGAGGGCGCCCAAGTCGAGAGCCTAACCCAACTCTTCCGTAATGGTACAGTTTCGCGCGGCTGGAGGTCGGCGCGTCGGCCTGCCGCCGGCCCTGCCGCCCGCCTGGAGGGTCGTGGACGAGCTCGGGCCCTTGATTTTGCCTCGCCCGTGAGCGAATCCTGCCCTCTCGGGGCGCCCTCTTGGGGCTGCCCTCTTGGCCCCCGCTCCCACGCAACTGCCGACCACGATGCTCTTCGATCCCCTGTACCTGCTGCTGACCCTTCCGGCCCTCGCTTTCAGTCTGTGGGCCCAGTGGAAGGTCAAGTCCACCTTCTCCAAGTTCCAGCGCGTGGGAGTCAGCTCCCGCATGAGCGGTGCCGAAGCGGCCGCGGCCGTGCTCCGCATGAGCGGCGTCGCGGGCCTCAAGATCGAGCGTCACCAGGGCTTCCTCTCGGACCACTACGACCCGACCTCGCGCACGCTGCGCCTCTCGCCGGACGTCTACGACGGCGCTTCCGTCTCGGCCGTGGCCGTCGCCGCCCACGAGGCGGGCCACGCCCTGCAGCACGCCGCCAACTACGGCCCGCTCACGCTGCGCTCGAAGCTCGTGCCGGTCGTGCAGTACGGCTCCGCGCTGTGGTACTTGCCGTTCCTGCTCGGCTCGATCTTCAACCTCACCGGCCTGATGTGGGTCGGCATCGTCGCCTTCTCGGCGATCGTGCTGTTCCAACTCGTCACGCTGCCGACGGAGTTCGACGCCTCGAGTCGCGCGCGCTCGGTGCTGCTCGCTTCGGGCATCGTGACCTCCAAGAGCGAGGAGGACGGCGTGGCGAAGGTGCTCAACGCGGCGGCGATGACCTACGTCGCGGCGCTGGTCGCGTCCCTGATGCAGCTTCTGTACATGATCCTGCGCGCGCAGAACTCGCGCGATTGAGCGCGCGCGCTCGCGCTGCGCGCGGTCCTCACGCGGGGCCATCGGACCTGCTCGTCCGGTGGCTCCGCGCGCTTTCCGGCGCCCGCGCGCGGCGCTACGCTCTCGGCCCGCTCACGAGTTAGGAGTGTCGCGCCATGGGAAGCCTCGTCCTCGACTACACGCACGCCATGTCCGATGTCGTCGGCCCGCGCCACGGCATCACGCCCGCGGAACTCGATGCGCTAGGCGCCGACTCCAAGGCCGCGCTCGCCGCGGTGCAGGCGCGGCGGACGAAGGACCTGCGCTGGCTCGACCTGCCCTACCAATCCGCCGTGCACGAGCAGGTGCTCGATTTCGCCGCGCGCAGCGCGGGACGCTTCGAGAACGTGGTCGTGTGCGGGATCGGAGGATCTGCGCTCGGCACGATCGCGCTGCAGCAGGCGCTCAACTCGCCCTATCACAACCTCGGCGCCCGCGGCTCGCTGCCGCGCCTGTTCGTGCTCGACAACATCGACCCGGACCTGATCGGCGAGTTCCTCGATCAGTTCGATCCGTCGACCTGCCTGTTCAACGTGATCTCGAAGTCCGGCACGACGGCCGAGACCACGGCGCAGTTCCTGATCTTCCAGCGCGCGCTCGTCGAGCGGCTCGGGCGCGAGCAGCACGTCGAGCACCTGTGCATCACGACCGACGAATCGAAGGGCGTGATGCGCGAGATCGTGCGGCGCGAGGGCTACGAGTCGTTCATCGTGCCCGAGGGCGTCGGCGGGCGTTTCAGCGTCCTGTGCCCGGTCGGCCTCGTGCCGCTCGCGCTCGCGGGCCTCGACATCAAGGGCGTGCTCAAGGGTGCGGCCGACATGGACGAGCGCTGCCGCACCGAGGATTTCCGCGCGAATCCGGCGCAGGTGTACGCCGCGCTGCAGTGGCTCATGCAGGCGAAGAAGCACAAGCCCATGAGCGTGACGTTCTCCTACAGCCAGCGCCTCGCGCTGCTCGCGGACTGGTACGCGCAACTGCTCGCCGAGTCGATCGGCAAGCGCACCAACCGCAGGGGCGCCGACGTGTTCGCCGGTCCCACGCCCATCCGCGCGCTCGGCGTGACCGACCAGCACAGCCAGATGCAGCTCTACACCGAGGGCCCGCAGGACAAGTGGTTCACGCTGCTGTCGGTCGACAAGAGCGATCACGTCGTGCCGATTCCCGCGGCCTACGCGGACCTCGAGGCGGTCAGCTATCTCGGCCATCGCTCGCTCAACGAGCTGTTCGCGGCCGAGCGCGACGGCGCGCGCGTGGCGCTCACGGCGGCGCAGCGCCCGAGCGTGACCGTGCACTTCCCGAAGGTCGATCCGCACGCGGTCGGGCAGTACCTCCAGTTGATGGAGATCGCCGTCGCGTTGTGCGGCGAACACTACGACGTCGACGCCTTCGACCAGCCCGGCGTCGAGGCCGGCAAGCTCGCGGCCTACGCGCTGATGGGCCGCGCGGGTTTCGAGGCCCGCAAGGCGCAGATCGAGTCGTCGGCTCCGCGCTCGAGCTGCACGGTCTAGGCGCGCACGGCCGCGGCGTCCCTAGCGCGGAGGGCGAGGCGGAGCGCAGTTGTTTTCGAGCGTGTTCACGCCCCTTAGGCCGAGCATTTCGCGCGTGGCGAGGAGCTTGCGGACGTACTCGGGGCTGAGCGGATGGGCCTGACCGACGGAGTGCGCGAGGTAGAGGATGCGCGCGGTGTGCTCGACCATGTCGAGCTTCTTGTAGGCGTCGAGCAGGTGCGTGCCGAGCGTGACCGAGCCGTGGTGGGTCATCACCAGTGTGTCGGAGCAGCGCACGATGTTGCGGATGGAGGCGGCGAGTTCCGGGGTGCCGGGCGTGCCGAAGTCGGCGGTGGGGATGCCGCCGATCGTGACCACGATCTCGGGGATGAACGGCGCCTGCATGTCGATGCCGGCGATCGTCATCGCCACCGCGTGCGGCGGGTGCGCGTGCACGACGGCCCTGATCTCCGCGCGTTCCTCGTAGCACGCGATGTGGATGCCGCGCTCGCTCGAGGCGCTCGGGCCGCCGTCGACGACCTTGCCTTGCATGTCGATGTGCGCGACGTGCTGCGGCTCGAGGAAGCCCTTCATCGCGCCGGCGGGAGTGATCAGAATCGTGCCGTCGGTGAGGCGCGCGGAGATGTTGCCGTCGGCGCCGACGATGTAGTTGCGCGCGTAGCACAGCTTGCCGATCTCGCAGATCGAGCGGCGCAGCCGCGCTTGCTCGTCGCTCCAGCCGCGCTGGCGGGCGAGCAGCTCGAGCGTGTCGCTCACGGCCTCGAGCTCCGCGCTCGCGCGTCGTAGGCGAGGCCCTGCGCGCCCTCCACGTAGTCGACCACGCCCACGACGAGCGTCTTCACGGGTGCCTTGGGATCTCCGAGGATCTGGCGGCCGCCGTTGCCTTCGTCGAGCACCAGCACGCGATCGCCGACCCCGGCCTGCACCGTGTCGACCGCAATGCGCGTCTTGGCCGTCGGCGTGCCGTCGGGCTTCACCGGGCGCACGATCAGGAGCTTGCGGCCGTCGAGCGCGCGGATCTGCACCGGTGACACCACCGTGCCCACGACGTCGGCGAGGAACATCAGCGCGATCCTCCCAGGCGCACGCCGTTGGCGACGGCCTGCTCGACGAACCCGATGATCGCCGCATCGACCGGCACGAAGCTCTTGGGACACGCCAGCGCGGCCTCGCGGCCGTCGACGAAGTGCACGAGGTCGCCGGGGCCCGAAGAGACGGCCGCGCAGGCGACGAGTTGCGCGCCCATGGCGTTGCCGTGCTCGTCGAGCGGCTGGATGAGCTGCAGGGGCACGCCCTCGAGCCCCTCGTACTTGTGCGTCGCCACGAGGCGACCGGTCACGCGCGCGAGGTACATCGCTAGCGCCCGCTCCACTTCTCGTACACGTTCGCGCCGCCTAGGTCCCACGAGTCGACCACGGCCATGACGACCGCGTCCACCGGGCGGTTTTCCGTCGCATGCGTCTGGCGCGCGCTCGAGCCCGTGGCGTAGAGCACCATGTCGCCGATGCCGGCCTGCACGCTGTCGGCGGCGACCACGTACTGCTCGGTCGGCTTGTTCTCGTGATTGTGCACCTGCACCACGAGCAGCTTGCGGCCCTCGAGCTTCTCGTCCTTGCGCGTGGCGACCACGCTGCCCACCACCTTGCCGATCAACATGTTCGCATCGCTCCGTCAGTCGCGGTCGAGGTAGGTGACCACGTCGGTTTGCTTGAGACACTCGTCGAGGAAGCGGCGGCGCAGCTCGTTGTGCACGCGGCCGCGCATCTCGTCCCAGCCTGGCGAGGGTCGCAGCGCGCCGACCCACACCAGCGCCGCTCCGCTCGGGTTCGCGAGGCGCACGGGGCCAACGCAGTGCTCGGTCTCGTTGCGCGGGCCGGAGAAGATCGCCGTGCGCAGCTCACTCGGCACCGTCGTCTCGCCGGGGCTCACGAAGCCGAGTAGGCCGCCGCGCTCGCGTGTGCCGCCGTCCTCGGAGCGCAGCTTGGCGAGGCGCTCGAAGTCCGCGGCGTTCTTCACTTGAGCACGCAGCCGCGCGAGCTCCCTCTCCGCGTCCTCGAAGGTGCGCGGATTCAGCTCGTTGCGGGCGAGCCCGCCGCGCAGGAACAGCACGCGCAGCTCGCGTGCCTCGCCGAAGCGCGCGTCGAACCATGCGCGCTCCTCGGCGTACACGCGCTGGCGCCCCTGCTCGCCGAACTGCCGCTCGACCCACAGCTCCGAGAGCGTCGCCACGGCGATGGCCGGGTCGCGGCGCAGGATCTCGAGGGTCAGCCCCTGCGAGGCGAGCACCTGCTCGAACTTCGCCCCCTGCAGGCTGGGATCGTTCTCGGTCGAGACGCGGCGACGCTCGATCTCCTGCTCGATCGCCTGCGCTTGGTCCTCGTCCGTGAGTCCGCCCATGCGCTGGCGTGCCCGGCGGGCGAGCAGGGCCTGAAAGCAGTCGTTGCGCAGGTCGTCCTCGGCGAGTTGCTGCTTCAGGTGCTCGAGAAATTCGGGCACGCGCACCGCGAGGTCGCCGCAGCGCGCCGCGACGCCGTCCGCGTAGGGCGGTGCGACGAACAGCGTCCCGCGCTGCTTCACGATCTGGTCGAGCCACATCTCCTGCTGCTCACCGTTCACGGGACGGTCGGCGGGTACGCCCAGAGCCGCGCGCGCGAGCAACTCCTGCACGATGCCCAGACGCAGGAACTCGCGAAAGCGCGCTTCGCTGAGGCGGTTCGCGCGCAGGTACTCGGGCAGGTTGGCGGCCTGACCGGTGCGGCGCAACTCGCCTTCGAGCTCGGTCCACTTCTTCGAGATCGCCTCGGGTCCGACGGCGAGCTTCGACTCCGTCGCCAGCCGGTCGAGCAGCTTGGCGCGCATCAGGTGGTTGAGCGCCTGACGGCCGGCCTCGCTCGCACCGTGCCGGTCGAGAATCAGGGCGTCGAGTTCCTGCCACGACAGGCTCACGTCGAGCGCGCTCGCCGCCACGTCCGTCGGCAGCTCCCTCGCCTGTGCGAGCGACTCCAGCGCGGCCGCCACGGGCGTGAGCGCCAGCCAGCCGAGAATCGCCGCGAGCCTCATGACGGGGGGAGTCTAGCAAGCGCCCGTCGTCGCCAAGGCTGCGGGCACGCTCGCTCGGACATCGCCGCGGCGCGCTCGGGACGAGCCCGAGCGCGCCGCGGATGGGGGGGCAGGATCGATGGCCCGGCTAGTTGCGCACGCCGGTGATCACGACGTTGTCGAGATCGGCCCACTCGGTGGTGGCGCTGGCGTTGGTGCGGAACCGGACGCGCAGTCCGGAGAGGCCGTTGGCGCCGACGGGCAGCGTGAAGGTCGGGATGGACCAAGCCGTGGCCTGCGTGGTCTCGACGGCGGTCCAGGTCGTGCCGTTGGGGGACCACTCGACATACAGGTATTCGCCGGCGTCGAGGCCCGCCGTGCGGCGCGCGTACTTCACCTTGATGGTGTTGTAGTTGACCGTAGAGAGCTGCTTTCTGATCCACGAGGAGCGGGCGATGCGGGCGCCGTAGTTCGGCGTGTAGTCCGCCGCCGTAGAGATGGTCGAGTTCGTGTTCTGGCGCGTCCAGCCGCCGGTCGTGAACGAGTTGGACTCGAAGCCGTCGCTGAAGAGCGTGACGATCGTGCCCGAGGGGGTGCCCGTCGTGAAGCTCCACACGGGCCCGGTGGTCGTGCCGCCGGTGCCGACCGAGTCGATGCGCCACCAATACTGGGTCGCGCCGAGGAGCGCGCCCGGGTTGAAGGTCGTCGCCGCCTGCGTGCCGAGGAACTCGGTCGAGTCGGGCGTCGAGTCGGTGCCGAAGTAGACGCTGTAGCTCGTGGCGTTGGTGGCCGCGGCCCACGCGAGCGTGGCGGTCGTGGCCACGTTCGTGGCGGCGTTCGCGGGCGAGGGGCTCGTCACTTGTCCCGGAGGCGTGGAACCGCCCGCGGGCTCGGCCAGTTGCACGCGCCACGACTCGAGCGTGCAGCGCATGCGCCGCGCCTGCTCGGACGTGAAGTTCGTCATGCACAGGTCTTCGGAGTAGTCCATGTAGTTCGTGACCGGATCCGCGTCGCCGCAGGTGAACTGCGAACAGCCGTAGTTCGGCGTGCCCTCGGGCAGCGTGTCGCAGATCAGGTCGCCGTTGGAGTTGCAGCCCGTGAGCGACGAGCAGCCGCCTTGGAAGGTGTGGTACAGGCCGAGGTAGTGGCCGACCTCGTGCGTTGCCGTGCGGCCTTGGTTGTAGGGCGCGCCGATGGGCGCGTTGCGACCGAAGGCGTTCCACAGGATCACCACGCGGTCGAAGGTGTTGCCGACGACGCCGCCGCCGTTGGGAACGTAGGCGTAGCCGAGGTTGCCGCCCGCCGTGTTGGTGTAGATGTTGAGATAGTTGTTCGTGTCCCAGGCGAGCGTCGAGTAGTAGGTCCCGCTGTCGTTGTACCAGTTGGTGTTCGTCGTCCGCGTGACGCCCGCGAGGTAGAACTCGATCGCCGTGTTGGTGCCGGGTGCGCCGTTGGTGCCGGCGAGAGCCTTGAAGTCCTCGTTCAGAATGTCGATCTGGCTCTGGATCATCGGATCGCTGATCGCTCCCTGCCCGCTGGTGTTCATGAGCACGTGCACGACCACGGGAATGCGGTAGCCGGCGACGCTGGGAGCGTAGATGGCGGCGGGATTGGTGAACGTGCTCGTGCAATCGGCCTGCAGCGCGATCGGCGCCGTGCCGGTCGAGGTGATCTGGGGCATCACGCGGTCCGTGCCGCAGCGCTTGCCCTTGGAGAGGAAGTAGTTCGATTGCGCGTATTCGGTCCACGAGCTGAAGGTCAGCACGCTGGCTCCGTCGCGGGCGTAGATCACGCCCGAGGCGCTCTCGAACACGTCCGGACGCGCATTCGGGTTCGGGAACACGTCGAAGTCTTGCGCGAGGGCGGGGGCCGACAGCGCGAGGATGCAGCCAAGTTGGAAGAGCTGGTTCTTCATCGGTCGATGGGGTGTGCCTTGGGTCCAAGGGGAACGGGGGTCCGTCACGTGTGGGGAGACACCGTCGAGCGTACACCGCGGCGGCCGCTTTTGGGGGGGGGCTGCGTGTAGTTTCGATGCGCCTCGAACCGGGGGCGCGGCCCCGGCGGCCGGGCGAGGCGCTCGCTCTCGCCGCCTTGCCCGCCCGCGCGGCGAGTCGGGCGCGCCCGGCCACGGCGGCGGGTGGCGCCCACGCCGCGTTGCGCGCCTTCGCGCGCTATCGTTCGGACGATGGTCTCGCGCGAAGACACCGAGTTTCTGGCGTTGCTCGTTCACCGCGGCTTGATCCTGCGCGAAGTGGCCGAGCAGGTGTTTCCCGCGCTCCACAAGGGCGCCGCGCTCGATGCGTTGCTCGCGCACCACACCGGCCTCGCGCCGGAGACGATCGCCAAGTGGCGTCGCACGCGCGGCGGCGAGATTCCCGAACTCCCGGGCTACGAGATCCTCGGTCACGCGGGGCGCGGCGGCACCGCGGACGTGTTCCGCGCGCGCGAGCACAAGACCGGGCGCGTGATTGCGCTCAAGGTGCTCAACGTCGAATCCACGCGCAATCCGAGGGTGCGCGACGCCTTCGCGCGCGAGGCGAAGTTGCTGGAGAAGCTGCGCCACAAGGGCCTCGTCGAGGGCTACGGCGTGTTCAAGAGCGGTTCCTCGATCTACTCGAAGATGGAGTTCATCGAGGGGCACACGCTGCTCGAGTTGCTCGACCGCGGCCAGCCGTTCGACGAGACCGCGGCGCTGCGCGTCGTGCTCGGCGTGGCCGAGGTGCTCGAGCACCTCGCTGGACAGGGCGTGATCCACCGCGACATCAAGCCCGGCAACATCATGCTGTCCGCCTCGGGCGTGCTGAAGCTGATCGACCTTGGGTTCGCGGGCAGTGCGGGAGAGCTCGGGCAGGCGAGTGACACCACCGTTGGCACCAAGGAGTACCTCTCGCCCGAGCAGGCACAGGGCGCGGGCGGCGCGGACGCGCGCAGCGACATCTACAGCCTCGGCGTGACGCTCTTCCACCTCGTCGTCGGTCGCCTACCGTTCCAGTCCACCGACGACCGCGAGCTGTTGCGCATGCAGGTCATGGCGAGCCTGAAGAGTCCCGAGCTCAAGTCGCGCGGGCTCAGCCACCACTTGCACTACTTCATCGAGAAGATGATGGCCAAGGACATCGAGGCCCGTTACCAGAGCTGGGCCGAGCTCATGGGCGACTTCCGCGAGCAAATCGCCGGTCGCGAGGCGCTCGACTTCGAGAAGCAGGTCCGCGAACGCGCCCAGCGCAGGCGTTAGGCGCGCGCGGCGGGGGAGCGCGCGAGTGCCGCGCTCTGCGGAGCGAACAAGCTCCCCCCATCCTGCTAGCGTGAGTCGCCATGAAGGCGGCCGGAACGCTCGGGGTCGTGCTCGTGGTCGCGCTCTGCGCGGCAGCGGCGGGGGCGTGGTGGGCGCGTCGTGACGCGGCGAGAGTCGAGCCCGAGCGCCGTGGCGAACCCGCGCCGCTCGCTTCCGTGCGCCGCGAGGCACCGCCCGCCGCGCCCGCGGCCGCACCAGCGCCGGAGGCTCCGCGGTCGACCTCCAGCGGCTCGCGCCTTGGCGTGCTCAACGACGAAGCGATTGCGGCCCTCGAAGCGCGCGCGTTCGATCGCGCGGTCGAGCTGTTCGAGCAGTGCCACACCGGCGCGCCCGACGAGAACGTGTTCCGCGGCAATCTGGCCGAGGCGCTCGTGCGGCGTGCGGTCGAAATGCACGAGCGCGTGCGGCCCTGCGAGAGCTGCGTCGCCGACCTCGCGCGCGCCGTCGCGCTCGCGCCGGAACGCGAGGGGCTCGCGGCGCTGCTCGCACGCTGGCGCGCGGAACTCGAGACGGAGCAGGAATTCCTGCGCGATCGCTCCGTGCACTTCGAGCTCTCCTACGACGGCTGGCGCCAGAGCCTGCTCGACGCCGCGCCCGACGTGTTGGCCGAGCTCGAGCTGCACTGCGCGGAACTCTCGCTGGTGTTCGGGCTGTGGCCCGGCGAGAACGGTGCCAAGCGCATTCCCGTCGTGCTCTATCGGCGTGAGGAGTTCGCGCGCGTCACCGGCCTCGCGGAGTGGGCCGGTGGTTCCTTCGACGGCACGATCCGCGTTCCGATCGCCGAGGGCCGCGCGCTCGATTCGGCCTTGTCGGCGCTCCTGCGCCACGAGCTCGTCCACGCCTTCGTGCGGGAGGCGTCCGGCGGTGACAGGGTCCCGGCGTGGCTCAACGAGGGCCTCGCCCAGTGGCTCGCGCGCGACCCCTCGTCCGAGCTCGCTTCCGCGCGCCAACGCATGGCGGGGCGAGAACTGATCCCCCTCGAAAAACTCGAGCGCCCCTTCGCTTCGCTGTCCGAGCCCGAGATTCCCTTCGCCTACGCCCAGTCGTTGCTCTTCACGTCGTTCTTGGAGCGCGCGCACGGGCGCGACAGCCTGCTGGCGATGGTGCGGGGCCCGCGCGGCGGCGAGCGTGTCGCCGCCGCCTTCGAGTCCTGGACCCGCGTGCCGCTCGCGCTGGCGTTCGAGGACTTCGCCGCCCAGCCCGCGCGCTAGCCCGCATTATTCACGTGTGCCGTGTAACGAAATCACTTCCGCTTTGACGTAGCCCTTCAGGCGACGGCGCGGCCGCTCCTGCTGGCCCCTTGGGGGGCGGGAGACGGTCATGGTGAAGGATGCAGGAGTGGGTCGCGGAGCCGGCGAGGACGCCGGCTTGGCGGCCTCCTCGCCGGCTCCGCGAAAGATCTCGCGGCGCGTCGGCTTGCGGCGGGGCGACAGCTCGAAGCGTTACAGCGTGGCTGACAAGCTGGCGCTGCTCGCCGAGCTGGAGAGCTCGGGCGACACCTTTGAGCGCTTCTGTGCGCGCCGCAGGCCGTCCGCCGATGCCGCGGGCATCGTGGAGCTTGCTGCGCTGGACGGTGAAGACGTGGCGCGGGCTGGTGGGCGGTCACGACGGGTGGCGCACGCTGCTGCTGGAGGCGCAGCGCGCGGGGCTGGCGCTATCGACGCGCTGGCTGCAGCAGATCGTGGCGGAGCTGAAGCGGCGCGACGCGGCGCGTGCGCGGAGTCGTGTGGAGCAGAACCGCCAGCACGTGGTGGTGCACGCCAAGAACGCGATCTGGGCGGACGACGAGCTCTTTTTGGGCCGAGACGAGGAGGGAGAAATGCGCGGTCGATTGGTGCGGGACGGGCTCTGCCCGGAGGCGTTGGTGTTTGGGGTGGGCCCAGCGGCGGAGGCAGAGGACATGGTGGCGTACTGGGAAGTGGTGCGGGCGGCGCGCGGCTGCCTGCCGTTTGTGATTTCCATGGACAACGGCGCTGCTGGGCGCAGCCTGCTGGTGCGCAGGTACCTGGCGGAGCACCAGGTGATCGCGCTCTACAACGAGCCGCACGTGCCGCAGCACAACGCGCTGGTGGAGCGGGAGATCGGTGACCTGCGCCGCGCCGTGGATGCGGACCGAGCGCTCTGGGGCGCGCTGTCGGGCCTACCGCGGGAACAGCGAGCGAGGTGGCTGCTCGCGCACTGGGGGCTGATGGCGTGGCACCTGAACGCGCTGGTGCCGCGTCCGAGCTTGGGCGGAATGACGCCGTACGAGCTTGACAGGCTGGCACCGTCGGCCGAGGATCGAACGAGTCGCGCTCGCTTCTACCACGATTGCACGGAGGCACTCGCCCGAGTCGCGTCCGCGAACCTGCCGCCGCGTGCTCGCCGTCGTGCCGAGCGCGAGGCGATCTACCGGACACTGGAAGCGCACGGCCTGGTCACAAGAACACGAGGAGCGAACCGCCCGTCATGGCCTTCAAAGCGGAAGCGAATTACGTGACGGCACAG
>VGZD01000081.1 GCA_016872715.1 Planctomycetota bacterium
GCGTGCGGAACTCGCCATCGGACGCCGAGGCGAGCACGGCGTCTGCGCCGTTCTTGAAGTGCAGCACGACCTCGAGAGGCAGCTCACCCTTGGCATGGATCGCGATCGGCAGGTCCATGCCGCGCGCGACGCGCACCTCCAGCTCGTCTTCGCTGCGCAGGAACTCCCCGCTCCGCGCGGGGTCCGCCACGATCAGCTCCAGCGTGGTGCGCTGGGGCCACGGCACGTCTCGACCCATGAGACGTTGCAGGAAGATGCGCGTCGTCTCCCCACCGCTCAGCGCGCCGAGCAGCGCCAGCGCGAGCGCCGTGAAGCCCGCGAGCGCACGCAGCGCCTGCGGACGCTCGACCAGCACGCCGCGGACGTCGAGCGCGCGCGCGCGCAGGTCCGCATCGCGCAGGATGCGAGCGCGCAGCGTCGGATCGACGTCGGTGGTGTCGCGCGCCTGAATCTGGACGGCCGTGACGAGCAACTCGTGGAGCGCTGGGTGCGCGCGTTCGACGAGGACTGCGAGCCCCGCGGCATCGGGCACGCGCCGCAGGTGTCGCAGCACTTCGCGCCACAACAGCGCGATGGGGAGCGCCACCAGCACGGCGAAGTGGAGCCAGCGCACCGCGCGCGGCACGTGCAACGCCCAGTCCGCGAAGAACGCGAACGCGAGCCACGCGCTCACCGCCACGAGCATCCCGCCCATTCCGTGCAGCCAGATCTGCGCGACGAGACGGCGTCGCACGCGCGCGAGGAGCGCGGCGAGCGCGGGCGTGGCCGCGAGGGCTCGGACTTGGATGGGGCGTGACACGGTTGAGTCCTAGCGCTGGAAGATGGGCAGGTAGCGGTAGGGGATTTCGAGGATCAACACGGCGGCCGCCGTGCCGAGCGCCGGGCCCGGCCCGACCTCGTTGGGCCACGAGCCGTCGTCTTGCTGCATGCGCAGGATCTCGTCGCGCACGGTCGCGAAGTACGACTCCCAGTCGTGCGCGCCCGCCGTGTACATCGCCTGCACGCCGTAGTAGTGGCCGTACCAGAAGAAGTAGTGACCGCCGACCGTGCGCCCGTACTCGTAATTGAACTGCGCGAGGCGCGAGCGCAGGTAGGAAATGCCGTCGTCGATCGAGCGATCCGAGTACACGCCGGCGCCGTACAGGGCACTCACGCCCGCCGCGGTCAGCGGGAACGAAGAACGCGAGCCGTCGTTCTTCTGGTAGTGGAACGAGCCGAGCTCGCTGCGCGCGTTGAACATGCCGAAGCTGCGCTGGAGCGTCTCCTCGGTCACGGCCGAGTCGACCACGTACTTGGCCGCGCGATCGATGGTGCTCTTGGGCACGCGGATGCCGATGTTGCGCGCGGCGCGCAGGGCCATCACCTGACACACGACGATCGACATGTCGCTCTCGACCGCGTACGGCTCGTAGCGCCAACCGCCGTCTTGATTCTGCGAGTTGACGATGAAGTCGACCGCCAGTTGCAGCTTGCTGCGGATGTCCTGCCGGTGGGTCTGTCCGTAGACCTCGGCGAGGAACAGCGTCGCGAAGGCGTGGCTGTACATGCGCGAGCCGCCGTGCGTCGTGTAGCCGTCGGCTTGGACGGACTGGAGCACGAACTCGAGCGCGTCCTCGACGTTGCGGCCGTACTTGCCGCGGCCGGGAAGGTGACCACCGGCCAGAAATGCCATGCCCGCGAGCGCGGTGACGCCGAGGTGGCCCTTGTCCGCCGCGGTGTGACGGAAGCCCGTGTTGAGCTTGTAGCCGATCAGGGCGAGCCACGCCCCGCGCTCGGAACCCTCGCCGACTTGGTTCTGCGCGAGCCACTCCAGCCCGCGCTCGACCGCGCGCGCGTGCTCCGGCGTGACCACGATCGGCGCTTCCTCGAGCGGGCTGCGCGGCGACTGCGCGCCGTGGGCCGTCCCCCCCGCGAGCGCCGCGAGCGCGAATGCGAGCACATGCAGCATGCGTTGAATCATCGCTTGGTCCTCCGCAACACACCACCCTGTCCAGCCACCCACAGGTTGGGTCCGAACGATTCGAAGTCGAGCACCTCGGCCGGGCCGAGCTCCATGGGCAATTGCATGGTCTCCCGCACCGCACCGCCCTCGCGATCGAGCAGCAGGAACAGCGTGCGCGGCACGCTCACCTGCCCGCGCACGCGCGGCGTCTCGGTGTAGGCGACGACGACGGCGTTTTCGAGCACCAGCGGCAGGGGCATCGGACCGGAGTTGTAGAGCGAGGAGGGATGCACCGGCAGACGATGCACCCACTTGCGACCGAACGGCAGCTGGCAGGCGATGAGCTCGCTGAGCTGGCCGTCCGCGCTCGGCGAGCGCACGAACAGCATGCCCGACTCGCTCTCCACGACCGCGTGGCGCCGCACGCCGACGAGCACGTCGTCCGCATCGAATTCTAGACCCGCGATGCGCCGCGCGGCCCCGATGCGCGGATTCACCGCGACGATGGCGCCCTTGGATTTCCCCGTCGCGAGGTAAACGAGGTAGAGCTGGTCCCCGCTGCGCACGATCGAGTCGAACTCGACGTCGTCCTCGCACGGCACGCGCCACGCGCGCGCGCCGGAGTCGAGCTGCCACGCCGTGAGGCAGTCGCGCTCGAGCGGCGAGCTGGACTTGGGAAACGACGGCAGGAACAGGCGTCCAGAGTCGATCCACGCCCCGGCCGCGTCCGCCTCGCTCACGTGCGCAGGCAGGCGGAAGATGCGCGTGCGACTGCCCGTGTACGGATCGAGCACCACCGCGGGTGTCTGCGCCCAGTCGCTCGGCAACAAGACGAGGTGGTCGGGACCGAGCACCGGCCGATGGGCCCACAAGCCGGCGGGAACCGCTCGCTCCCAGAGCGCGATTCCGCTGCGCGGCTCGACCGCGACGAGGCTGGCGCGACCATCGGCCGCACGCGTGCTCGCGAGGACGAGTCCGCCGAGCGAGGCATGGTGCTCGATGCGATCGCCACCGGAATTCCAGCGCCAGCGCACGGCACCGCTGAGCGGATCGAGGCCCGTCAACTGCGTCGTGCCGCCGAGCACGAGCATGCCGGCGGCGAGCGCGGCGCGCGTCGTCGGGCGCACCGTGCCCGGCTCGAGCGTCTGGGTCCACAGCGCGACGATCGGGTTGAGCGCATCGACGACCTGCAAGATCTCGACGCGACCGGTGCGCTGGAGCTGCAACTGGATCCAGCGCCGCGTCCCATCGATCGCGGGCGACTCGAAGTGGCCGAGCAGCGCGATTTGTCCCATTCCCAAGTAGGCGTTCGTGTCCTTGCCGTCGTACTGCGCCAGCTCCGTCGACATCGGGCGCGGGGAAACGACCGGCTCCTGCGGCAAGGACTGCGCGAGATCGGCGAGCTTGCGCCCCTCATCGCGCGGCAGGTCGCTCGCCAGTTCCGGTCGCGCCAGTGCGGCGCGGCGCGCCAGCGCGGCCGCCAGCGGCAGGTTGCCCAGCTCCTCGAGCGCGGCGCGCAACACCATCAACGCCTGCAACTCGCAGTCGCGCGCGACTTCGGGCGACCAATCGTCGGGGATGGCGCGCTGCACGCCCCGCACGAGCGTGGGCCAGTCGCCGGTCTCGAGCGCCTGCTCGAGCCGCAGTCGCGCTGCCTCGAGCGCAGCGGAGGTGTGCGGGAAGAGCACGCTCACGCGCTCGAGCGCCACCGCGTCGGAGCGTTCCCGCGCCGCGGCGAGCAACTCGCTCGCGCGCAGCTCGTAGGGCTGGTGCTCGCTGCGATTGGACTCCGCGAGCTCTCCGATGCGCGCGGAAACCGCCTGCGCCGGATCGCCGGGCAGCGCGACGTTGCCCCAAGCGGCGAGCAGCTCGTGCAACTCGCGGAATTCGCCCGACGCATCCGCACGGCGGCGCGCGTCGCGGGCCGACTCGAGGGACACGAACAGCGACACGGGCAGCACGCCGGTGGTGTTCGAGTCGCTCAGGCTGCCCGCGAAGCGCGCCGCGCCGCGCAGGCTCCACCAGTCCAGCGGCATGTCGCGATCCGCCGCGATGGTTCCGAGCTCTGCGAGCAGGATGGCTCGGCGCTCGTGACGCTCGAGCAACTCGCACAGGTCGATGCGCTGCACGTGCACGCGCACCGCCGCCGCATCATCGGGAGCGAATTCGGCCGCACGGTCGAGCGTCTCGAGCGCTCGCAGCGGCTCGGAGGCGAATTCGAGCGCGCGCGCCTCGGCCAACAACAGCGAGTACATCCGCACCAGCGCCGGGGCACGCAAGGCATCGTCCGCAGGCGTCGCGAAGCGCTCGATCTTCTCCCGCGCGCGCGCGAGCAACTCCAGCGCGGTCAGGCTGCGTCCGCGCTCCATCTCGACCAGCGCGCGACGCTCGAGCACGCCCGCCCAGTCGAGCAGCGGCTGCGGATCGTCGGGCGACTGCTCGCTCTGCAGTCGAAAGCGCTCCTCGACGGCGCGCCAGTCGATCACGCCAAACAGCGCGCCCGAAGTCGCGTAGAAGAGCGCACCGTCGCCGCGCGCGACGTTGCCGTTGCGCAGGCCAGCCTCCCAGTCACAGCTCGCCTCGGCGACCTCGCTCGCCAGTGCGTTGCGCAAGAGCGCCACGCGCCGCGTCGGCGTCGCGACGAGGACATGCTTTTCCGTCAACAGGGGTCGTGGCCACTCCGACAGGTTGGTGACGTCGGCGCTCTCCTGCAGCTCGGTCGGAGCAGCCTCGGCAAGGCCGCGCGCGGCGCGCACACAAACCACGCACTGACCCGAGAACCACACGCGCTCGCGATCGGCTCCGAGCAGCGCGAGCAACTCGCGCGCGGGACGGCGCAGAGCCGAGTAGGGGCGAGTCCACAGGCGCGCGCCGGTCGCCAGATCGAGCGCGAAGAAATCGTACGAATCGATCGGCGCGCACACGACCACGCCGCCGGCGACGGCGGGCGACGCGGTGGCGAACACCTGCGGACGGTCGACGATCTCCCAGTGCGACGCGCGCGGCACGGGAATCTGCTCGTACAGCGCGTGCCAGACGATGTCGCCGTTCTGCAGGTCGAGCGCCGCGATCGAGCCGAGCTGCGTCGACACGATCACGCGCTCTCCGACGATCGTCACCGGCGCCGCGTTGTACTCGTGCAGCTGGCGTCCAAACATGTTGAGCGCCATCTGTCCCGACATCAGCGCGCTCGACCACAAGCGCTCGCCGCTGTAGAGATCGAAGCAGCCGACGTGCAGGTCGACGCGGCCTTGCATGCGGTAGTAGGGGACGAGCACGCGCGAGCCGGAGATCACCGGCGGCGCGGCGACGCTGAGCTGGAACTCCAGCGGACCCGAGCTGCCGTTCCAATCGAGCGGAGGACGGTGGTTCCACAGCTCCCGCCCGCTGCGCAGGTCGAACGCGTACAGCCGTCGCTCCGGAATCACGTTGGTGATCTCGTAGTTCTGGTACACGTCGTTGTAGACGCTGCTGTAGGGGATCTGCAGCGCGGCGACGGCGACTGAGGCAGCGCTCGCGGGACGCACCATCAGGGAACGACGGTGCAGGTTCTCGAAGAACTCGCGCCGCAGCAGCGGACGCGATCCGTTGGGGCGGTACTGCCCGCGATCGACCGCACTCCAGCCCGCGGGCTCGAGCGACTCCCAGCGCTTCTCACCGCTCCAAGCGTCGAAGGCCCACAGTCGCAGCGTGTCGGTGACGAGCACCGTGTCGTCGGCGACGGTCGGGAAGATGCAGTTGCTCGAGCCCGTCGAGAAGGGCGTGAGCACGTCGTGGCGGGCCAGTGCCTGACTCCAGACGACCGATTCCGCGCCGGGCAGCGCCGGTTCGCGGCACTCGACCACCGCGAGCGAGCGGACGAGCGCGAGCCGCCGAGCCGCTGCCTGTGGAGTCCCCTGAGGAAAGAGTCGCGACACGGCCTCCGCGCGCTGCCAGGAAGCCTGTGCCGCGAGCTGCTCGCCCTGCTCGAACTCCAAGTCGCCCAGCGCCCACCACGCATCGGCGGCCGAGGGCGTGAGCGGAAAGCGCCGCGCCACGTCGAGCAGCGCCCGCGCGTCACGCGTGCGCCGCGCGATCTCGAGCGACTCGCGCGCTTCCTCGCCATAGCGGCTCGCGTACAGCGCGCGCGCCTCGCCGGGGAGCGACGCGAGCTTCGCGCTCGCCCACACCGCCGCGCCCTCGCGCGGGACGTCGTCGCTCTCGTGTGCGATGAGCGGCGGCAGGAGCACCTCGCCACGATGCTGCGTCAGCAGTTCCTGCAGCAGCGTGAAGGCCTCGCCCCAGCGTTGGGCCGCGAGGTGAGCTTCGGCGCGCTCCGCCAGCGCGCGTGCCTCGCGCGTCTGCGGGATCGCGAAGCCGCGCGGCACCGCCTCGGGTTCATCGTCCTGCGCGCGCGCGCGCCGCGCGGACACGCTCGCGCCGAGCGCGCACAGGAGCGCGAGCTTGGCGAGCGAGCGTGCGAGACGTACTTGCATGGCGTTCAGATGAGCTCGAACTTCTTGCGCAGGATCCACTCGATCGCGAGCACGAGCAGCGCCGCGAGCAGCGTCGGCCAGCGGTCCCAGACGTCGTCGAGCCGCGCCGAGATCGGATCCGCGCGCGACTCGTCGCCCGGCAACTCCGCGAGCAGCTCGTCCATGCGGGTCGGATCGACGGCCTTGCCGCGCGAGAGCGCGCTCGCTGCCGCGAGCATCTCCGGCGCGGGCGAGGGATCGCGATTCTCGAGGCTCGGCAGCACGACCTCGAACTCCGTCGAGGCCCGTCGCTCCGAGCCGCTCTCGATCCACACGCGATACAGGCCGGTGCGCGCCGGTTCGATCGCTCCGCGGTACACGCCGGGCCGCCCTTCGGTCGCTCCGACGACGAGCTCGTTCGACGAACCATCCGGCCCGCTCCAGCGCACGACCTGCGTCGCCTCGCCGCTCGGCCGGTAGTCGTCGTCGAGCACGCGCGCCTCGATCGCCACGCGCTCGCCCAGATCGTACTGCGTGCGCGCGAGCTCGAGTCGGTAGCGCCGATCACCGCTCTTCATGCGGCCGAGCGCGAGCCAGCGGATCGCGTTGCGCCAGAAGCGCTGGTGGTAGCGCGGACCGAAGTGGTAGAGGAAGCGCCACGTCTCGTCGACCGCGAGGAACAGCGTGCGTCCCGCCGGATAGTAGCCCGCGACGACGAGCGGGTGGTTGCCGTAGGCGTTCGAGTCGGTCGGATGTCGCAGCAGCACTTGGCTGCCGGGCTTGGCGCGGTGGACCGGCACGTAGAAGTACATGCCCTGCAGTCCGCCTTGGTCTTCCCACAGCGCGCGGTTGGTCTCGACGTCGGGGTGCAGACGCACGATCTCGTGCGGATTGAGGTTGTCCTCGAGCCTTGGATGGAACTCGCGCGTGAGGTCGCCGGCTCCGGTGCGAAGCTCGGCGTCGTCGAAGATCACGGGCAAGAGCTGCGCGAGCGGCGTGTCGAGATACGCCTTCGGCAGGTCGTATTCACCGGCGAGGAAGCACAGACCGCCGCCGCGCTCGACGAATTCGACGAGCGCCTTCATGAAGTCGTCGCAGCGGCGCGGATCGGGCGAGATGGCGAAGGGATTCACGTCGCCCAGAATCACGACGTCGTAGCCGTCGAGCAGCTCGTGGCGGTCGGTCGGCACCGCACTCAGCGGTTCGACGCCCGGCGAGGTTTCCTGCAAGAAGTCCGAGTTCGCCGACAGCAGGAACGCGCGGAACTCGATGTTCTCGTCGGCGCGCTTGAGCATGTCGAGGGCGAGTCGACGGTATTCCCAGCGCGGATAGCCCTCGATGTAGAGCACGCGCACCTTCTGCGGGCTCACGTGCACGGCCACCTCGAGCGCGTTGTCGTCGAGCAGCGTCTCGCCCTCGAGCGGCGCGACTTCGACGCGGAAGCGGCGCTGCTGCGTGCGGCGATCGGCGGGGCCCGCGCGAGCGACGAGCGTGGCGCGCTCGCCCGTCTCGGAGAGCCCGACCTCTTCGGTCGAGAGCACGCGCATCGCGCCACCGCGCTCGGGATCGAATTCCTCGAGCCGCACGCTGGCAGTGCCGCTGCGCTCGACGCCGCGCGCGATCACGCGCACGCTGATCTCGATCTCGTCGCCCTCCAGCGCCGTCGGCGGCGCCTCGACGAGCTCGAGCACCAGATTGCGCTCGGGCCGCGTGTCGCCGATCACCACCGTGTGCACGGGAATTCCCGCCGCTCCGGCGCCGCGCGCCGCCTCCTCGATGGGCAGTCCCGCGTTCTGTCGGCCGTCGGAGATCACGACGATGTCGGTCACGTGCCGCCCGCGATGCGCGGCCATGGCCTCGCCGAGCGCGTCGCCGAGCTGCGTCGCATGTCCGCGTCCCAGCAGCGGCGCACCGCCGGTCCAAGGCTCGAGCGAACTCGAGAACCTGTACGTGCGCGCGACGTAGTCGCCACTGTGCAGCCGCGGGGCGAGCACCTGTTCCACGAGCGCCTGCGCGATCTGCGAGCGCGTCGCCTGCGCCGGATCGGCGAGGCCGGACTTGGCGAGCGCCGCACGCAACTTGGGATTGCTCGCGTACGCATCGCGCCGCTGCATGCTCGCCGAGTCATCGACGAGCACGAGCACTTCGGCTTTCTGGATCTCTTCGCGCCGCGTGACCTTGACCGGTCGGAAGATCACCGCCACGAGGATCGCGAGCGCGAGGAAGCGCAGCGTCGCGAGCACCCCACGGCCGCCCTTGGGCAGGCGCTCGCCGCGATAACCCAGCCACGCGACGAGCGCGAGCGCGGGCAGCACGACGAGCACGACGACCCACGTTGCGGGCAGGTCGAGCAGCCGGAAGGTCTCGCGCAGGTCCGTCGAGCCCTGCAGGATGGCGAGCGGAGAACGGATCACGGCGTGCGCCTCGCTCGTCCGATCCACGCGGCCCACAACGACTCGCACACCAGCGCGACGAAGCACGCGATCGCGATCCCGCGCCACAGCTCGCCCTTGGGCGGCGCACTCTCTTCCAGATCGCTGGTGCTCGTCTCTCCCGCGCTCGCGAGCTCGAGCGACGGATGCACGCCGACGAGCTCGACCGACGAGATGCGCGCGAGCGCACCCTCGCGCGGATCGAGCTGCACCGCGAACGGCTCGCTCGGAGCGCCTTCCGCCTCGATGCGATACACGCCCGCGCGCTCGGTCGCGCCGAGCGCGGTGACGCGCCGCCGGGTCGCGCCCGCGGCCGAATCACCGGCCTCGAGCGGCCGCCTCGCGCCCTCGGGCAAGACGAGCTCGACGCCTTGGCGGAACGACTCGACGTCGAGCGCGAGCGCGCCGAGCACCGGCACGTTGCGCGGCGGCACGGCCGAGCGGCCTGCGTAGCGCAGCCACTCGTACACCAACGGCACGAGCGTGCGCGGCGACTGCGGCAGGCGCGTCCACTCCGGGTCGATCGAGGTGGTCCACAGGAACACCTTGCCGCGGTCGTAGGCCTTTTCGATGAGCAGCGGACTTTCCGCCTCGTCGTCGAGGCGCGCGAGCACGCGCGCGCCTTCGTGCGCGCGCGCGCCGCAAAACTCGTAGATCGGCACCTCCGTGAGCAGCGGCCGCCAGCGCTCGTCCGCGAAGAAACGGAAGGCCGGGTGGTCGAGCGCGAACTCGCGCACGCGGTGGTAGCCGTCGCGCCGCGCGATCGCCACGCGGCCGCCGAGCTCCGCCGGAGCGAGCCCGCTGCCATCGGCCTCGAAGAGCCGCTGGTTGAAGCCCGCGGCGTCGACCTTGTCGCCGAGCGTGATCACCAGCGCGCCGCCCTCGGCGACCCAGCGCTCGAGGCGCTCGATGGAATCCTGTGCGAGTCCATCGACGTTGGCGAGCACGACGACGTCGACCTGCGCGAGGTCGAGCGAGGGATCGCGCAGCTCGTGCGGCTCGATCGTGCGCGGCTCGAACGGGCGCGCGGCGCCGCCGGCGAGCACCTCGTCTCCGCGCGGCGGATCGAGCACGGCGCCGAGGAATCCGACTTCGTCTTGTTCGATCTCGGGCCGCGGCTCGCCGTTGGCGAGCAGCACGCGCACGGCGGGCGGCACGAGCACGACCTGCGCGCGCACGTCGTCCGCCGCGAGTCGATCCGACTCGATGCGCGCCGTGAGCACGTGCGCGCCGGCCGTGGCGAACACGACGGGAAACACGACCTTGCCCTCGCCCTGCGAGGGAACGTCGAGGGGTCGATAGGGGAGCTTGCCGTCCTCGTCGATCGTGAGCGTGACGCGCACGCCGCTGCGCGCGACCGGCCCGAAGTTGCGCACCGTCACCGCGACGTCGCAGGGCGACTGCGGCCCGAGCACCTCCGCGAGCGGCTCGATCGAGGTCACGCCGAGGTTCGGCGGCAGTTCCTCGCGCGGACCGAGATCCTCGACGGCCACGCGGCAGCCGAACTTGCGCAGCGCTTCGAGCTGCTCGCGCAGCGCGGGTGCGCCGTCGTCCTCGCCGCCGCTCTCGAAGTTGCGCCGCTGCAGGTCCGTGAGCAGCCGCACCTCGAGCGAGCTGTGCGTCGAGCCGCGCGCGTCCTCTTCGGCGAGTCGCACGACCTCGCCGAGCGCCGCCGCGAGATCGAGCGGCTCGTCCGTGGGCGCCTGCAGCGTGCCGAGCACGCTCAACGCCTCGTCGGGCCTGCGCCAGGCGACGAGTCGCGGTCGCGCGCTCGCCACGATCACGCGCACGCGATCATCGCGCGCCGCATCGAGTTCGAGCACGATCTCCCGTGCGCGCTCGACGATGCGCTCGAAACTGCTCTTCACGTCCGCGCGATAGCCGGTCGACGCGGAGGCATCGATCACCAGCGCGACGTCTCGGCGACTCTGCGCGAGCGCCGCGAGCGGCGACCGGTCGCCGACGAACGGCCGCGCGATCGCGAGCGCGAGCAGCGCGACCGCCGCCATGCGCAACAGCAGCAGGATCAGGTTTTCGAGCTGCGCGCGCCGACGCGTCTTGCGATACGCCGCGAGCACGAAACGCATCGCCGCCCATGGCATCGGCTTGTAGCGCTGCCGGTTGAGCAAGTGGATCGCCAGCGGCACGAGCGCGAGCAGCGTGCCGGCGAGCAGGGCGGGGTTGACGAAGCCGTCGAACATGGCTCAGCGCCTCCCGCCGCGCGCGCGCGCCTTGCGATGCGCGAGGTACGTCGTCAACGCCGTTTCGAGCGTGCGCGACGTGTCGAGCTGCACATGATCGATGCCCATCGTCGCCGCGTGGCGCGCGAGCTCGCGATTGTGCGCGGTGAGCTCCGCCACGTACGCCTGCCGCAGCGCCTTGGGATCGACCTTCAGCACGCCCGCGCCCTCGAGCCCGTCGAGGCGCACGAGGCGCGCGATGTCGAACGAGAGCTCCAGCGGATCGAGCACTTGGAACAGGATCGGCTCGTGTCCGTCGTGGCGCAGTCGCCGCAAGCCCTCGACCACGCTCGGGATGTCGTCGAAGAAATCCGAGTAGATCGCGACGATGCCGCGCTTGCGCAGGCGTCCCGCGAGCCATTGCAGCACTCCGCCGACGCCCGTGGGCCCGCTCGGCGCCGCGGCCTCGAGCGCGCTCCAGATCGCGTGCTTTTGCCGCTCGCCCGAGGAGGGCGGCACCTTGACGCGCTCCTTGGCGTCGAACAGCACGAGCCCCGACGTGTCGCGCTCGCCGATCACCAGGTGCGCGAGCGCGGCCGCGCACCAGCGCGCGTAGTCGAACTTGCTCCACTCCAGCGACCCGAACGCCATCGACTCGCTCGCGTCGACGAGCAAGTGACACGCCAGCGTCGTCTCCTCGAACATCTCCTTGACCACCAGCCGGTCGGAGCGCGCGAACACCTTCCAGTCGAGGCGCCGCAGCTCGTCGCCCGCGACGTATTCGCGATGCTGCGCGAACTCGGCGGAGCTGCCGCGCAACGGCGAGCGGTGATGGCCGGCGAGCGTGCCCTCCACGACGGTGCGCGCGACCAGCTCGAGTCCTTCGAGCCGGTCGAGCACCGCGGGGTCGAGCCGCTTGTCGCCGCGCGAGTGCGCCATCGCGAGCGCTCTAGCGCGCCTTCACGCCGGGCAAGCCCGCGCCCACGCCGCCGCTCGAGTCGATCTCCTTCAGCATGCGCTCGATCACGACGTCGGCGCTCATGCCTTCCTGCTCGGCCGCGTAGCTCGTGATGATGCGATGGCGCAGCACCGGCTTCGCGATGGCGCGCACGTCGTCGATCGACACGTGATCGCGCCCCGCGAGCGCCGCGTGCGCCTTGCCGGCGAGCACGAGGTACTGCCCGGCGCGCGGACCCGCGCCCCAGGTGACCCACTCTTTCACGAACGAGAGGCCCGAGTCGCTCTTCACGCGCGTTCCGCGCGTCAGCGCCAGCGCGTAGTCGAGCACGTGATCCTCGATGTGGATCGCGCGCACGGCCTTCTGCATCTCGAGCAGCTCCTGCGTGCCGAGCTGCTTTTCCGGCTCCACGCTCTCGCCGCCGGTCGTGCGCCGCAGGATCTCGCGCTCCTCCTCGAGCGTCGGGTAGTCGACCTTGATCATGAACATGAAGCGGTCGAGCTGCGCCTCGGGCAGGGGATAGGTGCCCTCCTGCTCGATCGGGTTCTGCGTCGCGAGGACGAAGAACGGGCTCGGCAGCGCGTGGCGGCGCCCGCCGACGGTGACCTGACCCTCCATCATCGACTCGAGCAGCGCGGCCTGCGTCTTGGGCGGCGTGCGGTTGATCTCGTCGGCGAGCACCACGTTCGCGAACACGGGCCCGGGCGCGAAGCGGAACACGCGCTCGTTGGTCGCCGCGTCGATGTGCAGCAGGTCGGTGCCGGTGATGTCGCCGGGCATCAGGTCGGGCGTGAATTGGATGCGGTTGAAGCCGAGGTCGAGCGTCTTGGCGAGGCTCGAGATCAAGAGCGTCTTGGCCAGTCCCGGCACGCCGACGAGCAGGCAGTGGCCGCGCGAGAGGATCGCGAGCAGGAGCTGGTCGACGACCTCGTCCTGGCCGACGATCACGCGCTGCAGCTCTCGCTTCATCCGCGCGTGCGCATCGCGCAGGCGCTCGAGGGACGCTTGGGACATGGGATTCCTGTTCGATCTGCTGAAGGGGACCAGAGGGGGGCGCTCGCGTGCTGGGTGAGTGCCCAGCGCCGGCCCCGAAGGCTTCTATCGTCGTTTCTTTCCGCGTCGCGTGCGAGGGTTGCGCACGCTCTTTGCCGCCCTTTTGCCCGTTCCGGAGACCCCAGCGGCTCGCACGGCCGCCACCGGGCGCCCCCGACCTCGTCCAGACGCGCCGCCGCGCGCTCAGGGGCGCGGCGAAAACACCCACAGGGTGGCGGCCCCGAGCACGCACATCCACTCGCCGCTCGCGCGCACCGAGCCGCCGCTCGGCGGCAGTCCCTCGAGCGGGGGCACGAGGGGCGCGTAGTCGAGCAGGTAGAGCTCGCGGCTGCGGTCGAGCAGGTACAGCCCGCGGTTCGAGGCGAACAGCGCGCGCGTCGCGGAGGCCGCGCCGTCGCCAGCGAAACTCTCCTGCGGGCCGAGTTCGGGCGCCAGCGCGCTCGATCCGCGGCGCGCGTCCCACTCCGCCGCCGCCCGCCCCGCCCCGACGCGCGCGAGCACGACCGCGCCGCGTTCGTCGCCGCCGAGCAACGCCTCGGCCTCCCCGTGCACCCGCGGCGGCGAGGCGAACAGCGCCCCGCCGTCGCGCGCGGCCTGCGCGCGCAGCCAGTACAGGTGGTCCGAATCGGCCGGAGCGAGCAGGGCCGTCCCGTCCGCGACCGCCGGTCGCGCTCCGGTCCATGCGCGCTGCGTCGGATCGCGCCGTCGATAGCGGAACGACCACGCGAGCCGCCCGTCGAGGCGCTCGAGCGCCGCCGCGAAGCCCGTGTGCGAGCCCACGAGCACGTGTCCGCCCTCGAAGGCGAGCGGCTGGGCCGCCGCGGTCGGCAGATCGGCGTTGAAGAAGCGTCCGGCGCTGCGTTGCAGCTCGCCGCCCTTGCCGACGAAGGTGCGCCAGCGCAGCGCTCCGCTGCCGAGGTCGAAGCACGCCAGCCACGTGCGGATCTCCGCGGCCGAGCGCGCCTGCGTCTCATCCTCGACGTTGCCGCGCCCGCCGCCGGTGAACTCGCGCACGAGCGCGTACACCGCGCCGTCGCGCACCGCCACGCCGGGCTGGAACTCGAGCGCGTCTCCTTCGAACCCCGCATCGCGCGCGAGCGGGCCCGCCACCGGCACGCCGCCGTGCCACGCCCAGCGCAGCGCGAGCTCCGGCGGCGCCGCCGCGCCCGGCTGCTCGACGAACTCCACACACGCGAGCAGGTTGTCGTTGTCGTAGCTGCGCCGTCCGAGCGTGAGCACCACGGCGCGCCCGTCGGTCGCGGGTTCGAGCGGCCAGCCCGGCGGCTCGACGGGCCGCTCGGTCGAGCCCGGCTGCACGCCGAGTGGCTCGAACAAGCGCATCGGCGTCGTCACCGCGACGCGCGCCGCCGTGGCGAGGTCGACCAGCACGAGCCGGTCGAGGCGCTCGCTGCCCAGCGTCAGCGAGCTCGGCAGGTGTACCACCGCGCGCCCGCCGTCGAGAAACGCCATTCCCGGCCGCACGCCGAGCCCCGGATCGAGCGCCACGCGCTGCACGCGCTGACCGAGCTCATCGATCGCGACCGAGCCGCGAAACAAGAGCCCGCGCGCCGTGCGCCAGCCCTCCGTCGCGTCCGCGCTCGCAGCATTCCGCCCATTTTGTTCGGGACTTCCAGCGTCCCCGCGCCCGACCGCTCGTCCGCCCTCGCCGCTCGCATCCGACAAGGATCGCTCGTGTCGCGCACCTTCTTCCGCGCTCTTGGACTGCTGCGTGCCCAGCGACCAACCCAGCGACGAACCCAGCGACCAACCTCGCGACGAACCCTGCTCCTCGAACTCGCGCACCACCAGCGCTTCGCGCGCGGCGAGGCGCGCGAGATCGGTGTTGCATTCGCGCCCGTGCTCGCTCGCGCGCTGCAACCAGCCGTGCGCCTCGGCGGGGGAGGCGCGCTCGAGCGCAGCGTCGGCGAGCGCGATCGCGGCGCTGAACGCGGCCTGCGTCCACGGCGCGTTGCGTTCGACTTCCGCGAGGGCCGCGAGCTCGCGCTCCGCGCGCACGAACCTTTCTTCGCCGCGCACGCCGACACCCTCCGCCCACAGCGCGCGCGCTCGAGTCGGCAGCGTCGCCAGCCTCCGCCGCACGGCGAACTCGACGCCCTCGCGCCGGCGATCCGCCTTCGGATCGAGCGTGCCGTCGACGTCCGGGCACAGTTCCGCCGACGCGCTCGCACCGAGCGCCCACGGCGCCACGCCGTCGCCGCGCGCGCTCGCTTTCAGCGCGTTTTCAAGCTCGTCGAGCGCCAGATTCCACTCGCGCGTCGCGCCCGCGTCGTCCGCCCTGCCGCGCAGCGCCGCGTGCGCGCGATCGAAGCGATCGAGCGCCGAAGCCGCCGCCGTGGCGACCGGCAGGAACGCATCGTTGTCGAGCGGTCCCTCGGCGCCGCGCAGAGCCGCGAGCTCTTGGCTCGCCGAGCGCGCCCGCGCGCATGGCGCTCCCGCGCCCGCGATCGCCAGCGCGCCGACGAGGGCCGCGAGCGGCCGCATCGCGCGCTACTTCTTGCCGAGCGGACCGTCGGCCTGCCGCAGCAGCCGCCGCTCGCGCTCGAGGAAGATCGGGTCGTCCTGCGCCTGCAGCGAGCGCTCGAGCCGCGCCGACTCGACGTGCTCGCGCTCCAATCGCTCGGCCATGCGCTCTTCCTCGCGGTCGAGCCGCCGACTCTCCGCGAGCGCCGGTCGCAGCCCGCCGAGCGCCACCTGCGCGAGCACGACCATCGGGATCCACACCGGCGCCCAGTAGACCAGCCGGTTGCCGAGCTCCTTGGCCTGCTCGCGCCGACTCGGCGCCGCGTCGAACGGCAATTGCGGCGTCGTCGCGACCGCGCTCTCCGGCGTGCTGACTTTGGTCTCGCTCATCGCATCAGTCCAGGAGCGCCGCCCCGTAGCTCGCCTGCACGCCGAGCTCGTCCTCGATGCGCAGCAGCCGGTTGTACTTCGCGACGCGATCGGAGCGGCACGGCGCGCCGGTCTTGATCTGGCCGCAGTTCGTCGCCACCGCGAGGTCCGCGATGGTCGTGTCCTCGGTCTCGCCCGAGCGATGGCTCATCACGCAGCGATAGCCGCTGCGGTGCGCGAGCGCGATCGTCTCGAGCGTCTCCGTCAGCGTGCCGATCTGGTTGACCTTGACGAGCACCGCGTTGCCGGCCTGCTTCTCGATGCCGGTGCGCAGACGCGCGACGTTGGTCACGAACAGGTCATCGCCGACGAGCTGCACCTTGCCGCCCAGCCGCGCCGTCAGCGCCTGCCAACCCTCCCAGTCGTCTTGGTCGAGCCCGTCCTCGATCGAGAAAATCGGGTACTTGCCGCACCAATCGGCGTACAGCTCGACCATCTCCATCGAGCTCTTGCCGCGCTGCTCGACCACGTACTTGCCGTCGTGCAGGAACTCGGCCGAGGCCGCGTCGATCGCGATCTTGATGTCGCGCCCGGGCTTGAAGCCGGCCTTCTCGCTCGCGGCGAGGATCAGCTCGATCGCTTCCTCGTTCGACTTGAGGTCCGGCGCGAAGCCGCCCTCGTCGCCGACGTTGGTGTTGTAGCCCTTGTGCTTGCACACGCCCTTGAGCGCATGGAACGTCTCGACGCCCATGCGCAGACCCTCGGCGAAGCTCGTCGCGCCGAACGGCATGAGCATGAACTCTTGCAGATCGACGTTGTTGTCGGCGTGCTTGCCGCCGTTCAGGATGTTCATCATCGGCACGGGCAGCACGCTCGCCATCGCACCGCCGACGTAGCGATACAGCGGCATGCCCGACTCGTCCGCCGCCGCGCGCGCGACCGCGAGCGACACGCCGAGCAGCGCGTTCGCGCCGAGCCGCGCTTTGTTGGGCGTGCCGTCGAGCGTGAGCATCGCGCGGTCGATGCCGACCTGATCGAGCGCATCGAGGCCGACGAGCTCGCGCGCGAGCTCCTCGTTGACGTTCTCGACCGCCTTGCGCACGCCCTTGCCGCCGTAGCGCTTGCCGCCGTCGCGCAGCTCGTGCGCTTCGTGGTGGCCCGTGCTCGCGCCCGAGGGAACCATGGCCGAGCCGGTCGCGCCGGAATCGAGCACCACATCCACCTCGACCGTCGGGTTGCCCCGCGAGTCGAGCACCTCACGCGCCCGCAGATCGACAATCTCGCTCATGCCCGCAGATGGTAGGTCCCGCCGCGCGCCGTTCCAGAGCCCTCCCGCGCCGCCGCCCCACCTCCCGCGTCTCGCGCCGCCCGCACCTTTCGACGCCCGCACCTCTCGACGCCCCGCACCTCACGCAGCCTGGCCCGTCCGACTCCCAACCTGCTGCACGGCCAAGGGAGAGCACCGCGGCGCGCGTCGAACCGACCGCTCGGCCCCGATCCGCGAGCACCGCGGCGCGCGCCCCGGTGGGGCGTTGTTCGCGCGGGAGGGTGGGGCGTTGTTCGCGCGGGAGGGTGGGGGAGGCGTATCCTCGCGCGGCCTGCGAGGGTTCCCATGCGCCGCGTCACCGTGCTCCCCAACCTGCTCACGCTCGCCAACGCGTTCTGCGGGCTGCTCGCGATCGCCAAGGCGATCGACGCGCTCGTGCTCGCGGGCGACCCGGCGCGCTCGGCGGAGTTCTACGGCAAGCTCGAAGCGGCCTGCCTGCTCGTCTTCCTCGGCATGGTGTTCGACGCGCTCGACGGCAAGGTCGCGCGCCTCGTCGGTGGCGCGAGCGAGTTCGGGGCCCAGCTCGACTCGTTCTCCGACGCGCTGACCTTCGGCGTGACGCCCGCGATCCTCGCCAAGGTCCTGATCGAG
>VGZD01000082.1 GCA_016872715.1 Planctomycetota bacterium
CAGACTCCCGCGCCCGACGAAATTCTCGTGTTGCTCCTGCCCAAGGCTAAGGCCGGCGCTCGAAACTGAACTTCCAGCCGTTCGCAGCCGACATGCTCTGAACCATGAGCGTTCCGCACCTCAATCCCCACGAAGCGCGCGTCCTCGGAGTCCTGATCGAGAAGGCGCTCACCGTGCCCGACCAGTACCCGCTCTCGCTGCATGCCGCGACGACGGGCTCCAACCAGAAGAACAATCGCTGGCCGGTGGTCGAGTACAGCGAGGCCGAGGTCCACATCGCGTTCCAGGGGCTGCTCGCCAAGCATCTCGCGCACCGCTCGGTCGCGGCGGGCTCGCGCGTGGACAAGTACAAGCACGGCGCGCAGGACGCACTCGGACTCGATGACGCACACGCCGCGATTCTCGCCGAGTTGCTCATGCGCGGTCCGCAGCAGCCCGGCGAGCTGCGCTCGCGCGTCGAACGCATGACGCCGGGACTCGGCGCCGAGCTCTTGATGGAGCGCATCGCGCGCCTGCGCGAGAAGGGCTTGGTCCAGCGCATCGATCCGCTGCCGGGCGAGCGCGCGGAGCGCTATCTCCAGACGCTGTGCCCGCAGGCGCATCCGCTCGATGCGGTCGCGCCCGTCGTAGTGCGGCCGATCGCGGCTCCGCGACTCGATCTCGAGGCGCGCGTGTTGGCCCTGGAGAACGAGGTGGCGATCCTGCGCCGCAGTCTCGAACACGTGCTCAGCGAGCTCGGCGCGGGTCCGCTTCCGCCCGCCTAGGGCGACGCTCGTCCCTCCCGCACCGCTGGGGTTGGCGCGCACACTCAGCGCTGCTGCCCCGTGCCGAGTGCGCCGCTGCGCTGGCCTCGGCACGGCGCGGAGGGGCCGTTCTCGAACTGGCGCGGCCAGCGTGCAGCGAGCCTAGTTCGCAGCAATCCTCGCGTGCCGCGAGCCTAGTGCGCTTCGAGCCACGAGTCGCCCTGACCGATGTCGACCGCGAGCGGCACGGAGAGCTTCACGGCATCCTCCATGCAGCGACGGACGATCTCGGACGCGGCGGCGAGCTCGCGCTCGGGGCATTCGAGCACGAGCTCGTCGTGCACTTGCAGCAGCATCCGCGCCGCGAGGCCCGAGCGCTCGAGCGCGGCCTCCAGATCGATCATCGCCTGCTTGATGATGTCCGCGGCCGAACCCTGCACCGGCGTGTTGACGGCCGCATTCTCGGCGAAGACGCGCAGCCGCGCATCGTCGGAGTTGATGTCCGGGATCGGGCGGCGGCGGTGGAACAGCGTCTCGACGTAGCCGCGCTCGCGCGTCCTCTCGATCACGCTCTCGCGCCAGCCGCGCACCTTGGGGAACGAGCGGAAGTAGCGCTCGATGAACTGCCGGGCCTCGGGGAGCGAGAGGCCCGTCTCGCTGGCGAGGCGGTTGGGGCCCATGCCGTACAGCAGTCCGAAGTTCACCGCCTTCGCGCGGCTGCGCATCTCGCGCGTGACCAAGGGCTCCGCGACATCGAAGATCACGCTGGCCGTCGAGGAGTGGATGTCCTTGCCCTCGGCGAAGGCTTGCTTCATGCGCTCGTCGCCGGCGAGGTGCGCCATGATGCGCAGCTCGACTTGGCTGTAGTCGGCGGTGAGCAGCTTCCACGGCCCGCGCTCGTCCCTCTCGCGCGCGACGAACGCGGCGCGCAGACGTTGGCCGCGCTCGGTGCGCACCGGGATGTTCTGCAAGTTGGGTTCGCTCGACGCGAGACGCCCCGTCGCGGCGCTCACCTGACTGAACGAGCAGTGCACGCGGCCGGTGCGCGGGTTCACGTAGCGCGGCAGCGCCTCGACGTAGGTGCTCTTCAGCTTCTGCACCTCGCGGTACTCGAGGATGTGCTTCACGATCTCGACCTCGCCGTAGGACTGCGAGAGCGTCTCGTAGTCCGTCGAGTAGCCGGTCGTGGTGCGGCGCGGCTTCTTGACGCCAGCGGCTGCTTGAATGCGCAGCTTCTCGAACAGCAGCTCGCCGAGCGCCTTGGGGCTGTTGAGATTGACGTCTTCTCCGGCGAGCTCGCGCACGCGCGACTGATGGCGCTCGATGTCGACATCGAGCTCGCGACCGAGCACGTCGATCAGGTGCGTGTCGATGCGGATGCCGCGCTCCTCCATGGCGGCGAGCACGGGCACGAGCGGCATCTCGAGCTCGTAGTACAGCCGCTCGTTGCCGGTGTCCGCGAGCTCCCGCTTCAGTTGCTCGTAGAGCTGCCAGGTGACGTCCGCATCCTCGCAGGCGTACTCGGCGACCTTGGCCACGGCCACCTGATCCATGGTGATCTGCTTGGCGCCCTTGCCGATCAGCTCGGAGGTCGGGATCTTCTTGATGCCGAAGTAGGTCAGCGCGAGGTCGTCGAGGTTGTGACGGCGCGTCGTGCCGTGCAGCGTGAACGAAGCGACCATCGTGTCGAATGCGATCGGCGGCATGCGCAGCCCGGCGGCGCGCAACACGAGTGCGTCGTACTTGTGGTTCTGACCGACGCGCACGAGCGCGGGATCGAGGAGCAGCGGCGCCACGCGCTCGAGCAGCTTCTCGCGGCTGCCGCACAGGCACGGCTCGAGATTGAAGGGCAGGTACCACGCGCCGCCCGCCGCGCAGGAGAACGACAGCCCGACCAGTTGGGCCTCGAGCGGAAACAGGCTCGTCGTTTCGCTGTCGACGGCGAACGCTCCGGCGCCGCGCAGCGCCGCGGCCATCGCGTCGAGCTCGGCCTCCGTGCGCACCGTGCGGTAGTCGCGCGATTGCGCCGCCGCCGCGCCCTGCTCGACCTTCTTGAGCAGGCTGACGAAGCCCATGCTGCGGAAGAACTCGGCGACCAGCTTGGGGTCGGGCTCGAAGTGGGGGAGTTCGTCGAAGCCCGGATCGAGCGGGACGTTGCGCCGAATCGTGACCAGATCGAGCGACATCAGGAGCTGCTCGCGGTCGCGCTCGATGTACTCGCGCTGCTTGCCCTTGATCTCGTGCACGTGCTCGAGCACGCCGCGGACCGAGCCGTACTGCTCGATCAGCTTCATCGCGCCCTTCTCGCCGATGCCCTTGACGCCCGGCACGTTGTCGGATGCGTCGCCCATGATCGCGAGCACGTCGACGACGTGCGCGGGGTCGGTTCCGAACTTCTCCTTGACGGCCTCGAAGCTCTCGAGCGCGATGCCGCCGCCTTGCTTGAACACGTTGTAGAGCGTCACCTTCGGACTGACGAGCTGCATCATGTCCTTGTCGCCGGACACGATCATCACCTCCCAGCCGCGCTTCTCCGCTTCGAGCGACAGCGTGCCGATCACGTCGTCCGCCTCGTAGCCCGCGACCTCGAAGATCGGAATCCCGTGGGCGCGCACGACCTCGCGCAGCCAGTCGAGCTGCGCCACGAGCTCGTCGGGGATCTTCTCGCGCGTCGCCTTGTACTCGCCGTACTGGTGGTGGCGGAAGGTCGGCCCCTTGGGGTCGAACGCGACGGCGATGCGCTCGGGATTCTCGTTGGCGAGGATGCTGCGGAGCGTGTTCGAGAAGCCGTAGGTCGCGCCGCAGGGCAGTCCCTCGGGCGTGGTCAGGCCGCTGCGCTGCATCGCGAAGTGCGCCCGGTAGGCGAGCGCGGTCCCGTCGAGAAGGAAGATGCGCGGCATGGTGGCGAGGATACGTATCCCCGCGCGCCCTGTCCTGCTGGGAATCCCGCCGTTCGAGCGCGTATCCTCACGCGTTGCAGGCCATGGCACGCAGTTTCCTCAAGCTCGCAGCGGATGTTCCCTGTCTCGAAGCGCTCGGCGTCCGCGAGCTCGACGACCTGTTCGCGGAACCTCCGCGCACCGTGACCGCGCAGCGCGCGCGCCTCGTTGGCGCGTGCTACGTCGTGCCGCTGCCCGGCACGCCGGACGAAGCGGGTCGCCAACATGAGAAGCCGCGCGGCGCCGGCACGGGCCTGCTGCACGTCGAGCGCTTCGGGCGCGGCGGCTGGCCGGGACTCTCGGCGCGCCTCACCCATCCGCGCAGCGCGAGCCTCGCCGCACGCGCGTGGAATCTCGCCTGCCACCTTCAGGCCCACGGCGTGGCGACGCCGCAGCTCGTGGCGCTCGCGGAGCGCGGCGCGAGCGTGTTCGGCGCGGAATCCGTGCTCGTCACGCGCGCACTCGCGGGCTTCGTCTCGCTGCGCGAATTCCTGCGCACGACGGACAAGCGCTCCGAGCGTCGACGCGCGTTGCACTCGCTCGCGCTCACGTTCGTGCACGTCGAGCGCTGCGGCGCACGGCTGCCCGCGACCAACGCGGACAACGTGATGGTGCAACGCGACGACGAGGACTGCGTGGCGATCAAGATCGTCAATCTGCACTCGGAGCAGGCGCTGCTGCGCGAGCGCGGCCTCTCGCGTTCGCGCTTGCCGTCCGTCGCCCTGACGTCCTTCGCGGGCGGCTCGCTTCGTCGCTCGCGCTCGCCCGCCGAGCGCGAAGCGTGGCTGGTCGCGCTCGATCGCGACGTCGGCACCGCGCTCTCGCGCCGCGAACGGCTCGAGTTCCTCGTGCGTCTGGGCTTCACGCGCCCGCGGGCCGCGGCGCTCGCGGCGCGGCGCTAGCCGAGCGTCGGAGCCTCGCCCGCACGGAAGTCGTGCAGCACGAGCTCGAGCGAGCGCTCGCCGCGAAACCAGTTCCAGCGCGGCGTGTGCACGATGTGCAGCGGCGTGCCCATCTGCAGCTCGGGGAGTCGCGCGGCCATGCCGAACGCCATCGTCTTCAGGACACGCTGCCCGCGTCGGAGCTTGAGCAGCAGGTGCGTGCGATCTTGCCCGATCACGCGCGGAGGCTCCGCGAGCCGCACGTCGCCCGAGATCAGCACGGGCTTCTCGTTTTGCGCGCCGTAGGGCTCGAGCCGATCGACGTGGCTCATCAGGCTCTCGTCGAGCGTCTCGAACGCGACCTCGCTGTCGATCCACAGCGCCTGCACCTCGTGCGCGCGCCCGTCGAGCATCTCCTTCGCGCGCGCGCACATCGCCGAGCGCACCGAGGGAATCGCCCGCGCCTCGACTTCGCAGCCCGCGGCTTGCGCGTGGCCTCCGTAGCGCACGAAGTGGTCCTTGGCGCCGTGCATCGCCTCGAGCACGTCGAAGCCCGCGACCGAGCGCGCGCTGCCGCGTCCGCGCTCTCCATCGAGTCCGATGATGAGCGAGGGTCGCTGGAAACGCTGCGTCACGCGCGACGCGACGATGCCGACGACGCCTTGATGCCACTCTTGCCCCGCGAGGACGAGCACCGGATTGGCGGCCACGTCGGCGAACGCGCTCGCTTGCTCGAAGGCGTGTGCGCACAGCTCGGCCTCGATGCGGCGCCGCTCGTCATTGAGAGCGCCCAGCCGCGCCGCGAGCTCGGCCGCGCGCACGGGATCGGTGCTGAGCAGCAGTTCCACGGCGAGCGCCGCGCTGTCGAGGCGCCCCGCCGCGTTGAGCCGCGGCCCGACCTTGAAGCCGACGTCTTCCGCCACGAGCTTGGTCTCGCGCAGCCCGCAGCTCTCGAGGAGCGCGCGCAGGCCGACGTTGCTCGTGCCTTCGAGCGCCTTGAAGCCATGGCGCGCCAGCGCGCGGTTTTCTTCGACCAGCGGCACGACGTCGCACACGGTCGCGACCGCGACGTACGCCATCGCGTCGACGAGGAACTGCTTGAGATCCTCGCGCACTTTGCGCGCGCCGCTCATGTGCTGCGCGACGCCCCACGCCAGCTTGAACGCGACACCGGCTCCGCACAGCTCGCGGAAGGGATAGCGCGACGTGGGGAGCTTGGGATTCACGATCGCGACCGCGCGCGGCAGCTCGCCGAGCGGCGGCTCGTGGTGGTCGGTCACGATCGTGTCGACGCCGATCGCGGCGAGCTGCGCGATGGTCTCGCGCGCGGCGGTGCCGTTGTCGACGCTGATCACGAGCTTCGCGCCCGTCTCGCGCGCCTTCGCGACGGAGTGTGGACCGAACGAGTAGCCGTCGTTGAGCCGATGGGGGATGTGCCAGACCGCGTCCGCGCCGAGCAGCGCGAAGAGCCGCATGAGCAGCACCGTTCCCGTCACGCCATCGACGTCGTAGTCGCCGTGGACGAGAATGCGCTCGCGGCGCTCGACCGCGCGCGCAATGCGTTCCGCGGCCGCGGGGAGGTCCGGCAGGTCCGAGGGATCGTTCAGTGCGTGCAGGCTGGCTTCGAGGTGGCGCGCCGTGGCCTCGCCGCCCGCGTGCCCGCGCGCCGCGAGGATCCGCGCGATGACTTCGCTCACTCCATTGCGCTGCACGAGCGCGCGCACGACCTCGGGGGCGGGTCGGCGCAGCTTCCAGGGCCGGTTCACGCGCCGAATTCTAGCCCGCGCGAGGTCGCTTCCCTCGTCCGTCGTGCGCGAGTGGGGTCGGGAGCCTATGGTGACGTCCATGTCCTCGCGCGCCGACACCTCCAAGGAAGCCTTCCGGTTGCTGCCATCGATCGAGGAGTTGCTGCACGATCCGCGCTTGGAGGGACTGCGCGCGAGCGTGCCGCGCGAGGTCTGGCTCGCTTTCCTGCGCGCGCTGCTCGAGCGCCTGCGCGGCGAGATCAAGGCGGGAAAGCTCGACGCCACGGCGCTCTCCGCTCGGCTCGCGGGCCCCGCGCTCGTCGACGAGCTCACGGCCGAGGTCGCTCGCGAGCGCCGCGCCGGAATCGTGCGCGTGGTCAACGCCACGGGCGTCGTGCTGCACACCGGACTCGGTCGCGCGCCGCTGCATCCCGAAGCCGCGGCGGCGATGGGTGCGGTCGCGGGTTCGTACTGCGTGCTCGAAGTCGATCGGCAATCCGGCGAGCGCAACGAGCGTGACGCGCGGCTCTCCGAGTTGCTCCGCCGCATGAGCGGTGCCGAAGCCGGCATCGTCGTGAACAACTGCGCCGCCGCGGTCTACCTGCTGCTCAATACCTACCTCGCGCGCGGCAAGCGCGACGAGGTGATCGTGAGCCGCGGAGAGCTCGTCGAGATCGGCGGCTCGTTCCGCGTTCCCGACGTGATGGAGCGCGCGGGCGTCGTGTTGCGCGAGGTCGGCACGACCAATCGCACGCGCAGCGCCGACTACCGCGCGGCCGTCGGCGAGCGCACGTCGCTGCTGATGAAGGTCCACACCTCGAATTTCCGCGTCGAGGGCTTCACCGAGGAAGTCACGCCGCGCGAACTCGCGGAGCTCGGCGGCGAGCTCGGCCTGCCCACCGCGTTCGACCTCGGCTCGGGGCTGATCGAGGGCGGCGACGTCGAGGCGCTGCCGGACGTCATGGCCGACGAACCGCGCGTGCGCGACGCGGTCGCGAGCGGCGTCGACGTCGTGTGCTTCTCCGGCGACAAGCTGTTCGGCGGTCCGCAGGCGGGCATGCTCGTCGGCAAGCGCGCCGCGATCTCGGCGCTGAGAAGGAACCCCGTCTATCGCGCGCTGCGCCTCGACAAGGTGGCGATCGCGGGCCTCGAGCGCACGCTCGAGCTCTACCTCGCCGGTCGCGGCGACGAGATTCCGTCGCGCGCGCTGTTGCGCGCGAGCGCCGACGAGCTGCGTCCCTGCGCCGAGCGCATCGCGGCGGCGCTGCGGTCGCTCGAGGAGTGCAGCGTGTCCGTTGTGGCGGAGCGCTCTCAGCCCGGCAGCGGCGCAGCGCCCGGCGTCTTTCTGCCCACTTGGGCCGTGCGCTTCGCCCACGCGCGTCGCAAGGCTGCCGCACTCGCCGCGGACCTGCGTCGCGCGGAGCCGCCGGTGTTCGCGCGCGTGCAAGACGACGCGCTGCTCTTCGATCCACGCTCGCTCCTGCCCGGAGACGAGGAACGACTCGTGAGGGCCGTGCGTTCGCTGTTCGCGTGAGCGACGCGAGCCTCGGCGCGCCGTTGGAGCGCGGCACGGACTCTCGTCCCGCTCTCCCTGTGGGCATCCCATGAATTCGCAACCTTCGACGCTGCGCAGCGAGGCTCGCGTGCTCTTGGCGCTCGCGTGGCCGATCATCCTCACCCAGCTCTCGATGATGTCGCTCGGCGTCGTCGATCTCATGATGGTCGGACGCTACGGCGTCGACGCGGTCGCCGCGGTGGCGCTCGGCAACATCTGCAAGGTCGGCACCGGGATGGTGGCGATGGGACTGGTGCTGGGCATCGACCCCTTCCTGTCGCAGGCGCAGGGCGCGCGCGACACCCGCGCCCTCGCGCTCGGACTGCAACGGGGAATCGTGATCGCGCTGCTCGCGGCAGTGCCGGTGGCGGCCCTGTGGATGTGGGTCGAGGACTTCCTGGTCCTGCTGCGGCAGGACGCCGCGGTGGCCGCGATCGCGCACGACTACGTGATCGCGCAGTTGCCGTCGATCCCGCTGTTTCTGATCTTCACCGCCCAGCGTCAGTACCTGCAGGCGCGCGGAATCCTGCGGCCCGCGCTGATCGTCGCGCTGATGGGCAATGCGCTCAACGTGGCGCTCAACTGGGTCCTGATCTTCGGCCACATGGGCTGCCCCGAGCTCGGGGCCGTGGGCTCCGGCATCGCGACGTCGATCGTGCAGTGCTCGATGCCGCTGATCCTGTGGCTGCTCATGCGCCGCGGTCGAGTGTGCGAGCAAGCGTGGATCCCCTGGAGTCGCGCCGCGCTCGATCCCGCGGCTCTGCGCGCGATCCTCGCCGTGGGAGTGCCGATCGGGCTGCATTTCGCGGCCGAAATCTGGGGCTTTCACATCGCCGGGCTGTGGGCCGGTTGGCTCGGCAAGCACGAGCTCGCGGCCAACTCGGTGGTGCTCAACTTGGCCTCGATCTCGTTCATGCTGCCGCTCGGCGTCGGCCTCGCGACGGCGACGCGCGTGGGCAATCTCGTCGGCCTCGCTCGCGCGCGCGACGCGCAGGTGGCAGCGTGGTCCGCGCTCGGACTCGGCGCTGGGCTGATGGCGCTGTGCGCGGCGACGTTCTTGCTGGCGGGGGAGCCGCTGGTTGCAAGCTACACCGACGACCCCGCGGTGCTCGCGCTCGCCATGGCGACGCTGCCCATCGCCGCCGCCTTCCAGCTCTTCGATGGCCTGCAGGTCGTCGCCGCCGGCGTGCTGCGCGGCATCGGTCGCACGACTCCGACCGCGCTCGCGAATCTGCTCGGCTACTACGCCCTCGGCTTGCCCTTGGGCTACCACCTCGCCTTCGCGCGCGGGCTGGGACTGGTCGGCATCTGGTGGGGCGTGGCCTGCGGACTCGCGGTCGTCGCGGCCAGTCTCGTCGGCTGGGTCGCGATCCGCGGTCCGGCCACCGCGCGCGCGATCGTCGAACGTCCGGCGACTTGAGCGCGCCGCCGCCGTACACTCCGCGCGCCATGACCGGACACGATCACAAGCGCCTCGTCGATTACGCCGACTGCGCGGGTTGAGCGGGCAAGCTGCCGCAAGGGCAGCTCGCGCAGGTCCTGCGCGGCCTCAGCTCGAAGCCAGACGGGCGAGTGCTCGTCGGACCCCAGACCATGGATGACGCCGGCGTCGTCCTGCTGGGGGAAGCCGAAGGCTTGCCCGCGGGCGTGCAGCTCGCGCTCGTGCTCACGGTCGACTTCTTCCCGCCGGTGGTCGAGGACCCCTACTACTACGGCGCCATCGCTGCGGCGAACGCGCTGTCGGATGTGTACGCGATGGGGGGCAAGCCCGTCAGCGCGCTCACCCTCGCCTCGCTGCCCAAGGAATTTCCCGACGCCTGGGTGGGCGAGATTCACCGCGGCGGCTTCGAGACGATTCACGCCGCGGGAGCGAGCGTCGCCGGTGGTCACACCGTGCAGGGTCAGATTCAGTTCGGCTTTGCGGTGACGGGCGTGGTCGATCCCGAGCGCATGACCGCCAACGCCGGCGCGCGCGCGGGCGACCGCGTGTACCTCACCAAGCCGCTCGGCATGGGCACCATGACCACCTCGGCCAAGAAGGGCGCGATCGGCTGGGCCGAGCTGCTTCCGGCCGCGCTGCAGATGGCGACGCTCAACGACCGCTCCTGCGCCGCGATGGTCGCCTCGGGCGCGCGCGCCTGCACCGACGTCACGGGCTTCGGCCTCGTGGGACACGGGCGCAACCTCGCGGCGTCGAGCGGACTCACCCTGCGCATCGAGACGGCGCGCGCGCCGCTGTTCGGCGACGTGCTCGCGCTCGCGCGCCGCGGGCTCTGCTCCGGCGGTGCCAAGCGCGGTCGCACCGCGCTCGCGTCCGAAGTCTCGATCGCGGCGGGACTCGACGAGGCGCTCACGAACTTGATGTTCGACGCCGAGACCTCCGGCGGACTGCTGATCGCGATCCCCTCCGCCAAGGCGTCCACGCTCGAGCGCGAGTTGCGAGAGCGCGGCCAGCTCGTCGCGCCGATCGGCGAGTTCGTCGCGGCCACGGGCGTGCACGTCGAGCTGCGCTAGGCACGCCTCGAGCGCCTCGCGCGCGGCGCGAGACGGACGAGAGCAAGCGCGCCCGAGAAATCAGGACTGTTTGAGCAGTTCCGAGCGCACTCGGTGCCAGAACCACCACAACAGGCCGACCAGCACGAGGAGGCTCGCGACCCACGACAGCGGATTGGATGCCAGTGCCTCCCACCGCGAGCCCAAGAACACGGCCACGGCCGCGTAGCTCGCCACCGCGGCGCCGGCGCCCGCCGCAATCGAGGCCAGCGTCCCCAGACGACTCAGTCCCACCAGCCGGCCGACCAGCGTTCCCGTGACGGCTCCCGAGCCGGGGATCGGCAGGAACACGAGCACCGCGATGCCCCAGAAGGCCAAGCGGCGCAGGCCCGGGTACTCGCGCAGCGTGGCGCCGGCGCGGCCATGGGCCTCGGCGAGGGCTCGTCCAGCGAGCGGCAGGCGCTCGAAGCTCGCGATGCCGGCCAACAGCGCGCAGGACACCCACAGGTCGATGGTCCATGCGAGCAGGCCGAGCTCCCATGGGTTGAAGCGCGATTGAGGCAGGTTGCCGCCGAAGATGGCGAGCTTGGAGAAGAACACGGCGGCCGCCGCGACGACCAACTCGCTGAGCGCGGCGAGTTCGTGCAGCGCCGCGTAGGCGATGAGCGCCGCGAGGCTCGCCGAGAGCACCGCGAGGGCGGTCAGGCGAAAGCGCACGAGGTCGGTCGGCTGGGCCGGGGGCTCCATGGAGCGTGGCGAGCCTACGGGCCGAGCGCGCGAGATGCACGGAGGACGCGAGTGAGCACGGCCCGCTCGACGCGCGTTGTTCGCTGTGCGACGCATCGCACTTGCGCGGGCGCAAGCTCGTCGACGCGCTCCCGCGCGGGCGCAGGCCGAGGGATGCGCGCCGCTGGGCGCGCGCGTCGCCGCGGTGGTCTGCGGCGTGACCGCGCGGCTACGCTGCCGCCTTCGACCATGGCGGACGAGCAGGAACAGGGAGCGCGAGCGGAGCAGCGCGGTCCGCCGTGGATTTTCGGGCTGCGCGGCGTGCCGCGCGAAGCGCCGGAGAACACGCGGGCGAGCCTCGTGGCGGCTCTCGCGCTCGGCCTCGACGGGCTCAGTCTCGACGTGCGCCGCGCGGGTGGCCGCGAGCTCGTCCTGTGCGCGGACGCGACGGTCGACCGGACGAGCGACGGGCACGGGCCGCTCGCCAGACACGGCCCGCGCGAGCTCGCGGCCCTCGACGCGGGCGCCTGGTTTTCGCCGCGCTTCGCCGGAGAGAAGCTGCTCTTTCTCGACGAGGCGTTGGCCCTGCGCGGACGTGCGTTCGCGCCGCAGCTCCTGCTCGTGCTGCGCGAACCCGAGCTGCTGGACGAACTCGCCACGCGAGTGATGGAGCGCGCTCGCGAGCGCTCCGTGCGCGTGCTGACCGACCAGCGGCGCGCGGCGCTCGACGCGCGCGACCGCGGGCTCGCGCCGCTGTTCTTCGCGCGTTCCATCGGCGAGGACACGCGGCGCTTTGCGGCGGCGGAGCGCATCGGAGCGGTCGCCGCGCGCTGGCGCGCGTGGGACACGCCGCTGGGGCGCGCGGAGTGGCCCTGCGAGCGCGTCGCCGTCGACATCGACGATCCCCAAGAGCTGCTCGCGGCCTGCCGACTGCCGATCCACGCGCTGGTGACGACCGAGCCGCGGCGCGCGCTCGCGATCCGGCGATTGGTGAGGCTCTCGCCGCTCGATCGCGGCCCGTACCCGCTGCAGGCGAGCGAGCTGCGCGTCGATCCGGTGCACGCGCTCGGGGGCGAGGGCGAGTGGTGCGGCCACTGGCGCGTGTCCGCGAGTCTGCGCAACCCGTTCGAAACCGCGCTCTCGGCCGAGCTTTCCTGCGTCGTGCGCCGCGGCGCCTTCGAGTGTCGCGAGCTGCCCGAGCAGCTCGAACTCGCGCCGGGCGAGACGCGCGCGTTCGAGTTCACGCTCGTCGGAGGTTCTTGGTCGCCGGGCGGTGATCCGCTCCTGTGCGCGCGCCTCGCGACGCTCGGACCCCACGCGCGCGAACTCGTGACGCTCGATGCTCCACTGCGTCGCACGCGGCACGTGCAGGCGCTCGAAGTGCCGCTGCGGCTCGTCTTGTTGCGCGAGTCGCCGCTCGATCCGCCCGCGAGCGTGACCCTGCGGCGTCGCCGCAACGAGCTGCTCGTGGCCCTCGAATCCGCCGGCGATCTCACCGAGCCGAAGGTGGTGGTGTATCTCGACGGCGAGTTCCACCTCGGGACGAGCGGACTGCGGCTCACGCTGCCCGTGGGCTTCAGCGAGCGTCGCGACGGACTGCCGTTTTCCGTCGGGATCGAAGGCCTGCGCGCCACGCGCCGCGGGCCGCGCACGGTGGTGCGACGCTGGGTGGGCGGACTGCCGGACACGCTCGCCGGCGGGGATCCCGGGCGCCTGCACCTCACGCAAGGCTGAGAGCGGCACGAAAGTCCGCCCGCGTCGCAGGTCCCTGTTGCGTTGCGGCGCCGCGGCTGTTGGAGTGGCGCGCCGCAAGGCGGGAGCGGATCGGTGCTGGTGTGCCGCCCGGTCTTCAAAGCCGGTCGAACCTCGTGAACAGCGGGGTTGGTGGGTTCGATTCCCATGCGCTCCCGCCACCTTGCACCGCGCCGCGCGCGTGGCTCTCCGAGCGAGGGAGCGCGCGTCGGACGCGGGAAATTCCTTCCCGTTTTCGGATCGCCGCGCGCGCGAACTCCCGAGCGTGGGTCGCTCCGCTACCTGCGTGGTACGCTCACCTTGGACGCCCGTCTCCCACGCTAGGTCGTCGCCCACGCCATGTCGCGCTCCCGCATCCACCGCTCGGCCCACCTCGGGACCGGGGCCCGCTGAAGCGCCCGGAGCGCTTGCGCCATGCGTCAGGAATCCCCCCAGCGCCGCAGCGAGGCACCGCGGTCCGCTAGCCTCGCGGAGCGTTCGTGGGCGTGGCTCGCGGATTCCCGGCTGCGCGATGAGCGCGGACGCGTGCTCTCGTGGCTCAACCCCGCGCATCCGGGCTACTTCTACCCCGAGATCATGGGCTACTACGCCAGCCTGTGCGCCGAGCGCGCGCGGCACGCCGGCAACGAGCGCTGGCTGGAACTCGGTCGCCAGGTCGGCGCCGCGATCGTGGGGGAGCTCACGCCGCGCGGCGCACTCTCGCGCGCGGGCATCGAATACGCGTTCGACACGGCGATCGGCTTGCACGGGCTGCTGCGCGTGCAGCAGGTCGAGGGCAGCGCGCGGTTCGCGGACGCGGCGCAGCGCATGACGGACTTCCTCGTCGCGGGCCTCGGCGAGCGCGAAGTCGCGTGGCGCGACGGCCGACCCGTGCGCGACCTCGACAGTTGGTCGCATTCGTTCGGCGCATCGGCGATCAAGGTGCCGATGGCGCTCGAGACTTCGGGCGCCGCACTCGGTCGCAGGGATGCGAGCGAGCTTGCGCGCGAGGTGCGCGAGCGGGGCGTCGCTGCCGCCTGGCGCGACGGAGCCTTCCGCATCAACGGCGAGCGCGCTTGGGTCTACACGCACGCGCACTGCTACGCGACCGAGGGGCTGATCTTCGCTGCGCGCGGCGCAGGCGCATGGCCCGTGCAGGTGCGCGAGTCCGCGGAGTTCCTCGCGCGCGTCCAGTCCGCCGCCGGCGGCTTGCCGTGCTGGCACGCGCGGCCGGACATCGAAGTCGTGTCGCACGCCGACGCGACCTCGCAGGCCGTGCGCATCTGGTCGGTCGTCTCGCGCGAGCGCTACGCGCCGCAGATCGAGCGCGCGCTCGCCTTCCTGCGCTCGATCGAGGGCGCCGGCGGCGGCCTGCGCTACAAGCCCGGCAGCGACGATCTCAACTCGTGGGCGACGATCTTCGGCGCGCAGGCCGACCAGTGGCAGCGGGACGGAGCCGAGCCCGAATGGCTGCTCTGAAGATCTGCGTCGTCGCCGGAACGCGGCCCGAGACGATCAAGGTCGCGCCGCTTCTGTGGGAGCTCGTGCGCCGCGGGATTCCGCATGTGTTCGTGCACACGGGCCAGCACTACTCGCACGCCCTGCGCGAGCAGGCCTTCCTCGACCTGCGGCTCGCGCCGCCGCAGGTGAGCCTTTCGATCGGCGGCGTGCCGGTCGGGCACCAGCTCGCGCAGATGACGCCGGTGCTGCGCGCGGTGTTCGCGCGCGAGCGGCCGTCGGTCGTGATCGTGCAGGGCGATACGAACTCGGCGCTCGCCGGCGCGCTCGCCGCTTCCGCCGAAGGAATCGCGCTCGCCCATGTCGAGGCCGGGCTGCGCAGCTTCGACAGCGCGATGGTCGAGGAGATGAACCGCGTCGTCGCCGACAGCATTTCCGATTTTCTCTTCGCGCCGACGGAAGTCTCGCGCGCGAACCTGCTCGCCGAGGGACACGCCGCAGCGCGCATCACGGTGACGGGCAACACCTGCGTCGATGCGCTCGGCGTGACGCTGCCGCTCGCGCGCAATAGCTCGACCGTGCTCGCGCGCCTCGGCCTCGCGCCGCGCGGCTACACGCTCGCGACGCTGCATCGCCCCGAGCTCGTCGACCAAGAGGAGCGCCTGCGCGAGGTGCTCGCGGGCCTGACACGGCTCGGCGAGAGCGGACGGTGCATCGTGTTTCCCGTGCATCCGCGCACGCTCAACAACCTGCGCCGCTTCGGCCTCGAGCCCGCGTTCCGCGCGCTTCCGCGCCTCGTCGCGACCGAGCCGCTCGGCTACCTCGACTTCCTCGTGCTGCAGGCGGATGCGGCGCTGATCGTCTCGGACTCGGGCGGCATCCAAGAGGAGTCCTGCGTGCTCGGCGTGCCGTGCGTGACGGTGCGCGAGAACACCGAGCGCACGGAGTCGATCGATGTCGGCGCCAGCGTGCTCGTCGGCCACTCGGCGCAGGCTCTGTGGGATGCGGCGCAGCAGCTGTCCGCGCGGCGCGCGCAGTGGGTCTCGCCCTACGGCGACGGTCGCGCGGCCGTGCGCATCCTCGATACGCTGTGCGCCGCGGAGCTTCCGCGAAAGGCCTCCCGTTGAAGATCCTGATGATCAGCGGCGACCGGCTGACGCCCTGCGGCGGGCGCGGTCCCCTGTGGGAAACGCAGCGCGGCTTTTCGAAGCACTTCGAGCGCGTCGACATCTTGCTGCCGCGCCCCGACGGCCCGGTCACGACGCGCCAGATCCTCGGCAATGTGTATTTGCATCCGAGCGAGTCGGGCCGCCTCGGTCTCGTCGGCGCATGGAAGCGCACGGGGCTCGCGCTGCTCGAGGAGCACGGCCACGAGCTGATGGTCGCGCACGACTACGGGCTCTTCATGGCCGGCCGCGCCTGCGCGTGGCTCTCGCGGCGCACGGGCGTGCCGTACCTGTCCGAGATTCACCATGTGCCGGGCTATCCGATCGCGGCCTCGTGGCGCGAGCGGTTCGAGTGCGCGGCGACGCGCCTGTATCTGCGCTGGGCGCAGGAAAAAGCCTGCGCGTTCCGCGTGGTGAACCAAGGCGAGCTCGCTCCGCTGCTCGAGCAGCTCGGCGTGCGGCGCGAGAAGATCCTCGTGCTCGGCTCGCTCTACATCGACCTCAAGGTGTTCCAGCCCGTCGCGACGCCGCCGCCGCGCGAGCAGGACATCGTGTACGCCGGTCGCTTCGCCTCGAACAAGGGCCTCGACAAGCTGATCGATGCGGTGGCGCTCCTGCGCGCGCGCGGCCGCAACTACCGCACGCTCCTGATCGGCATGGGTCCGCTCGAGCCGATGCTGCGCGAGCGCGCCCGCGCCAAGGGCGTCGAGGATCTGCTGCGCATTCGCGGCTGGACCGACTCGACGGCCGAGCTCGCCGACGTCTATCGCCGCAGCGGCGTGGTGGTGTGCGCCTCGAGCTGCGAGGGCGGCCCGCGCGCGACCGTCGAAGGCATGGCCTGCGGCATCCCGAGCGTCAGCACCAAGGTCGGCATGATGGTCGAGCTCATCCGAGACGGCTGGAACGGCTGGCACGCCGACTTCACCGTGCCCGGCCTCGCGCAGGCGCTCGACAATGTGCTCGCCGACGAAGCCAAGCGCCTCGAAATGGGCCGCAACGCCGTCCAGTCCGTGCAGCGCTTCGACTACGAGTCGACGATCGAAGCCTACGCCGCCGGCATGAAGCAGCTCGCCCGCAAGCCCGCCTAGCCGCCGCTGCTCGGGGCGCTCGGGAGGTGCTCACCCGACTTGCCCCGCATTCCAGCCCAGAGCCGAGCCCACGTTCGAGTGCCGACGCTCGGGCCGGACCGGGGATTCAGCGTCGTGGACGGTCTTGCGGAGGCGTGGTAGGGTCGAGGGACGAGACGTTTGCTCGCGCGGGGCGCGGGTGGAGTCTTGGGTTCGACGTTAGGGATCTCGCAGCCATGATTCGACTTGCTCGTGCGGCGCTGTCGGCGCTGGTGGTACTTGGTTTCAGCTCGATGCCGGCGGCGGCGCAGCAGTGCTGCACGGGGAATGTGAGCACGTACTGCACGGCGGGGACGTCGGTGCAGGGGTGCTTGCCGGCGATTTCGGGGGTGGGGGTGCCGAGTGCGGATGCGGGGAGTGGGTTCACGATTCGCGTGGCGAGCGTGCCGGCGCAGCGACAGGGGCTCGTGTTCTACGGGTTCTATGCGGCCAACCAGGCGTGGGTGCCGTTCAGCCCGAGCTACCTGTGCGTCGCTCCGCCGGTGCAGCGCACGGGCGCGATGTCGAGTGGCGGCGTGTTCGGGCAGTGCAACGGCCAGATTGCGGTCGACTTCAACGCGTGGCGCGGCGCCAACCCCACGGCGCTCGGCTACCCCTTCGTGCAGGGCCAGACGATCCGCGCCCAAGGCTGGTACCGCGACCCCGCCGCTCCGTCGCAGACGAACCTGAGTGACGCGCTGCTGTTCACGCTGTGCAGCGGCAGCGGCGACACCACGCCGCCGGTGATCACAACCTGCGCGGCGAACCAGACGGTCGCTGCAAACGCGAACTGTCAGGCCGTCGTGCCGAACTTCACGGCGAGCGTGGTGGCGAGCGACAACTGCACCCCTGTTGTTCTCACGCAGTCTCCTTCCGCGGGAGCGAACGTTTCACTCGGCGCGACCGCCGTGACGATCACGGCTCGCGACGCCGCTGGCAACACTTCGCAATGCGCGGCGACGCTCACGGTGACCGACACGAGCGGTCCGGTGATCACGACCTGCGCCGCGAACCAGACG
>VGZD01000083.1 GCA_016872715.1 Planctomycetota bacterium
CGAGAGCTCCGCTGCGGCCCCCGCTGTGGCCCCCGGTGCGGGTGCGCGCAGCGCGGGGTTGCGCTCGGGCGTCCGCTGGTCCACCATGCGCGCCTCGGGGATGGGCGCGCGCCGCCCGCCCCCGTGGCGAGCACCTCCACGATGGCGACCACCGAAAAGCCCTCCGCCCGCTCCGACTCGGGCGGAATGTCGTTCGAGCGTCCGATCAAGGAGCTCGAGGCCAAGCTGGCCGAGCTCGAGGCGCTCGCCCTGCGCACCCGGCTCGACATCTCGAGCGAGATCGAGGCGCTGCGCAAGCAGCACCGCACCGCGCTCGAGTCGACCTACAAGGACCTGAGCGCCTGGGAGACGGTCAACATCGCGCGCCACAACGACCGCCCCGTGGCGCTCGACTACATCCACATGCTCGACGACTTCGTCGAGCTGTGCGGCGACAAGTACTTCGCCGACGACAAGGCCATGGTCGCGGGCCTCGCGACGCTCGCGGGGCGGCGCTTCATGCTGATCGCGCACCGCAAGGGCAAGACGACCAAGGAGCGCCTCGCCTGCAACTTCGGCTGCGCGCATCCCGAGGGCTACCGCAAGGCGCTGCGCAAGATGCAACTCGCGGCGAAGCTCGGCCTGCCGATCGTGACCCTGATCAACACGCCGGGCGCGTACCCGGGGATCGGCGCCGAAGAGCGCGGTCAGGCCGCCGCCATCGCCGAGAACATCTTGCAGATGATGTCGCTGCGCACGCCGATCCTCTCGATCGTGATCGGCGAGGGTGGCTCGGGCGGAGCCTTGGGCATCGGAGTGGGCGACCGCGTGCTGATGATGGAGTACAGCTACTACTCCGTGATCAGCCCCGAGGGTTGCGCCGCGATCCTGTGGAAGGATGGCGAGCGCACTCCGGACGCCGCCGAGGCGCTCAAGCTGACGAGCAAGGACCTGATCAAGCTCGGCCTGATCGACGCGGTCATCCCCGAGCCCTTGGGTGGAGCGCACCGCGCTCCGGCCGTGGCGATGGAAGAGGTCAAGCGCACGATCCTGCGCGAGCTCGACGCCCTCGGCGGACGCGACAGCGCGACGTTGGTCCGCGAGCGACGCAAGAAGTTCCGCCAGATGGGGTGGCTCTCGGGCCGCTTCCCGACCGTCTAGACCCCGCCCCACACGTCCGTTCCACAGGGCAGCCCCACAGGGCCGTCCCACACGTCCGTTCCACAGGGCCGTCCCACAGGGCCGTCCAGCGCGCGGGTTCGACGCCAATCGCGGGTTTGGCGCAAACCACGGTCCCGGGCGCCAACAGCGGGCCTCGGGGCGCGTAGGCTCACGTTCAGGTAGCCCGCGGGGTCTCGAATCCCCGCGGCGTTGGCCGATGAGAACCGCCCAGCCCATGGCGCACGCGCTCCCCCCCGAGGACGAGCCTCCCCCGAGTCCTGACTCGGACGAGCCTTCGTCGAAGGACGCGCGTGCCCCGGCTCCCGATCCGGCCGAGGCGGAGGTGATCCGCAGGGCGGCGCGCGGGGAAGAGCAGGCCTTCGAGGCGCTGGTGAAGTCCCATCAGGCGCGCGCGTTCCGCGTCGCCCGCCATCTGGTGCCCAGCGACGACGACGCCCAAGACATCGTGCAGGAGGCCTTCCTGCGCGTCTTCCGCAGCTTGGAGCGCTTCGACTACCAGTACAGCTTCTCGACCTGGCTCAACCGCATCGTCACCAACCTCGCCATCGACCACCTGCGGCGGCGGCGGCTCGTGACGCAGTCCTCCAACGGCGAGGACGACGACGGCGAGAGCTGGGATGCGCAGTTGCCGAGCAACGCGCCGCCACCTTCGCACTCGATCGAGGCGCAGGAGACGGCGGGACGGGTGCGCGCGTGCATCGCCGCGCTCGCCCCGCACTTCCAGTCGGTGCTCACGCTGCGCGAGATCGAAGGGCTGCCCTGCAACGTGATCGCGAAAATCGTCGGCGCGACCCACGTCACCGTGCGCTGGCGCCTGCACCGCGGGCGCAAGCTGTTCCTCGAGGAGTGGGAGCGACGGGAGCGCGTTGCCGAGCTGCGCCGAACACCAGCGACCGACAAGAACGAAGCTCGCCCCAACGCGAGCCGAGCGCGCCACGTACCCCTTCGAGAGACGGACGATCAGGCATGAACCGCGAACCGATCGACTGCGCCAGCGTCCTCGAGCACCTGCTCGAGCGCGATGACGAGACCCCCGCGAGTCCGGAGCGCGCCGCGGACTGCGCCGCCCACCTCGGACAGTGCTCGACCTGCCGTGCGCAGGCCGAGCGTCTGGGCCTCGCCCTCGCCGCCCTGCGCGAGCGCGCCAGCGATCCGGTGCCCGCGATCGACGTGTGGTCCCGCGTGCGCCCGACGCTCGCGGCCGAGGGTCGGCTCGCGACCGACGAACCTACTCCGGCGCCGTCGGGCGCCCTGCCCTCGGACGCCGCTCGAGCTCGCCCCCAACGTCTCCTGACACGTTTTTCGGGGCGTCTCCCGCGACTGTTCCCTGTAGTTTCCCCTGAAGTTTCCCCTGAAGTTTCCCCTGAAGTGTCTTCTCGAGGCAGCGCGGCGGTGCGCCGCGCGAGCGTGCTCGCCGCGGCCGCCGCGGCCGTGGCGCTGGTCTGGCAGTTGCTCCTGTCCAACCCCGCCACGACGGCCACGGATTCCGCGCTCGCCAACTCGCACACGCCGACCACCGCGTCGGAGCCCGTGCTGGTCGCATCGCCCGCAGGGGAGGCGCTCGCTCCGATCGGGACAGTCCCGTTCACGGGCGCTCCCGAGCTGCTGCCCGCTCCGTCGTCCGCCGGGACGGGCGGGGGTCTGCGTCGCGCGCCGGGCGAAGAGCGTCGGCGCGACTTCTCCGTTCCGTTCGAGTCCACCACCGGTGTCAGCACGGGATCGCTCGCGAGCGATCGCGAGCTGCGCTGACGCCGATCGACGCGCGCGGTCGTTCTCCGCGCACGCCACCTTGCCATCACCACTCCCAAGGGGCCGCGCGCGTCCCCAGCTCGCCGCCGCGAGCCAATCGCGCGCTCCAACCATGCACCTCACCACACTCGTCTCGCTCGTGCTCGGCAGCGCCACGCTCGGCGCCTCGTTCCAACCGCTCGCGACCGTCGCCCAAGGCCAACTCGTGCGCGTGGCGCCGACCGCGCCCGCGACGAGTGCCGACATCGAAGGTTGGAAGAACAAGCTCGCGGCGTCCGACCTTGATCTGCGCGAGCAGTCCTTCGAGGCGCTCGTGAACGCCGCTCGGCGCGACGAGAGCCTGCGCGCGGCGCTCGAGGGCTGGGCGCGCGACGAATCCAGCGTCGAGCTGGCGTGGAGCGCGCGGCTGGCGCTGCGCGAGCTCGGTGCGCGCCACGCCGCGGGTCAAGCCCCGCGCGCTCGCCGCGGCGTGTGGTTCGTCGATCCGTTCGGGCAGGACTTCGATCTCGACGAGCTGCGCCGCGAGCTGTTCGAGGACCTCGACCACTCGCTCCCCGGCTTCTCTCGCCGCGGCGGCCCTCCGGTCCCTCCCGCCCCGCAGAGCGGAAGCGGTCTGTCGACACGCAGCCAGTCCGAGTCGATCTCGCTGGAGAGCGGGCCCGGCGGCGTCAAGTGCAAGATCTCGCGCAGCGAGAACGGCCAGACCACGACCGAGGAGTACAGCGCGAAGTCGATCGACGAGTTGCTCGAACAGCATCCTGAGCTGCGCGGCAAGATCGGCGAAGGCACTGCGCACGCCGGTGCGCACGCCGGTGCGCACGCGGGAGGGGGCTGGCCCCTCGATCCGCAGCGCGAAATCGCGCCCGAGGCTCGCACGGACAACCGCACGGACATCCGCACTGACATCTTGGGCGTGGCGATCGTGCCGCTCCCCGCGGAGGAAGCGACCGCACTGGGACTCGAGCCGGGCGTGGGCCTGCGCATCGAGCGCGTCGAGCCGCTCACCATCGCGGCGCAACTCGGCCTGCAGCGCGGCCACGTGCTGATCGAAATGAACGGCGTGTCGCTGCGCTCGCGCGACGACGTCTCGCGCCAGCTTCAGGCTCGCGAGGCGCACGGTTCGATCGAGGTGATCGTGATCGATCGCTGGGGCCAGCGCCGCACGCGCAGTTGGAAGCCGACTGCGTCGCGGCAGGTGTGAGTGCGGCAGGTCTGAGCGAGCGCGAGCGCGCTACCCGCCGAACGCGCCGAGTTGGCGCTGGCATTCCACCAGCATGTCGGCGGCGCGCTTCATGTCGGGGTGCTCGAGCCCGAGCGCCGAGAGCTTGATGAACTGCTGCAAGTCCTCGCGCGCCTCGCGCAGCCGTCCGAGCTCGACGTAGAGCTGCGCGCGGCGGCTGTAGACCTCGGCGCGGCTCGGATCGAGCGCGAGCGCCGCCGAGAGTTGCTCGGCGGCCGCCGCCTTGCGATCGAGCGCGAGGAGCGTGGTCGCCGCGGTAAGGTGCGTCGCGGCCAACAGCCGCGAGCTCGCTTGCAGACGCCGACGCAGCTCGCCCTCCTCGAGCGCGGAGAGGTTCGGTCGCTGGAGGTCCGACTTCCAGAACTCGATCTCGACCTCGGCCACGTCGAGCAACTGGCGCGACCAGCCGAGGCTGGCTTCGAGGTCGCCCTCGAGCACGCACACGCGCTGCAAGCCGTTGAACGCGGGAACTTCCGAGGGCCGCGCCTCCAGCACGGCGAGGTAGCTCTCGCGCGCCTCCTTCCACGCCGCGGCGGCGTCGTGGCGCAACTCGGCGCCGCGCCGCTTGGGATCGGTGGCGCGCGTCGCGGTCTGCCCGTTCTCGACCTTCTCGGCGGACTCGCGGTAGAGCACGCCCTGGCGCTCGCGAGTCTCCGCCAGCCCGAGCAGCGCGCGATAGTCCTTCGCGCGGGCCTGTTCGCGGAACAGCTTCTCCGCGACGAACAGGTCGTCGCGCCCCCCCGCGCGCAGACGCATCCAAGCCTTCATCAGGAGCAGGCCCTGATCCTCATCGTCGAGCTCGAGCCCGAGGTTGACCTGATGCTCGGCCTGCGCGAACTCGCCGGCGTCGTAGTACTTGCGCGCGAACTCGCGGTGCAGGGTGATGCGCTGCTCGTCCGTGACGCCGCCCTCGTCGGTCTTGCAGGCGGGTGCGACGAAGGCAGCGAGGGCGAGGAGCAGCGCGAACGGACGCGAGAGCGGTCGGTTGGACATGGAATGCTCACGGGCGGGATTGCTCACGGGCGGGATTGCTCACGGGCGGGATTGCTCACGGGCGGGGATGGCTCGCAATGGGGGTTTCCTCGCCCCGGGGGCGTGGAGCGCGGAGCCTAGCAGGCCTCAAGCGCGCGCGGGATCGAGTAGCCGTCGGAGGCGCTCCGGTTGCACGCGCAGGGCGAGAACCCTGCCGCCGGAGAGCGTCACCAGACCGGGCTTCGCGCCGCGCGGCTTGTGGACTTCCTTGCGGCGCGCGACGTGCACGTTGACGCGCGTGGCGTCGCGCAGCGGCGAGAAGTGGGCCGCGAGGTGCGCCGCGTCGAGCAGGTCCTCGGGGTCGGGCTCGGCGCCCTTGTCGAGCACGAGGATCACGTGGCTGCCGGGGCTGTCGGCGGTGTGCAGCCACAGATCGCCGCCCTTGCTGTGGTGGAAGGTGAGGTCGTCGTTGTCGGAGGCGTTGCGCCCGACGCGGATCTCGGCGCCGTTCTTGCCGCGATAGAGCTTGTAGGGTTTGCGCGGCTCGGGAGCCTTGCGCTCGCGCTCCTCGACGGTCGCCTGCGCGCGCTCGAGCAGGCCCTGCGCGATGGCGCGCTCCTCGAGCGCCGCCGCGTCGCCCGCGGCGTCCTCGCAGCCCGCGGCGAGCGCGCGCAGGCCCGCGAGCTTCTCGCGCGCGAGCTCGAGCTCGCGCTCAACCGTCTCACGCGCGCGCACGAGCTTCTTGTAGCGCTCGAACACGAGCTCCACGTTCTCGCGCGCGCTGCGGCGCGGATCGAGCTCGATGCGGCGCTCGCGCGGCTCGAGCGAAAACGGATCGGGCACGTTCACCGCGCTCATGCCGCGCTGCACGAGGTGCATGCTGGCCTTGAGCGCCTCGCCGTCCTCGCGCACGCTGTCGGCGTTCGACGAGGCCGCGAGGCGCTGCTCGAGTCCGCGCACGAGTGATTCGCAGCGCTCGAGCTTGCGCGCCACGCGCTCCATGAGGTCGCGCCGCGCGCGCGCGGAGGCGAGCTCCGCCACCGCGCGGCCGAGCACCTCCTGCACGAGGAACGACAGCGGCGCGGCAGAGTCCGCGCGTGCCTCACCGGCTTGCGGCGGCGGCCCGAGGCGCGCGGCGAGGCCGGGCTCGCCGGCGCTCTCGCGCGGACTGCCCGGCGGCGGAGTCCACGGTGCGCCGAGTTGCAGCCGCGGCGCGCTCTTCGCGGCTCCAGGAGGCGCGACGAGCACGTCGAGCACCTTGTCGGCGGGACCGAGCAGCACGAGGTTCGAGTGTCGACCGACGAGCTCGGCCACGAGCGTGCGACGCTCGCCGCGGATCGCGTCCTCGAACTCGAGCAGCACGATGCGGTCGCGCCCGGCCTGCGAAATGCGCCGCAGGCGCGCGAGCGCGAGCTCTTCGGCGCAGCGGCGGAAGAAGGGACCCGCGGGAGCGTCGGGGCGCTCTTGACGCGCGGTCTGCAAGTACAGGCGCGGACAGTCGCCGTCCGCGGAGAGGTGCAGCTTGCGCACCAACGTGCGACCGTCGCTCGACGCCTCGAACTTGAAGTAGAGCACGAGGTCGCGCGGCGGCAGCGCGACGAGCTCGGCCATGTGCGCGCCGACGACGAGCGGCGCGAGCTCGGCGACGAGCGCGCCGACTTCGAGCGCGGACAGGCCGCTCGCGCGTCCCGCGCTCACGGCCTGTCCTTGCGCGTCGGACGCGGTTCGCGCTCCTCGGGCAAGCCCGCTCGCGCGCGCGTGTCGAGCCTCGCGCTCAGGCAAGCTCCTCGGCGACGTTGTAGATCCACGGCGTGGAGATCGGCGTCCAGTTGCAGACCTCGGCGCAGTCGCCGAAGAAGTTGGCGAGCTCCGAGGCGGCCGACTCGGGGCCGTCCGAGCCGTGCACGAGGTTGTTGGAGAAGCTCATGCCCAGATCGCCGCGGATCGTGCCCGGGGCGGCCTTGCGCGAGTTGGTGGCGCCCATCATGCCGCGCACGACCTCGATCGCGTCGACCCCTTCGAGGGCCAGCGCGACGACCGGCGACGAGCTCATGTACTTGACGAGGCCCGGATAGAAGGGCTTGGCCTTGTGCGGCTCGTAGTGCTTTTCGAAGGTGCTCGCGGGGAAGCTGCGCAGCTTCATGGCGACGAGCTTGAGGCCCTTGTGCTCGAAGCGGGAGAGGATCGTGCCGACGAGGCCACGCTGGACGGCGTCGGGCTTGAGGAGGACGAGGGTGCGTTGGACGGCCACGGCTAGCTTCCTTCCGGAGAACGATGGTGGGGGACGATGCTGGCCTCGCTCCGGCGCGTGCCGGGCGAAAAACAGGGGCGAAGAGTCTAGCAATGCGGGACGCCGCCCCCAAGCTGCCCGCAGCGACCACATTGGCCGCGTTTTTATGGGCTCCTAGAGTGTTGACTCAGGCCCTTGCATCCCTATCCTCCTTGGCCCCGAAGTCGAGCGGGGCGCCGCGCGCGCTCCGCGAGACCCACGGGAACTCGGTCGCGATTTTGTCCCACGCTCCCCCGTGCGACGCCGCGCTCCGAGCGCTCTCCCAACAAGCCAGACGACGAAGGATGCGTGCGGTGCGCCCGAGCAGGGCGCGCGGCGCGTGCACGACGTGGACCACGACACCCCGAAAGCGCCGCGTGCGCCGCGAGGGCCCGCCGATCCGCAGTACATGAAGTACGCGGGCGCGGGGTTGCAGTTCGCGTTGACCTTTCTCGCCTGCGGGGCGCTCGGCTGGTGGCTCGACGGAAAGCTCGGCACATCACCGTGGCTGATGATCGCCGGCATCCTGCTCGGCGCCGCGGGAGCGATGTACTCGCTCGTGCGACGCCTCGGCTAGGTTCCGCGATCGGCCAGGTTCCGTGATCGAGACGTGCGCGCCCGGTTGTGCCGAGTGCCGCGCGGCTCCCTCCCCGCTCGTACGCCACCCTTCACAGACGCCTCCCGTGACTTCCAAGAGCTCCTACCTCCTGCTCGCCACCGGCCTACCGGTCGCCGGGCTCGTGGCGTGGCAGCTCGGCGCGCGCAGTGGAGCCGGCGCGCTGCTCGGAGTCCTCGCGGCGACCTTCGTGTCCGCGCTCGGGCTGGCTTGGAGCGAGCGCGCGCGCCGTCTGGGCCGCGGCCGTCCCCTCGAGGGCGTGGCATTCACCTTCCTCGCCAAGCTCGGATTGCTCGGCGCCGGCGCGCTGTGCCTGCGCTTCATCCCGGCCGCGGGGGAGATCTTCGACTGGTCCGCGTACCTACTCGGATTCGCGGCCGCGGTGCTGTGGGCGATGCTCGCGACCTCGCTGCCGCACCTGCGCTCGCTGCGCCCCGCACGGAGCAGTGCCCAATGACCCGTTACCTCCTCTCGCCCCGCGGTCTCGTCCTGCTGGCCATCGTGGTCGCGGCCTGCGCCGTCGCCACGCTGTTCGCCTCTCACCACCACGAGAACGACGTCTTCCAGCAGCTGTTCGCGCACTTGAAGCCGTCTGCGCTGCTCGGAGCCGACCACCAGCCGATCGGCATCCACGCCGGCTGGCTGCCGTCGCTCTTCACGCTGGACTCCGCCGGTCACGACACCGACACGCTGGTGCTGACCAACCTGCAGGTGTTCCAGTTCGCGGCGGTGGCGTTCGTGCTCGTCGGCTTCTCCGGCGTGCCGCGGTACCTGCGCACCGGCAAGGGCGATGCGATCAGCAAGATGTTCGCGGGGTTCGTGCTCTTCATCCGCGACGAGATGGTCTTCCCGGTGATGGGCAAGCAGCACGGCGCGCACTTCCTGCCGTACTTCCTGTGCGTGTTCTTCTTCGTGATGTTCCAAAACGTCTTCGGTCTCTTGCCGCACTCGGCGACCGCGACCGCCTCGATCGCCGTGACCGGAGCGCTCGCCGGCATGACGCTCTTGGCGATGATCGGCGGCGGCATGGCCGTGCAGGGACCGATCGCCTTTTGGAAGCACCTCGTGCCGCACGTCCCGCTGCCCTTGTGGCCGCTGTTGTTCGTGATCGAGGTGATCGGCCTGCTCGTCAAGCCCTTCGCCCTCACCATCCGTCTGTTCGCCAACATGACCGCCGGGCACCTGATCGTGCTCTCGTGCATGGGTCTGATCATGTTCTTCGCCGACTCGGGCGCGAACGCGGTCGCGGGCTTTGGCTCCGCGCCGCTCGCGGTCGGTTTCGGCGTGTTCATCATGATCATCGAGACCTTCGTCGCGGTCCTGCAGGCCTACATCTTCACCCAGCTCTCGATCATCTTCGTCGGAGCCTCCGTCCACCCCGAGCACTGATCCCAGCGCGCGGGGCCACCAGCCCAACGAGGCTGGCCGTCTCTCCCACGTCTCTGTATTCCCACGACCACCAACGAAAAACTGATACATCCATGATGACCCCCTTCGACTTCGTCGCCGTTCAGGAAGCCGCCAGCAACCAGTGGGCGTTCTTCGGTGCCGCCATCGGCGCCGGTGTGACCGCCATCGGCGCGGGCATCGGCATCGGCCGCATCGGCGCCTCGGCCAACGAAGGCATCGCCCGCCAGCCGGAAGCCGCCAACGACATCAAGGGCGGCTCGCTCATCCTCGCCGCCTTCATCGAAGGCGTTTCGCTGTTCGCCATCGTCGTCGCGCTCCTGATCGCGCTGAAGTGAGCCCCGCGGCTCGCCGCGCGACCCGTCGTGGGTAGCTCGCGCGAGCCTCGAACGCTGGAGTCCGAATCATGTACATGCTTCTCATCGAAGGTGCCGGAGAGGCCCACGGCGGCGGGTTGAACCCGTTCGACCCGGCCGGCTTTGGCGGCATGCTCTGGACGTGGGTGATCTTCCTCGCCTCCCTCCCGTTCATGTGGAAGGTGGTCATGGGTCCGATCACCAAGGCGCTCGAGGCTCGCGACGAGCAGGCGAGTCGGGCGATCCTCGAGGCCGAGCAGGCCCGCGAGGAAGCCGCTCGCGCGCGCACCGAAGTCGAGGGCAAGCTCGCCGCGGCTCGCGCCGAGGCGGCCAAGCTCTTGGCCGAGGCCCGCGAGCGCGCCAGCGTGGTCGAGCGCCAGATCACCGACGAGGCCAACGCGCGCACCCAGCGCATGGTGGCCGAGGCCACGGCCACGATCCAGACCGAGCGCGACAAGGCGCTGGCCACGATCCGCGAGGAAGTGGTCGATCTCTCGATGGCCGGTGCCCGCGTGGTGCTCGGCCGCAACGTCGGCTCCGACGACGACCGCCGCATGGTTTCCGACATGGTCGGCAAGCTCAAGGTGGCCAAGAAGTGAAGATCGGGCTGGTCACCGCGCGCTACGCCACGGCGCTGTTCGAGCTCGCCCGAGACAAGGGCGTGATCGCGCAGGTCGGCGCCGACATCGAGCGGCTGCCCAAGGAACTCGCCAACGGCGAGCTCTTCGACGCCCGCGTGGCGCCGGAGGCCAAGCGCAAGCGCATCGAAGCGCTCGCGTCCAAGGCGCACCCGCTGTTCGCCAATTTCTTGCGCCTGTGCTTCGACAAGCGCCGCCTGCAGGTGTTGCGCGAGCTTCCGGACGCGTTCCGGCGCTGCGCGCTCGCCGACCGCGGCGCCGTCGAAGGTGTCGTCGAGTCCCCGCGCCCGCTCGGGCCGGGCGAGCTCGCCGAGCTGCAGGTGTCCGTCAAATCCGTGCTCGGCAAGGAAGTGCTGCTCGAGCAGCGCGCGAACCCGGAGCTGATCGCCGGCGTCCGCGTGCTCGTCGACAATCGCCTGATCGATCAGTCCGCCCTCGGTCGCCTCGAAGGTCTCGAGCGTCGCCTCCGCACCTCGCGCGTCCAGTAGAACCGCCCCTCTCCACTCACGCACCCCGCGTAGCCACAAGAAGAGTCAGAACATGGAACTTCGTCCCGCAGAAGTGACCTCGGTCCTCAAGAAGGAGATCGAGTCGTACAAGGGTGACACGACGCTGCAGTCGGTCGGCAGCGTGCTGTCGGTGGGCGACGGCGTCGCCCGCGTGTACGGCCTCGACGACTGCATGATGAACGAGCTGATCGAGTTCCCCGGCGGCGTGCGCGGAGTGGCGCTGTCGCTCGAGGAGGACAACGTCGGCTGCGTGCTACTCGGCGACGCCACGAAGATCCGCGAGGGCGACCTCGTCAAGACCAGTGGCCGCATCATCTCGGTGCCGACCGGCAACGCGCTGCTCGGCCGCGTCGTCAACGCGCTCGGCGACCCGCTCGATGGCAAGGGTCCGCTGGCCGTGACGGCCGCCGACTACCTGCCGATCGAGCAGCCCGCGCCCAACGTCGTCGAGCGCGAGCCGGTGAAGCAGCCGCTGCAAACCGGCATCAAGGCCATCGACGCCATGATTCCGATCGGCCGCGGCCAGCGCGAGCTGATCATCGGCGACCGCCAGACCGGCAAGACCGCGCTCCTGATCGACACGATCATCAACCAGAAGCTCACCGGCGGGGGCGATCCCAAGAACCCCGAGCAGGTGATCTGCATCTACGTGGCCATGGGCCAGAAGCAGTCGACGGTGGTCGACGTCGTGCGCCGCCTCGAGAAGGCCGGTGCCATGCCGTACACGATCGTCGTCTCCGCCTCGGCCATGGAGGAGGCCTCGATGCAGTACCTCGCGGCCTACGGCGGCTGCACGATGGGCGAGCGCTTCCGCGACGAGGGCCGCCACGTCGTGATCATGTACGACGACCTGTACAAGCAGGCGCTCGCGTACCGTCAGGTCATGCTGCTGCTGCGCCGTCCGCCGGGCCGCGAAGCGTTCCCCGGCGACGTGTTCAACCTGCACAGCCGACTGCTCGAGCGCGCGGCCAAGCTCTCCAAGGACGCGCCGAAGATCAACCCGCGCTACAAGGCGGGCGGCGGCTCGATCACCGCGCTGCCGGTCGTCGAAACGCAGGAAGGCGACGTGTCGGCCTACATCCCGACCAACGTGATCTCGATCACCGACGGCCAGATCTTCCTCGAGTCCAACCTGTTCAACTCCGGCGTCCGTCCGGCGGTCAACGTCGGTATCTCGGTCTCGCGCGTCGGTGGCTCGGCCCAGATCGGCGCGATGAAGAAGATCGCCGGCGGCCTGCGCATCAACCTCGCGCAGTACCGCGAGCTGCAGGCCTTCGCGCAGTTCGGCTCGGACCTCGACAAGGCCACGCAGGCTTCGCTCACGCGCGGTGAGAAGCTCGTCGAGCTCTTGAAGCAGGGCCAGTACGTCCCGGTCCCGGTCGAGAACCAGATCATGCTGATCCACGCCGGCACCTCCGGCGCCCTCGACGACTTCCCGACGGCCAAGATCGGCGCCTTCGAGAAGGCCTTCCTCAACCACATGAGCGACACGCACCCCGAGGTCGGCAAGGAAATCGTCGACACCAAGGCGCTGTCCGACGGCGCCAAGGCCAAGCTCGACAAGGCCATCGCGACGGTCAAGGCGCAGCTGAAGGGCTGATCCGGTGGCTTCCCTTCGCGACCTGCGCTCACGGATCAAGTCCGTGGGCAACATCAAGCAGATCACTCGCGCCATGGAGATGGTGGCGACGACGAAGCTGCGTCGGTTCCAAGACCGCGCCGTCTCGTCGCGCCCCTATGCGCAGGAGATCGCCCAACTGCTCGGCCGCATGTCGGCCGCGATGGGGGACAAGCTGCACAGCCGCCCGGTGTTCGCCCCCGGGCAGGGCAAGGCCGTCGCGATGCTCGTGGTCGGCTCCGACCGCGGCCTGTGCGGCGCCTACAACTCGGCGCTGTTCGCCGCGCTCGAGAGCTGGCTCGAAGCCCATCCGGGCACCGACGTGCGCTTCTTCGTGTACGGCAAGCGCGCCTACCAGTACCTGCAAAAGCGCGGCCTGCCGATCGAGCGCTACTTCGCCGACCCGCCGCTCGAGAAGATCGACTACCGCCTCGCGAAGTTCACCGCGAAGACGCTGCTCGAGGCCTTCCTGTCGGGCCAGTACAGCGAAGTGCTCGTGCACTACACCGCCTTCGAGTCGATGGCGAAGTACGTGCCCACGACGATCCCGTTCCTGCCCGTGCAGGCCGCCGCTGCCGACGCCAGCGAGCAGGGCGGCGCGAGCGACGTGATCCTCGAGCCCTCGGTGGAGACGCTGCTCGACAAGCTCGTGCCGCGCTACCTCGAGACTCGCATCTTCAACGCGCTGCTCGAGGCCATCACCTCCGAGTACGCCAGCCGCCGCATGGCCATGAAGAACGCCACCGATGCGGCCACCGACATGCAGGCCCTCCTGAAGGGGGTCTACAACCGCAAGCGCCAAGAAGGCATCACCAAGGAACTCCTCGACATCGTCGGCGGCGCGGAAGCGCTGCGCGGCAAGTAGGACACGTCTAGAGCACGCCCATGACCACGACCGCTTCCGCCAATGTTGGCTCCGTCGCGCAGATTTTCGGCGCCGTCGTCGACGTCCGCTTCCCCCCGGGCAAGCTCCCGGCCATCTACAGCGCCATCCTCGTCAAGGACGAGAAGGCCGGCATCGACATGATGCTCGAGGTGGCCCAGCACCTCGGCAACGACGTCGCCCGCTGCGTCGCCATGGCCTCCACCGACGGCTGCCGCCGCGGCATGAAGGCCATCGACACCGGTGCGCCGATCAAGGTGCCGGTGGGCGACGCCTGCAAGGGCCGCATCTTCAACCTGCTCGGCGTGGCGCTCGACGAGAGCGCTGGCCGCGGCAAGGTCAACGCGCAGGAGTCGTGGCCGATCCACCGCCCGGCGCCGTCCTTCGAGCGGCAGGAAGCGATCAGCCAGGTGTTCGAGACCGGCCTCAAGGTCGTCGACCTGCTGTGCCCCTTCGCCAAGGGCGGCAAGATCGGCCTGTTCGGCGGCGCGGGCGTCGGCAAGACCGTGCTCATCCAAGAGCTGATCCGCATCACGGCCGTCGAAAAGGGCGGCTTCAGCGTGTTCTGCGGCGTCGGCGAGCGCACCCGCGAGGGCAACGACCTGTGGCTCGAAATGAGCGAGGCGACCTACAAGACGCCCGACGGCAAGCAGCAGTCGGTGATCGACAACGCCGTGCTCGTGTTCGGCCAGATGAACGAGCCGCCGGGCGCGCGCCTGCGCGTGGCGCTCTCGGGCCTGACCATGGCCGAGTACTTCCGCGACGTGCGCAAGACGGACGTGCTGCTGTTCGTCGACAACATCTTCCGCTTCGTGCAGGCGGGCTCGGAAGTGTCGGCCATGCTCGGCCGCATGCCTTCGGCCGTCGGCTACCAGCCGACCATGGCGAGCGAGATGGGTGCGCTGCAAGAGCGCATCACCTCGACCAAGGACGGCTCGGTCACGTCGATGCAGGCCGTGTACGTGCCCGCCGACGACATCACCGACCCGGCGCCGGTCGCGACCTTCGCGCACCTCGACTCGACCATCATCCTCGAGCGCAAGATCGCCGAGCTCGGCATCTTCCCCGCGGTCGACCCGCTCAAGTCGACCTCGCGCATGCTCGACCCGCAGGTCGTCGGCGAGGAGCACTACAAGGTCGCGCGCTCGGTCCAGCAGGTGCTGCAGCGCTACAACGACCTGAAGGACATCATCGCCATCCTCGGCATCGAGGAGCTCTCCGATGACGACAAGCTCGTCGTCTCGCGCGCGCGCAAGATCCAGCGCTTCCTCTCGCAGCCGTTCTTCGTGGCCGAGCAATTCACGGGCACGCCGGGCGTGTTCGTGTCGCGCGAGGACACGGTGCGCGGCTTCAAGGAGATCGTCGAAGGCAAGCACGACGCGCTCCCCGAGCAGGCCTTCTACATGGTCGGCAGCATCGACACGGCCATCGCCAAGGCCAAGAAGATGGCGAGCTGAACCGATGGCCGGCGCTCTCACCCTGCGCGTCATCACGCCCGACGCCATCGTGCTCGACATCCAGACGAGCGCGGTGCGCCTGCCGGGCGTCGATGGCCAGATCGGCATCCTGCCGCGGCACGCCCACATGGTGGCCGCGGTGGACGTCGGACAGCTCTCGTACAACGAAGGCGGCGTCGAGAAGTCGCTGTTCGTTTCCGAGGGCTTCGCCGAGGTCAAGGGCAACACGCTGCGCGTGGTGTGCGAGGCGGGCGAGCTGCCCGCGGACATCGACGAACAGCGCGCCAAGGAGGCCGAGGGCCGCGCCCGCGCGCGCCTCAAGGCTCAAAAGGGCGGGCCCGACCCCGTCGACCTGCTGCGCGCCGAGGCCGCTCTGCGTCGAGCGATCGCGCGCCAGCGCGTGCTCGGCCTCTACGCGCGCGAGCGCGTCCGTTCCTAGTGCGCGCCGCGGGCGCGCTCTCGTCTCCTTGCGCGCCGCACTCGCGCGCGGGCCTGTCGTTCGGCCGTTGCCCGGCCCACGGCGGGCCGACTTCGTTTTCTCGGAGCGCTGCGTGATGACCCAACAACCTACTTGGCGCCGGACTCACACCTGCGGCGAGCTGCGCCCGACGCACGTCGGGGCGATCGTGACGCTCAACGGCTGGGTGCAGGCGCGCCGCAACCTCGGCGGCATCTACTTCCTCGACCTGCGCGATCGCTACGGTCTGACGCAGGTCGTGATCCCCGAAGCGATCGGCGAGAGCGTGAAGCTCGGACCCGAGTACGTGCTCAGCGTGCGCGGCAAGGTCAGCGCGCGCGTGGGCTCGCAAATCAACAACGAGCGCGCGACCGGTGGCGTCGAAGTGATCGCCGAGGCGGTCGAGGTGCTGTCCTCCTCACCGCCGCCGCCGATCGACCTCTCGGGCTCGACCGAGACGTCGATCGAGACGCGCCTCAAGTACCGCTACATCGACCTGCGCCGTCCGGCGATGCAGCGCAACCTCGCGCACCGCTCGCGCTTCATCAACGCCATGCGGCGCGCCTTCGAGGCTCAGGGCTTCCTCGAGATCGAGACCCCGATCTTGACCAAGGCCACGCCGGAAGGCGCGCGCGACTTCCTCGTGCCCAGCCGCGTGCATCCCGGCGAGTTCTACGCGCTCCCGCAGTCGCCGCAGATTTTCAAGCAGATCCTGATGGTGGCGGGGCTCGATCGCTACTTCCAAGTCGCGCGTTGCTTCCGCGACGAGGACCTGCGCGCGGATCGCCAGCTCGAGTTCACGCAGCTCGACATGGAGATGAGCTTCGTCGAGGAAGAGGACGTGTTCTCCACGTGGGAGAGCGTGCTGCGCGACACGTTCCGCGACGCGATGGGGATCGAGCTCGCGTTGCCGTTCCCGCGCATGCGCTGGGAAGAGGCGATGGAGCGCTTCGGCGTCGACAAGCCCGACCTGCGCTTCGGCCTCGAGCTGCATGCGGCCGACGAGTGGGCCAAGAGCTGCGAATTTCAGGTCTTCCGCTCCGCCGTCAGCTCGGGTGGTCGCGTGATGGGCCTCACCGTCGCGGCGAGCCACAACCTCTCGCGCAAGGACATCACCGAGCTCGAGGCGCTGGCCAAGGGCATCGGCGCCAAGGGGCTCGCGTGGTGGAAGGCCGGCGTCGCCGGTGGCTCCGGTCCGCTGGCGAAGTTCTGCGCCACGAGCGAAGCGGCTAGGGCGCTGATGGCGGCCATGGGAGCGGCGGAAGGGGACACCTGCCTGTTCATCGCCGACCGCAAGTCGCTCACGCGCAAGGTGCTCGGCGAGCTGCGCAACCAACTCGGCCGACGGCTCGACTTGATTCCCAAGTCGAACGGCCCGACCGATCCCGCCCAGTGGCGTTTCACGTGGGTGACGCACTTCCCGCTGTTCGAGTGGGACGAGGACGCCCGCCGCTACTTCTCGGCCCACCACCCGTTCACGGCGCCGGAGGACTGGAGCCTCGATGGGGCCCTCGAAGGCAAGGAGCCGGATCTGGGCCAGCTCTCCAGCCGCGCTTACGACCTCGTGCTCAACGGTTGGGAGCTGGGCTCGGGCTCGGTGCGCATCCACCGCGCGGACGTCCAGCAGAAGATCTTCTCGCTGCTCGGCATCGGTCCCGAGGAGCAGCAGCGCAAGTTCGGCTTCTTCGTCGAGGCGCTGTCCCAGGGCGCGCCGCCGCACGCCGGTTTCGCGCTCGGTCTCGATCGCACCACCGCGCTGACGCTGGGCCTCGACAACATCCGCGAGGTGATCGCCTTCCCCAAGACCGCCTCGGCCGTCGACCTGATGTGCGACGCGCCGTCGCAGGTCGATCCCGAGCAGCTCGTCGAGGTCCACGTCCGCTGCGTCGTGCCCGCTCCCTCCCCCGACTCGACGCCGACCGCGAGCGCGACGCCGAGCGCGCCGCCGACCGCGAGCGCGCCGCCGACCGCGAGCGCGACGCCGATCACGGGCGCGCCGCCGGGCGCGATGCCGACCCCCAATCCGGCCCGCTAGCGCGTCTCGCGCCGTGGGCTTATTCTTGCCACCCGTCCCGAGCCTCGCGCTC
>VGZD01000084.1 GCA_016872715.1 Planctomycetota bacterium
GGCGGTTTCGCGCTGTGGGCAAGGCATCGCGGCGAGGTGCTCGCGCTCGACTTTCGCGAGGTCGCGCCCGCGAAGGCGAGCGCGGAGCGGCTGTTCGACGCTCACGGCCAGCCGCTCGCCGAGCTGCTGCTGTGGAGCCCGCTTTGCGTCGGCGTGCCGGGCTCACCGGCGGGACTCGAGGCGTTGCTCGCGCGCTGTGGCTCGGGGCGCTTCACGCTCGCGCAGCTGTGCGCGCCCGCGATCCGGCTCGCGCGCGAGGGCTTCGCGGTGGACGCGTTTCTCGCGGACGAGCTGCGCGACGCGCCGTCGCGCGAGCGTTTCGAGCGCAGTCCCGCGGCCATGGCGCTCTTCTACCCGCAGGGTGAGCCGCTGAGAGAGGGTGCGACGCTCGTGCAAGTCGAACTCGCGCACACACTCGAGCTGGTTGCGCGGCACGGCGCGCGCGGCTTCTACGCGGGCGAGACGGCCGACGAGCTCGTGGCGGAGCTCGAACGCGCGGCGCAGGCCTTGCCCGAGGGTGAGCGCTGGGACGAGGGGTGGATCGAGCACGGCGACCTCGCGGCGTACGAGCCGGTGTGGCGCGCGCCGTTGCGCGCGGAGTTTCGCGGGCGCGAGGTGTGGACGATGCCGCCGCCCAGTTCGGGCGGGATCATCCTGCTGCAGGTCGCGGCCGTGCTCGAGCGCGCGGGCGCGATCGGTGCAAGGTACGACGCGGCGTTCGCGCATGCGCTCGCCGAGGCGTTCCGGTGCGCCTTCGCGGAGCGCGCGGAGGTGCTCGGCGATCCGGCGTTCACCGCCGTGCCGCTGGAGCGCTTGTTGGGCGAGGCGTGGATCGTTCGCGCGGCCGAGTCGATCGGCGAGCGTGCGGCGCTCGGCGCCGTTCCGCAGTTGCGCCGCGAGGGCGTTCACACCACGCACCTCTCGGTGGTCGATCGCGAAGGCAACGCGGTGGCGCTCACGACGACGCTCAACTCGACCTTCGGCTGCGGCCGCATGGTGGAAGGCGGCGGTTTCTTGCTCAACAACGAGCTCGACGACTTCGCGCTCGGCGGCGGCGTGCGCAATCAGTTCGGGCTCGTCGGCGGCGACGCGAACAAGCTGCGCGCCGGTGCGCGGCCGCTGTCGTCGATGACGCCGACCATCGTGCGCGCGGACGGTTGCGTCGAGCTCGTGCTCGGCAGTCCCGGTGGTCCGCGCATCATCACCGCCGTGACGCAGGTGTTCTTGCGCGTGCTGGCGTTCGGCGAGGCGCTGGAGGCGGCCGTCGCGAGCCCGAGATTGCACCAGCAGTGGAGCCCGCGCGCGACGCGCGTCGAGCGCGACTTCCCCGCGGAGATCGCCGAGTCGTTGCGCGCGCGCGGCCACGAAGTCGAGCGTTCGACGGGGAGGTTCGCGAGCGTGCAGGCACTGCACGTCGCGCCGGATGGCCGCGTCACGGGCGCGAGCGACCCGCGCCGCGGCGGTGCGGCGCGCAGCGAGCTGCGCTGACGGCCGCTCGCTCGCGCGAGGCGGCGAAACACGGCCTGCCACGCAGTTGCAGGCGCTGGAAACGTCCGCGCCCGCCTCGATCGCACAGATCGAAGCGGGCGCGAGCTGGAGCGGAGCGCGGCGGCGAGGAGCTAGAAGTCGTCGAGGCCGCTGGCGGCCTTGCCCGATTCCTCGGCGGGCTTGGCGCCGTCGCCTTCCTTCTGGAGCTGCTTGGTGAAGCCGAGCCACTGCTGCTCGTCCTCGCCAATGGTCTCCCAGACCTTGAACCAGCTGCGGATGGCTTTCTTGTTGTAGACCACATCCTTCAGCTCGGTCGAGTATGCCCAGCCGTAGTTGCGGCCGTTGCAGATGCGCTCGAGCGTCTTCTGGATCAGGTCACCGGCCTTGCGGCCTTCGTCGGTGGCGGGGTTGATGGTGCGGAACTGGTTGAGCAGCGCGGGGACCGCGAGGCGGCCAGCATCCTCCAGGCGCTTGCCCGCACGGCCGCCCTTGGCGCCGGCGGACGGGTCGATCAGCGTGCGCGCATCCGCCTGCAGCGTGCCCCACTGCTCGTCGCTGCACGCCGACTGCTTGGGGAGCTCGGGGAAGGCCGTCAGGTCGATGTCGTCGACGATGTTCGCTTCCGAGCCCTTCGAGCTGGCCGGATTCTTGGCGGGCTTTTCGCCCGCGCCCGCAGCGTCGTTGCCACCGCTCTTGTTCTGCTCGGCGGCGCGGGCCGCGGCGAGGCGGCTCGCATCGGCGGCTTCCATCTCGGCCTTGTCCTTGGCGACCTTGGCGTCCAAGGCCGCGCGCTTCTCCTTGGCGATCGCATCCGCGGCCTCCTGCTTGGCCCGCTCCTCGGCCGGCAGCTTCACGCCGAACCACCAGCCACCGGCGCCGACCATGGCGAGGCAGGCGACCGCGCCGACGATCATCGGCACCTTGCTCTTCTCCTTGTGGACGTGGCGTGCGCGCTTGGGTTCGGCGTCCGAGTCGTCGTCGGCGCCGCGCGCGGCCTTGGCGGAGGAGGTGGTCGCGCCCGACTTGACCTTGCTCGCGGCGCTCGCGGCGGCTTCGCGGACGCTGGGCGTCGTGGGTTTGGCAGCGGGCGCCGCGGGCTTGGCAGCGGGCGCAGCGGGCTTGGCAGCGGGCGCAGGCGTCTTCGACACAGGCGCGGCCGGCTTCGCCACAGGCACGGCCGGCTTCGCCACAGGCACGGCCGGCTTCGCCGGGGGCACGGTGGCCGGGACCGGCTTCGCGGCCGGAGCGGAGCTGGCGGCCGTGGGAGCCGCGCCTTGGGTGGCTTCCGCCTTCGGCGCCGCCGATTGCACGGGACCGACCTCGACCACGCCGCCGCACTTGGGACACTTGGCCTTGTTGGCGGTGAAGGTGCCGGGGACCTTGAAGGTCGCCGCGCAGGCGGGGGCGGTGCACTTGGCTGGACGGAACTGATCCATGGTGGGGGCGGAGCGGGTGGGGCGGTGGGACGGTTCGCGACGGGGGACGGTTCGCGACGGGCTGGGATTCTAACGCGGCGCGTGCGCTAGTTGCCGCGCTTGGCCTTCTCGATCTCGCGCTGGTCGCGCTCGGTCGGCTCGATCAGGCCCTCGAGGACGTCGACGCCGACCTTCTTCTTGTCGTTCTCGAAGCGCTCGCCGGCGCGCAGATACCAAGCGAACCACGAGCGGATCGCCATGTCGCGCTTCTTCTCGGAGTCCGGGCCGACGCCGAGCGGGCTGAAGCCCGGGTCGCGGCCGGTGATGTCCTTGAGCATGTTGTGCAGACTCGTGACCTGTCCGAGGCTGCGGTCGTCGACGATCTGGATCTCGTACATCTTGGTGAGCAGGATCGGCAGCGCCGGCTTGCCGAGCTCCTTGAGCTCGTTGACGACCTTGGTGCGCTCCTTGGCGCGCAGGTTGTTGTCGAGCAACTTCTCGACGAGGCCATCGATCAGCGTGCGCTGCGCGGGCGGCGTGCTGTCCAAGTGCGGCAGCGGACGCGGGTCGGCTTGGTACATGACCCCGCCCTCGACCGCGACCTTGGTGATCTCCTTGTTGGCCGAGAATCTGGCCGCGCGCTTTTCCTCGGGACTCAGGTAGCGCGTCCACGCGTAGGCCTTCCACTTGCCGTCCTTGTCGAGGGCGAGCTTCCAATCGAAGGTGCGGTTCTCCGTCTGCAGGTCGCCCGCGCGGCCCGCGACCTCGATGCGCACCTCCGCCTCGGTGTCGCCCTCCGCGAGCACCTTGCCGTCGTAGGGGCGCCACTTGGACATCGCGAGGTCGTCTTGGCCGCGGATCAGGCCGTCGACGGTGGCGTTGAGCAAGTCGTCGCGCTGCAGCGCGCTCAACTCGGCGAAGGCAGGCTGGCTCTCGTTGCCCGGCCGCGTGCGGCGCTCCTCGGCGAGGCGCGCGAGGAAGATCTGTCCCTGCAGGCGGCCCGCGTTGCCGACGTAGGCCGAGTCGTAGATGTCGCGCACGAGCTTGCAGAAGGCCGAGTCGTAGCCGGTGCGATCGATCACCGGAGGCGGGGTCTTGTCCGACTTGGCGGGCGGCGGCGGGGGCGGCTTGTCCGTGCCGGAGTTCATCGCGATCAGCACGAACACCAGTCCGACGGCGGCGGCGCCGCCGAAGATGAACGGCGTGGCACTGAGCTTCTTGCTGCCCTTCGCGCCCAGCTCGCGGGCCACGTAGACCTTGCCGCAACTGCCGCACTTGACCTTGGCTCCCTCCTTGCTGTCCGGGAGCTTCGCCGAGGTCTTGCAGAAGGTGCACTGGATGAGCATGGGTGGCTCGCGGGGGTCAGGGGGCGGAGGCGGAACTACCCCGGCGGGGGAAGGCGGCAACCGCGCTCGGAAGAGGGGCGAACGATACGCGCGCACGGGCGCAGGCCGCAAGGAACGTGGGGCGTGGAGCAGGTCGTGGGTGGGCTAGGATGCGCGCCATGGCTCGCCGCAAGTCGCCGCCGCCGAAGAAGCCGACGGGGCCGCGCAAGGCGCCGACGGAACTGCCGCCGCGGCGCAAGGCGCAGGGTGAGTTCGAGCTGGTGTGTCCGTTCCAGCCGACCGGCGACCAGCCGCAGGCGATCGAGCGCCTCGTGCGCGGCGTGCAGGCGGGCCGACGCTTTCAAACGCTGCTCGGCATCACCGGTTCAGGCAAGACCTTCACCACGGCCGCGGCGATCGAGCAACTCGGGCGACCGACGCTGGTGCTGAGCCCCAACAAGACGCTGGCGGCGCAGCTGTACGCGGAGTTCAAGGAGCTCTTCCCGCACAACGCGGTCGAGTATTTCGTCAGCTACTACGACTACTACCAGCCCGAGGCCTACGTGGCCTCGACGGACACCTTCATCGAGAAGGACGCGAGCCGCAACGAGAACATCGAGCGCATGCGCAACAGCGCCACGCGCTCGCTGCTCGAGCGCCGCGACGTGATCATCGTGGCCTCGGTGTCGTGCATCTATGGCCTGGGCAACCCCGAGGCCTACCAAGGCATGGCGCTGCCGATCGCGGTCGGCGACAGCGTGCAGCGCGAGGAGCTCTTGCGGCGGCTGACGCAGATGCAGTACGCGCGCAACAACTACGACTTCCGGCGCGGGACGTTCCGCGCGCGCGGCGACGTGATCGAGATCTTCCCGGCCTATGAGGACGAGCGCATCCTGCGCGTCGAGTTGTTCGGTGACGAGGTCGAGGCTCTGGTCGAGGTCGATCCGCTGCGCGGCGAAGTGCTGCGCGAGCTCGAGTCGGCCACGGTCTACCCGGCGACGCACTACGTGGCGCCGATGGACCGGTTGCTCAAGGCCTGCGAGCAGATCGAAGTCGAGCTCGAGGAGCGCCTGGCGGAGCTGAAGCGGCAGGGCAAGTTGCTCGAGGCGCAGCGGCTCGAGCAGCGCGCCAAGCACGACCTCGAGATGTTGCGCGCGACGGGCGTGTGCAACGGCATCGAGAACTACTCGCGCTTCATGGACGGACGCGCGGCGGGCGAGGCGCCGTTCACGCTGCTCAACTACTTCCCCGAGGATTGGCTGGTCTTCATCGACGAGAGCCACGTGACCGTGCCCCAGATCGGCGGCATGTACCGCGGCGACCGCTCCCGCAAGGAGGTGCTCGTCGAGCACGGCTTCCGCCTGCCGAGCGCGCTCGACAATCGCCCGCTGCGCTTCGAGGAGTGGGAGCAGCTCGTGCGGCAGGTGGTGTTCATCTCCGCCACGCCGTCGAAGTACGAGCTCGAGGGCTCGCAGGGCGCGATCGCGGAGCAGATCGTGCGTCCGACGGGCCTGCTCGATCCTTCGATCGAGCTGCGGCCTGCCTCGACGCAGGTCGACGACCTGCTCGGCGAGATTCGCAAGACGGTCCAGTCCGGCTGGCGCGTGCTCGTGACGACGCTGACCAAGCGCTCGGCGGAAGAGCTCACGACCTACTATCAGGAGCTCGGCGTCAAGGTGCGCTATCTGCACTCGGAGATCGACGCGCTCGAGCGCTCCGCGATCCTGCGCGACCTGCGCTTGGGCGCGTTCGACGTGTTGGTGGGCATCAACCTGCTGCGCGAGGGGCTCGATCTGCCGGAAGTGGCGCTCGTCGCGGTGCTCGATGCGGACAAGGAAGGCTTCCTGCGCTCCACGACATCGCTGATCCAGACCTGCGGGCGCGCGGCGCGCAACGTGGAGGGGCGCGTGCTCCTGTACGCCGACAAGCAGACCGATTCCATTCGCGCGACGCGCGGAGAGGTCGAGCGGCGGCGCGCGCTGCAACTGGCCTACAACGAGCGCCACGGCATCACGCCGCGCACGATCCTCAAGCCGATCCGCGACTCGATCGAGTCGCTGTACGACATGGACTACGTCGAGGTGGCCGAGCTGCCGCTGGGGCGTGGCGGGCGCGTGGCGGAGTCGGATCCGGCGCTGGCGTGGGATGCGGGCAAGCTGCGCGGCGAGCTGGCGAAGCTGCGCGACGAGATGCTGCACGCGGCGAGCGAGATGCGCTTCGAGGATGCCGCCAAGCTGCGCGATCGACTCAGAGAGCTCGAGGCGCTCGAGCTCGCGCGCTGAACGAGAGCGAGAAAAATGGCGACGGCCCGCGCGGGGCGGGCCGTCGAAGCGTGTCGAGCGTCGGTGCGCTACTTCGCGGGCTTGGCCATGGCCTTGGCGCGTTCTCCGGCCTTGGTGCCCTTCCACTTCTCCGCGAAATCGACGAGCTTGTCGCGGCGCTTGGCCGTGGCGAGCTTGGCGGTCGAAGCGCGCAGCTTCTCGAACGCCTCCGCGGCGTCGAGCTCCTTCGCGAGCACGGCGTCCTTGCGGATCGCCTCCGCCGCGGACTTGGCGCTCGCACCTTGGGCGGCGGAGCCGAATTCCTTGGCGAGCGCGTCGTAGACCGTGATCGCCGTGCGCGGCTCGCGGTTCTTCGCCGAGCGCTCGGCCGCGGCCACCAGCGACGCGACGTGCGCGTCGAGCTCGCCGAGCAGCGCGCTCGCGCTGGTCTTCTCGGCCTCGGTCGCCTTGGCATCCGAGCCGAATGCCGAGAGCGCCGCGTGCGCCTTGGCGAGCTTGCCCTGCTCGATCGCCTTGGCCTGCTCGGCCACGCGACCCTCGGGGGCCGACGTGGGAGCGAAGGCGAGGAAGCCCGACGGCAGCGGCTTGGCGCCCTTGAGCGCCGCCTCGACGTCGCCCTTGCTCAGCCCCGAGGGGTGTCCCTGCCACAGCAGCTTGCCACCGGGGCCGATCAGAGCCGACGACGGATAGCCGCGGATCTTGAACGCGTTGGAGGACGGACTCCCGGCGCCGACGCGCACGGTGATGCCCAGCTCGTCGACGTAGGCTCCGACCTTGGCGGCGTCCTCGTCGGACACCGCGAGGACCACGAGTCCCTTCTCGCCGTACTCAGCTTGCAGATCTTCGAGGTGAGGCCACGCCCCACGGCAGGGGCCTCACCAGGTGGCCCAAAACTCCAACACGACGGCCTGATTCTTGAACGAGTTCAGGTCGATCTGGGAACCGAGGTGGTTGAACCACGTCGTGGCGGTGACGTTGGGTGCGGCGGTGCCGAGCTCGAGGCCTTCGTCTTGCGAAGGGACGGCGAGCACCGCCAGCGAGCCGAGGCCGAGGGCCGCGGCGAGGAGCAAGGACTTCATGGGTTGGATCTCCACGGGATCTGTCAGACGCTAGCACGATCGGCAACGCCGCAACAGGAGCCCGAGGGGGTGGGCCGGTAAACTCCGTGTCCCGTGAGCGAGCCGCGCTGGTCGATCGAGGCAGTGCCCGAAAAGCCGGGTGTGTACCTGTTCCGCGACGACGCGGGTGGGGTGCTGTACGTAGGCAAGGCGCGCAGGCTCAAGAGCCGGTTGCGCGCGTACCGGCGGCCGGGCGGCGACGGGCGGCTCTTGATCCGCTTCATGGAGGACGTGGCGGCCTGCGTCGAGACGATCGTGACGCGCACGGAAGCCGAGGCGCTGCTGCTCGAGGACGCGCTCATCAAGCGCCACCAGCCGCCGCACAACATCCGGCTCAAGGACGACAAGTCGTTCCGCATGCTGCGGCTCGACGACGAGGATTTCCCGCGCTTCAAGTTCGTGCGCGAGCACAATCCGCGGCTCGATCGACGCGCGGGAGAGCGCAAGGGGCGCGCGCGGCTGTTCGGGCCGTTCGTGAGCTCGCGCGCGCTGCGCCAGATGCTCGGCGAGCTGCATCGCGTGGTCCCGCTGCGCGACTGTCCGGACTCGGTGTTCGCGCATCGCACGCGAGCGTGCATCAAGCACCAGATCGGCCTGTGCTCGGCGCCGTGCGTCGGTCTGATCTCGCGCGAGGAGTACGCCAAGCTGGTCGAGAAGGCGGCGGCGGTGCTGCAAGGGGACATCGACGAGGTCGAGGCCGAGCTCGAGGGCCGCATGCTCGCGGCGTCGGCCGACATGGAGTACGAGCGCGCCGCGGCGTGGCGCGATCGGCTCGGTGCGCTGCGCCGCACCGTCGAGCGCCAAGGCGTGCGGCCGAGCGACAAGCGCTCGCGCGACGTACTCGCGCTCGCGCGGCGCGGGAGTGACGCGGTCGTGCACCGGCTCGCGTTCCGCGACGGACGGCTGGCGGAGAGCCGCTCGCACGTGTTTCGCTCGGAGCTGCCCGACGAAGAGCTGTGGCACGACGTGCTCACGGCGCTGTACGGCGCCGGACGCCGCGAAGTGCCGCCGGAAGTGGTGCTGTCGGTCGCTCCCTCGGAGCTCGAGTTGCTCGAGAGCGCGCTCGGCGCTCCCACGCGGCTGGTGGTCCCGCAGGCGGGCGAGCGGCGGCGCATGCTCGACCTCGCGCACGAGAACGCGTGCAGCGCGCTCTCCAAGCGCGAGAGCGAGGCGGCCTTCGAGGTGCAGGCGCTCGAGAAGCTCGCGGCGCTGTGCGACCTCGGCGAGCCGCCGGAGGTCATCGATTGCTTCGACATCTCGAACTTGCAGGGCACGAACGTCGTCGCCAGCCGCGTGCGCTTCCGCGGCGGGCACGCGGACAAGTCCGGCTACCGGCGCTTCAAGGTGCGGGGCGTCGAGGGTCAGGACGACTTTGCCTCGATGAAGGAAGTCGTCGCTCGCTCGCTCGCGCGCGGCGTCGAGGACGAGGATCTGCCGGATCTGGTCGTGATCGACGGCGGCGCGCAGCAGCTCGCGAGCGCGCTCGCGGCGCGCGACGAGGCGGGCGCGTGGGACCTGCCGATGATCGGGCTCGCGAAGGCGCGCTCGGAGCGCAACGTCGGCGGCGCGCGCAAGCAGCGCAGCGAAGAGCGCGTGTTCTTGAGCGGCGTCGAGCAGCCGATCGAGCTCGGCCGACACGATCCCGCGCGGCTGTTGCTCGAGCGCATTCGCGACGAGGCGCACCGCTTCGCCATCACCTACCACCGCCGCGAGCGCGGGCGCATCACGAGCCAGCTCGACGCGATCGAGGGCGTGGGCGCCGCGAAACGCAAGGCATTGCTGCGGCGCTTTGGAAGCGTCGCGCTCGTGCGCGAGGCGAGTGTGGAGGAGCTCGCCAGCGTGTCCGGCATCGGCGCGGAGCTCGCCGCGCGGATCCGCGCCGCGCTCGCGCAGAAACCGACGCCCTAGCAAGGCGGAGTGATCGCGCCGCTAGCGAGCACTGCGCGCCGCGCGAGCTCAGCGCTCGCCGATCACGAGCTCGATCGGCTGCGACGGGTCCGTCGGCTGCGGGAACTCGACCGGCGACGATCCGGGGGCGGAGACTTCGATGCGGCCTCCGGGAAGGAAGGGCAGGGGTCCGATGCGGAACGATCCGTCGAGGTCGCTCCAGCCGCGCTGGCTCTCGTGCTCCAGCGGCGGCGCGACCAGACCGAAGCGCACGAGCGCGTCGCCGGGCGGAATCGCGTACAGGCTGGCGTCGGACACCGGCGCGCCGCGCGCGTCGATCAGGCGACCGCGGAACTCGACGGCGGGTGCGAGCACGAGCAGATAGTCGTCTTCGCGCTCGGCCGCGAGGTAGCGCTCCCCTCCGATCAGGATCCAGCCCGAGCCGGAGGCCGTGAGCTCGCCCTGCGGCTCCTCGAGCGTGAGCTCGAAGCGACCCTCCGCGTCCGACTCGGTGCGCGCCTCGGACAGGAACGCGTGCGTGCGCTGGACACCGATCCCCGCGAGTGGGTTGCCGCTGGCGTCGACCGCGCGTCCGCGCACGCTGCGGCGCAGGCTCGGGATCGAGAACTCGCTCCGCGGTGCGGCTTCGGCGTCCGGCTCGAGGGGTTCCAACGGCGGCGGGACCGCGCTGTTCCCCGCGGCGCCGCGCTCCGCCAGAGCGCGCTGCGCGGCGAGATCGACGTACTGCAATCCCTCGCTGCGCTCGCTTTCTTTCACGAGCAAGAAGTATGCGCCGAAGCCGAGCAGCACGAGCACCGCGAGCGTGTTGCGAACCCAGGAATTGGCCATGGCTTGCCCTGGCGAGGCTAGCCACCTCGCGCGCGGACGTCTATGCCCGGGGGTGATACAGCCGGTGCAGGGCGAGCACGTGCTCGTGGTCGAGGTGCGTGTAGATTTCGGTCGTCTGCACGGAGGCGTGGCCGAGCATCTCCTGCACGCTGCGCAGATCGGCTCCGCCTTCGATCATGTGCGTCGCGAACGAGTGCCGCAGCGTGTGCGGCGTGATGCGCACCGTCAGGCCCGCTCGCAACGCGGCCGCCCGCACGCGCCGCCAAGCGTTGGTGCGATCGAGGGGCGCGCCGCGGTGCGTGACGAACACTTCGCGGCGCGCGGCCGAGCCGGGCACGCGGCGGCGTCCGTGCTCGAGCCAGCGCGCGAGGGCCTCGCGCGCGCGCGCGCCCATGGGAACGAGCCGCACCTTGTTGCCCTTTCCGTGCAAGCGCAGCGCGCGCATCTGTGGATCGAGTCCGTCGGTGCGCAGCCCGCAGGCCTCGCTGACGCGCGCGCCGGTGGCGTACAGCACTTCGAGCAAGGCGCGGTCGCGCTGGTCGCGCCAGCTTTCGCCCGCGGGCGCGCACAGGAGTCGGTCGACCTCCTCGACCGACAGCGCGCGCGGAAGCGCGTGGCGCAGCCGCGGTGCCGCGATCAGGCTCGCGGGGTCGGAGTCGATGCGACCCTCGGCCGCCAGATGCCGCAGCAGCATGCGCAGGGCGGACAGTCCGCGCGCCACGCTGGCCTCGGCGGCGCCGGCCTCGCGCCGCGCGGCGAGGTAGGCCACGAGCAGGTCGGAATCGACGTCCGAGAAGCCGCGCGCGCCGCGCTCGGAGAAGTAGCGCGCGGCGGCTTCGAGGTCGCGGCGGTAGGCCTGCAGCGTGGCCCGCGCGAGCCCGGCCTCGACCCGCAGGGCCTCGAGGAAGTCCGCGAGCGCGGCGCGGAACGGGACGGGCAGGGGCGCGGCGGCCATGGGGAGAGCGTGGAACCCCGCGCGCGGCGCTGCAAGCCTCGCGGGTCGGCGGCTCGCTTGACGGGCGCGGCGACGGGGATATCCTTTTGCGCCCTTCGGAATTCTCGGAGGGGGATTTTCAACCGTCGAAGCACCCGCGCCGCCCATGGCCACCAAGAAGCCCGCCAAGCTGTCCCCCAAGGACCTCGAGGAGTTCAAGGCCCTGCTGCAGAAGGCCAAGGCCATCCTGAGCGGCAACCTCTCGCAGCTCGAGGAAGAGGCGTTCAGCCAGAACGGCAACGTCGATGCGGCGGAGTCGCGGCCCGGTGACTCGGCCGACGGCTACTACCAAGAGTTCAACCTGCAACTGCTCGAGAACGAGGAAGAGGCGTTGGCGCAGATCCTCGAGGCGCTCGAGCGCATCGAGCAGGGCACCTACGGCAAGTGCGAGGGCTGCGAGCAGACGATCAACAAGGAGCGCCTGCGAGCCGTTCCGCACGCGCGCATGTGCATCGACTGCCAGCGGCTGGCCGAGCGTCGCGGCTACTAGGCTCGCGAGGCGCGTGCGTGAGCGAGACGAGCAGCACGGACGTCGTCGTGCGCCCGACGGCGCGACAGGTGGGTCTGCGCTTGGCGATCGTGGCGGCGCTGGTGATCGCCGACCTGTGGAGCAAGAGCGCGGTCTTTGCGTGGCTCCAGTCGAGTCCGCTGCCGGAGGGCATGGGCTACGATGACCACGGCCACCACCGCTACGAGATCTGCGGCGAGTGGTTCAGCTTCATGCTGTCGTGGAATCCCGGCATGGCGTGGGGCTTCGACCGGCTGCCGACGTGGCTGCTCGTCGGCGGGCGCTGCGGCGCCGTGGCGTTCCTCACGTGGCTCGTGGTGCGCTCGAGTCCGGTGCAGCGCACGCTGACCTCGGCGCTGGTGCTGATCCTCTCGGGCGCGGCCGGCAACCTGTACGACAACCTGTGCATGGCTCCGCGCCGCGTCGGAGCGCGCTTCGGCGAGGTGCGCGACTTCCTCGACGTGTACTTCCCCGTGTGGGACTGGCACTTCCCCACGTTCAACGTCGCCGACGCCTGCATCACGGTCGGCGCGGTGCTGTTGATGCTCTCGAGCCTGCTCACGCCGCGGCCGAAATCGGCGGCCTGAGCGGCCCCGTGGCGGGACGATTGCTCGATCGAGACGCGCCGCGTACGCTCGTCGCCCAATGGCTTCCCTGAGCGTCGATTGCGGCGGACTGGCGCTGCGCAACCCGATTCTGTCGGCCTCCGGCACGTTCGGCCACGGGCTGGAGATGCAGCATTTCGCCGCGCCGCACTCGCTCGGCGCGCTGGTGAGCAAGACCGTCACGCTCAAGCCGCGCCCCGGCAATCCGCATCCGCGCATCGCCGAGACGGAAGCGGGTCTGCTGAACTCGATCGGGCTCGAGAACCGCGGCATCGAGGCCTACCTGCGCGACGTGCTGCCCGCGATGGCGAGCGCGGATTGCGCGGTGGTGACGAACATCGGCGGCGAGAAGGTCGAGGATTTCGCCGAGCTGGCGCGGATCCTCCACGAGCGCAGCGAAGTCGACGCGCTCGAAGTCAATCTCTCGTGCCCCAACGTGCAGGGCGGAAAGCTGCCGTTCTCGACCGATCCGCGCGTCGCGCAGGCCGTGATCCGCGGCGTGCGCGCGGCGACGAACAAACCCGTGTTCGCCAAGCTCAGCCCCAACGTCACGGACATCGGCGACATCGCGCGCGCCTGCGAGGCGGCGGGCGCGGACGCGCTCACGGCGGTCAACACGCTGCTCGGCATGAGCGTCGATTGGCGCACGGGGGCGCCCGGCATCAACACCGTGATGGGCGGCTACTCGGGCGTCGGCATCAAGCCGGTGGCGCTGCGCTGCGCGTGGCAGTGTGCGCGCGCGGTCAAGATCCCGATCATCGGGTGCGGCGGCATCGGCAAGGCGAGCGACGTGCTCGAATACTTGGTGGTCGGTTGCAGCGCGGTGCAAGTGGGCACGAGCTGCTTCAGCGATCCTTCGAACATCGCGGGCCTCGCCGCGGAGGTCGCGAGCCTGCTCGACGCGCGCGGAATCGCCGACGTGCGCGCGCTGATCGGTTCGATCCGAGCGTTCGCTCCCTCGCCCGCGTGCGCCACGGCGGTGGGGAAAGCCTGATGCGCCTCGACGCCCTCACTCCCGCCCACGTGCGCAGCGCGATCGATCTCTATCTGCGCCACGCCTATCCGCCGGGCACGGGCGGACGGCCGCGCATCACGTCCGCGGATTTCGCGGGACACGAGACGATCTCTTCCGCGCTCGAGGCCATGGATCGGCTGCGGGCGACCGATGTCGAGGGGTGTCGACGCTACTCGCTGCAGGTCGGAAACCACCGCTACCCGTTCATGAAGCTCGTGGTGCAGGAGTACCTCGTCAACGGCGAGTACTTCTTCGCGGTCGACACTCACGACGAGCTCGACGTGCGCCCCAACCACCCCGACTACGACGCATTTCAGGAGCTCAAGACTCACAACCGCAGGCTCAAGCTCGAGGTCGAGAGCGCGTGGCGTTCGGCGGGGCTCCCGACGCTCGACGACCTGCGCAGCCTGTGCGAGGAGCTCGTCGGGAGCGAGAGCGAAGATCGCAACGGCCTCTCGATCCTGCTCGTCGAGGACGACGTGGCGGTCGCGTTCGCGCTGCGCACGTGGCTGCGCGCGAAGGGCTATGCGGTCGAGCTCGCGCACACCGGTGAGCGCACGCTCGAGCGCCTGCGCGAGGGGCCGCTGCCGGACCTCGTGATCCTCGACTTCGAGTTGCCCGGACTCGACGGGGAGAGCGTGCTCGGCGCGCTGCGCGGCGATCCGCGCACGGCCGCGGTGTGCGTGCTGATGGCCACGGCCTCGAAGATCGACCTCGCGCGGCTCGCGCAGGTCAATGGCGTGCTGCACAAGCCCTACCCGCGCGAGCTCCTGTTCGCGACCCTGCGCCAGATGCTCTCCGGCCGCGAGCCCGCGCTCTCCGGCTCCGGCCGTTGAGACGCGGCAGCGCCGACGTGGCCGCGTCGACGTGGCAGCGTCGACGTGGCAGCGTCGACGTGGCAGCGTCGACGTGGCAGCCCTGACTGGCCGCCCTGACGTGGCCGCGCGCTCGGGCGGGCGCGGCACGGTCTCGGGCACGGTCTCGGGCACGGTCTCGGGCACGGTCTCGGGCACGGTCTCGGGCACGGTCGCCCGCGTGGGCCGCACGGCCCCGTCGGCGGCGTCGGGAGGCTCCTTTCGGGGGCTCGGCCTTCCATCGGGGCGTTCGAGGGCTTTCAATGTGCGGCTCGCAAGGCTGACCCGGGGCCCGGGGCGGCCCGACCCTTTCCAGACTGCACCCCTACACATGGCTTTCGACTGGGATTCGTTCAGCGACAAGTTCTCGATCTTCGGCGAGGGCTTCGGCCGCTGGCTCAAGGGCGCGTTTGGCTCCCAGAACGAGCGCGTGGTGCGGGCCATGGTGCCGGTCGTGGCGCAGGTCAAAGAGCTCGAGAGCTGGGCGCGGGGCCTCTCGGGTGAGCAATTCAAGGTCGAGTCCGCGCTCTGGCGCGAGCGCCTCAAGGGGCTCGAGCTCGAGCAGCAGCGCGCCATCCTCGACGAGATCCTGCCCAAGGCCTTCGCCCTGGTGCGCGAGGCCAGCGTGCGCACGCTGGGGCTGCGCCACCACGACGTCCAGATCGTCGGCGGCATCGTGCTGCATCAGGGCGCGATCGCCGAGATGATGACCGGCGAAGGCAAGACGCTGGTCGCGACCTTGCCGCTGTACCTCAACGGCCTGACCGGACGTCCGGTGTTCCTCGTCACGGTCAACGACTACCTCGCGCGGCGCGACTGCGCGTGGATGAAGCCGATCTTCGACTACCTCGGGCTCACCAGCGGCGCGATCCAGTCGAACATGGACTCGCGGGAGCGCAAGCCGATCTACGCCTGCGACATCGTCTACGGCACGAACAACGAGTTCGGCTTCGACTACCTGCGCGACAACATGAAGACGCGCGCGGAAGAGCAGGTGCAGAAGAATCTGTACTACGCCATCGTCGACGAGGTCGACAGCGTGCTGATCGACGAGGCGCGCACGCCGCTGATCATCTCGGGCCCCGCGCAGGAGTCGAGCGGCAAGTACCAGATCGCCGACGCGGTGGCGCGCAAGCTGCAGCGCGAGACGCACTTCGAGGTCAAGGAGAAGGAGCGCAGCGTGACGCTGGTCGAGGCGGGCATCATCGAGGCCGAGAAGATCGTCGGCGTCGAGAGCTTCTATCTGCCGGGCAACGAGGACTGGCCGCACTACATCGAGAACGCGCTGCGCGCCCACAACATCTACGTCAAGGACGACCAGTACGTGGTCGAGCCCGGCGAGGACGGGCAGCCCGAGGTGATCATCGTCGACGAGTTCACGGGTCGAAAGATGACCGGACGGCGCTGGTCCGATGGCTTGCACCAGGCGGTCGAGGTCAAGGAAGGGCTCAATCCGCGGCAGGAGAACCAGACGCTGGCGACGATCACGTTCCAGAACTACTTCCGTCTGTTCACCAAGCTGGCGGGCATGACGGGCACGGCGCTGACCGAGGCCAACGAGTTCTGGAAGATCTACGAGCTGCGCGTGGTCTCGATCCCGACCAACAAGCCCGTGGCGCGCGATGATCGGCGCGACATCGTGTACCGCACGAGCCCCGAGAAGTGGAAGGCGATCGTCGAGGAGGTCGACGGCGTGCACAAGCGCGGCCAGCCGGTGCTGATCGGCACGACCTCGGTCGAGAAGAGCGAGCACATCTCCAAGCTCCTGCGCCAGCGCGGCGTGAAGCACGAGGTGCTCAACGCGAAGAACCACGAGCGCGAGGCGAACATCGTCGCGCACGCCGGCGAGATCGGCGCGGTGACCGTCGCGACGAACATGGCCGGACGCGGCACGGACATCAAGCTCGGCGGAAACTACGAGTGGCGGCTCGCGCGCGCGCTCGAAGAGGCCGGTTTGCAGCAGGGCGACGTCGAAAAACTCGACCAGATCGCGAACGTGCGCGAGCAAGTGCGGGCGGATTGCGAACGCGATCAGGCCAAGGTGCTCGAGCAGGGCGGGCTGTACGTGCTCGGCACGGAGCGCCACGAGGCGCGGCGCATCGACAACCAACTGCGCGGTCGCTCGGGCCGTCAGGGAGACGCGGGCGTGTCGCGCTTCTACCTGTCGCTCGAGGACGACTTGATGCGGCGCTTCTATCGCGACTGGGTCAAGAACGCGATGGAACGGATGGGCATGACGGAAGGCGTGCCGATCGAATCGGGCATGGTCACGCGCGCGATCGAGAAGGCGCAGCGCAAGGTCGAGGACTACAACTTCGAGATCCGCAAGTCGTTGCTCGAGTACGACGACGTGATGGATCAGCAGCGCAAGACGATCTACGCCGTGCGTCAGGACGTGCTCGAGCACAAGGGGCTGCGCGAGCGTGTCGAGCAGTTCCTGACGCAGTCGATCACGCGCAACGCCGCCACCTACCAGAAGGATCCCGACGGGTTCGGGGCGTGGTACCAGCGCGCCTTCGGTCTCGAGCTCGATCAGGCCGCGGCCGCGGCGGCGACCGAGAAGCTGCCCAACACCAGCGGCGCGGTCGAGCGCGCCACGCGGGCCTACGACGAGCGCGAGACGAACATCGGCGCGGAGATGATGCGCCGCGTCGAGCAGTACCTGCTGCTCAACACGATCGACTCGCGTTGGAAGGACCATCTGTACGCGATCGACGCGCTCAAGACGGGCATCGGACTGCGCGGCTACGGCCAGCAGGACCCCAAGAACGAGTACAAGCGCGAGGGCTTCCAACTGTTCCAGAACCTGCTCGCGGCGATCGAGGACGAGGTCGCGAGCCTCGCGCTGCGCATCCGCGTGCAGCCCGAGGGCGAAGCGCCGCGCGCGCCGCGCAGCGCGGTCGAAGCGCCGCGTCCTGAGCCGGTCGAGCCGTCGGCCCCCGCGCCGGT
>VGZD01000085.1 GCA_016872715.1 Planctomycetota bacterium
TCGTGGCGGAGCGCGACGCCGCTCTCGTCGGCCGCAGCTTTGCCGCGCGCAAGAACCTCGCGGTCGGCGACCAGTTCCGCTTCGGCGGCATCAATGTGAAGGTCGCGGGGATTTTCGGGAGCGCGGAGCCAGTCGAGGAGGGCACGGTCGTCACCCACCTCGAGTTCCTGCAGCGCGCCGTCGCCGTGAATCGCCTCGGCACCGTGACGCAGTTCGAAGTCAAGGTGCGCGACGCGGCGCGCGCCAAGGAGCTCTCCGCCCAGATCGACGAGCTCTTCCGCACCGCGCCTGAGCCGACGGACACGCGGCCGCGGATCCTGTTTCTCGAGCACGCGACGCGCGACTTGCGCGAGATCCTCGGCTTCGCGCAGCTCCTCGGAGCCGCGTGCGTCGCAGTCGTGCTCGCGCTCGTCGCCAATACGGTCGTGATGAGCGTGCAGGAGCGTGTGCGCGAGTTCGGCGTGTTCCGCACGCTGGGATTCCATGCGCGCCATGTCGCCGGTCTCGTCATGGGCGAGGCGCTCGTGCTCGCGCTCGCGGGTGGCGCGCTCGGACTCGGCACTGCGCTCGCCGTGATCCGCTTCTCGAGCCTCACGATCGGAGCAGAAGGCGTCCCGGTGTCGTTCTCGACCGAGCCGGCGCTCGTCCTGAGGGGCTTCGCGGTCGCGCTCGCCACGGGACTCGTCGCGGGCCTCGTACCGGCGATTCGCTCGTCTCGTGCGGAGATCGTCGCCAGCTTGAGGGCCGCCTGAACATGCCCCGCTCGCTGCCCTTCGACTACGCGGTCCGCAACCTCGGGCGCCGTCCCTTCCGCACGCTGCTGACGGCGCTCTCGAGTGCGCTCGTCGCCGCGTTGCTCGTTGCCACGACGGCGTTCGTGCGCGGGCTCGGCGGCACATTCTCGGGTGCGGCCTCGGAGGACACGGCCATCCTGCTCTCCACGGTCGCCGAGCGCGACATCGTGCGCTCGACGGTGACCGCCGGCTTGCCCGAGCTCGTCGCGGCCTCCGTTCCGGGCGTGAAGGCGATCGGCGGAACTCCCGCGATCTCCGCGGAGATCCACATGGGCACGAACCTCGAGCTCGACGACGCAAGCGTGTCGATTCGGAGCGAACCGCTCGCGGGCTTCGTCCGCGGAGTGACCGAGCGAGCGTTTCTCGTCCACGAGAGCGTGACGCTGCTCGAAGGCCGCCCCCCGCGCACGGGAGAGGTGATCGTCGGGCGCATGGTCGCTGCGCAGCTCGGCGTGCCGGAGGAGCAACTCGCGCTCGGACGGAAGTTGCGCTTCGAGGGCGCGACCTTCGAGATCGTCGGCCGCTTCGCGGCACCGGGCACGACGATCGAGGCGGAGATCTGGACTCCGCTCGCGGAGCTGCGCGGACTCACCAAGCGCGACGACAGCTCGGTCGTGTTCGTGCGCATGGAGAGCCCGGCGCGCTTCGTCGAGCTCGAGCTCTTCACACGACGCCGCCTCGACCTCGAACTCACGATGATCCCGAGTTCGACCTACTACCGCGAGCTCTCCGACTACTTCGCGCCCATTCGCGCGATGGCGTGGGCCATGTCGGCGCTGATCCTCGCCGGTGCGCTGTTTGGGGGCGCGAACACGCTCAACGCAGCCGTGCAAGATCGCCTGCGCGAGCTCGCGGCGCTGCGGGCCGTCGGCTACTCGGGCCTCGCGCTCGTGCGCTCGCTCGCGCAGGAGTCGCTGGTGGTGGCAGCCAGCGGCGCGCTCGTCGGCCTCGCGCTCGCGCGGCTGTTCGTCGCGGGCTCCTCCGTTCGCATCGCCATGAGCGCCTTCGCGCTCGAAGTCGATGCTGTCGCCATTCTCGTCGGCTTCGCCGGCGCACTGCTCGTCGGCGTGATCGGCACCGCTCCAGCGGCAACGCGCGTCCTGCGCATGCCGATCGCCGCCGCCCTCAAGGAACCCTGATCCTCTTCTTCCAAGGACCCTCACATGCGCATCCTCTCTCCGCTCTCTCTCGTGCTGCTCTCCATCGCTTGCTCCGACGGCGATTCGGGCGCAACCGCGTCGTCAGGCCGCCTCGCAGGCTTCGTCTCCGCGAAGGCCGAAGCCGCGAGCGTGACGGTGCTGGAAGCGCGGCGCGACGCGCGCGCCGGCTCCGAGGTCGTCGTGCGCGGCCGCGTGCAGGATTTCGTCACCGGCGCGGCGGCCTTCGTGCTGATCGATGAGTCCCTGCGCTCGTGCAGCGACGAAGGCGATCCCATGGAGGACTCATGCACGACGCCGTGGGACTACTGCTGCATCCCGCCGAACGAGATCGCCGCCGCGTGCGCACTCGTCGAGTTCCGCGACGAGCAGGGCCTGATCCTCGAGCCGATCGCGGGGCTGCGCGGGCTCGATCACCTCGACACGGTGATCGTGCGCGGCGTGGCCGAGGTCGATGCCGACAAGAACCTGCGCATCGCTGCGCGCTCGTTCACATTCACGCCGAACAAGCAGCGCTAGTCGCTCGCGGGCGCGAGGGAGAACTCGAGCACGTCCTTGCGCTCGCTGAGCGCCACGCTCAGCTCTTGGGCGTGGCGCGGATTGGTGCTCTTCAGCACCATGCGATACTCGAAGTACTGCTTTGGCGCGTCGAAACGATAGTGCAGGTTCGCGATCGAGAACCCGCGCGACATCACCAGCCGTCGCAGCTCCTGCTCGTCCACTTGCGCGCTGCGCTCGAAGCGCACCGTGAAGAGCGCGTAGAACTCGGCGGGCAGCTTGCGCTCGAGCCAGCCGAACGCGGACAGCGTCGCGAGCGTGAGCGCGGCGGAGATGGCGGCCGGCACATAGAAGCCCACGCCGATCAAGATGCCGATCGCGGCGGTGATCCAGATGGAGGCCGCGGTCGTGAGCCCGCGCACCGAGAGTCCGTCCTTCATGATCGCGCCGGCGCCGATGAAGCCGATGCCGGTCATGATGCCCTGCGCCATGCGCGTGGGATCGAGCGTGACTCGCATGTCGCTCGACTCGGGCACCCACAGGCCTTCGTAGGCCGTGAGGAGCATCAGGAGGCTGGTGGAGAGACACACGAGCGCGTGGGTGCGAAAGCCCGCGGGGCGGCCACGGTAGCTGCGTTCGAATCCGATGGCGGCGCCGAGGAGCAGCGCGCTCACCAGACGCAGGACGATCTCGGGCAAGACCAAGTCGACGGCGGCGACGCTCTCCATGCTCGGCGGCATCGCAGCTACATTGGTATCCGCGCGGGGGAAGATCAAGCGCGCGTCACGCCGCGGCCAGGCTCAGAAGGTGGGCTTGTGCGGCCCTCCGCCGAGCGACTTGCGGGCCTTCGCGGCGCCCTTCTTCTTGGCCGTCGCGGCCTGCTTGCGCGCCTTCGCACCCATGGGCCGCGTCGGCGGCGCCTGTCCGGCGCTCACCCAGCCCTCCGGCGGAGGCGTGCCCTTGATCTCGAACAGGAAGCGCGAGGGCATCGACGGCTGCGCCTTGCCGAACTTCACGCGCTCCTGCGTGTAGCTGATCGTCAGGTGCCGCTGCGCGCGCGTGATGCCGACATACATCAAACGCCGCTCTTCCTCGACCGTGTCCTCTGCGACGGAGCGCAGGTGCGGGAGCAGCCCCTCCTCGACGCCGACGAGGTACACGCGCGGGAACTCGAGCCCCTTCGCCGCATGGAGCGTCATCAGCGTGACGACATCCTTCGTGTGCTCGGCGTCATCGCCGTCGTCGTTGCTCTCCAGCGTCAGGTCCTGCAGCAGGGTCGCGAATGTCGCGCGACTGTTCTTCTGCTGGTGACGCGAGGCGAGCTCGATGAGCTCCGTCACGGCCGCCCAGCGCTGGGCGCGCGTGATCTCGTCGGGGTAGAGGCGCTCGATCTCGGTCTTGTAGGCCACCGCTTCGAGCAAGCGCTCGACGCGCTGGGACAGTGCGAGCTTCTGATCGAGATTTCCAGCCGTGGCGACGAGCTTGCGGAAGTCGCGCACCGCGTGGATGGCCCCCTCCGGCACGCCGGGGAGCTCGCCTTGTTCGAACGCCTTGGCGAGCGAGAGCCCCCGCTCGGCCGCGAATTCCAGCGCCTTGTCGAGGCTCGCCTTGCCGACGCCGCGCGGCGGGCAGTTGATCACGCGCAAGAGCGAGAGCTCGTCCTCGGGCGCGACGGCGAGCTTCAAGTACGCCATCACATCGCGCACTTCCTTGCGGTCGAAGAAGCTCATGCCGCCGACGAGGATGTAGGGCACGCCGCGCGCGCGGAACGCCGTCTCGAAGGCGCGCGCGAGAATCGAAGCGCGGAAGAGCACGGCGCAGTCGCCGAACTTGGCCTCGCGCCGATCGACGAGCAGCTTGAGCTCCTTGGCGATGTGATCGGCTTCCTCGTTGTCGTCCTTCAGCACCACGGCGCTCACCGGCTTGCCGTCGCCGAAGGCCGAGCGCAGCGTCTTGCCCAGGCGCTTGGGGTTGTGGGCGATCACGCGGTTCGCCGCGCCGAGAATCTGGTTCGTCGAGCGATAGTTCGTCTCGAGCCGCACCACCTTGGCGCCCTTGAAGTCGCGTTCGAACGAGAGGATCTTCGTCACATCGGCGCCGCGCCAGCCGTAGATCGACTGGTCGTCGTCGCCCACCACGCACAGGTTGCGGTGCGCGCCCGCGATCGCCTTGACGATCTCGTACTGCGGGCCGTTGGTGTCCTGATACTCGTCGACCATGACGAAGCGGTAGCGGCCCGCGTAGTGCTCGCGCACGTCTTTTTTCGCGAGCATGCGCAGCGTGTAGAGCAGCAGGTCGTCGAAGTCGAGCGTCTTGGCGCGGCGCAGTTGCTCGTCGTAGTGCTTGTACGCCCGCCCGAGCAGCTCGTCCTCGTCCGTGGCCGCGCGCGAGAGGAACTCGTCGGGGGCGACGAGCTTGTTCTTCATCAGCGAGATGCGCGCCGCCAGCGCCGCGGGTTGCACGGTCGAGCTGCCGACGCGCAGCTCGCGCAGCACACCGCGCACCGCACCGGCCTGATCCGACGCGTCGCAGATCGTGAAGCCGCCTCCCAAGCCCACATGGGCGCCGTGCTCGCGCAGGGCCGCGAGGCAGAAGCCGTGGAATGTGCCGACGAAGAGCCGCTCCGCGCGCTCCTTGCCGACGAGCTTCCCGACGCGCTCGCGCATCTCGCGCGCCGCCTTGTTGGTGAAGGTCAGCGCCAGAATGCTGTCGGGCGAGACGCCCTGCTCGAGCAGGTGCGCGATGCGCACCGTGATCACGCGCGTCTTGCCAGAGCCCGCGCCAGCGAGCACGAGCACCGGACCTTCGGTCGTCTCGACGGCGGCGCGCTGCTCCGCGTTCAGACCTTCGACGAGCTTCGACATGGGGGCGGCGCACGGTAGCGCCGCCGCATGCGACCGCAAGCACGAAACTCGGCTAGAAACCGAGCGCCGCGAGCTTGCGCGCGACCCACGCATCGCGGAGCGCGTCCATGTCCGGCACGCCCTCGATCGTGAGCGTGGAGAACACGACGAGCGGATCGGAGTGCACGATCAGGAACACGCCGCCGCCGGTGTGTGGCAAGCCCTCGATCTGCTTGACCTCCGAGCCGGACTCCGTCGACTTCGCCTTGCCGTCGGCGATCTCGAGCCCGAGCGAGTAGGCGGTGCCGCTCTCGATCGGCGTGCCCTCGGTCACGGGCGCGCTGCGCAGGAAGCGCTTGGAGATCTCGTTCGCCAGCAGGCTGCCGAAGCCCTGCGACCACACGAAACTCTCGCGGCGATCGTCGCACGCTCCGATCGCGAAGATCGGCGTGCGGTTCGCATCCTCGGACAGCCCTTCGAACGACACATCGTACTCGATCTTCACCGGCGTGCGGAACGACCACGCGTGCCGCACGCACGCCGCGCCGGTCATGCGCAGCGCGCCGTCGCCGAACTGCGCCACAGGCTTCGACGCCGCGCGCGTGCCCGAGAGCGTTGCGCGCCAACTCGCGTAGTAGCCGTGGTCCGCGCTGAAGTCGTCGCCCTGCTCCTTCTTCTGGAAGTCGTACGAGAGCCGCACGCGACCGTCGGGGAGCGCCGTGTACTTCGCCGCCGTTGCCTCGGCAGCATTCGAAGGCTCCCATACGCCCGCGAGGATCGCCGCTCCTGCTTGGCGCAGCACGCCCTTGCGCTGCGTGACGAGCTCGGTCTCGCCGTGCTTCGCGAGCAGCTCGCTCAGCGCCTCGAACTGCGCCTTCGCCGCCGCCGCGTCACTGCCGGCCCCTCGCGCGACGCGCGCGAGCAACGCCACGGCCGCGCCATTGGCGAGCATTTGCGGGTAGAACTCCCCGGCGTCCTTGCGCAGCGCGTCCGCGCCTTCGCCGGGCTTGAGCGACTTGAGCGCCTTCGGGTCGCCCGCGAGCACCGCCGGATACCAGCGCGCCCAGCCGTCCGGCCCTTCGAGCAAGGCCTTGTCAAAGCTCTTCGCGAGCTCGAGCGGATCGAGCGCCTCGAGCGGGAGCGCTGCGAGCTTCGCGCGGTTCTCCTCGAGGAATACCTTGCCGTCCGCCATGCCCTTGACCTTCGCGGTCTGCTTCTTGCCCTCGTGCTCGAACGAGAGCTTGCCGCCCGCGGCCGCGAGCGCGCCGATGTGCTTGTCGCGCAGCGCGATGAACTTGCGGCAGCGCAGGATCTCCGTCTCGAGGCGCGTCGCGTGCGCGCCGACCTTGGGGCGCGCGCGCAGCTTCTCGAGCTCCGCGATCGACGACTCGAAGCGTCCGCGTCGAATCTCGAACAACAGGCCCGCGTGCGCGGTGGGCACATCGAGCTCGAGCGCCGCTGCGAGATCGAGCGGCTTCGCCGCATCCGTTGCCGCACTGTCTTGCCCCGCCGGACCGCCGAGTCCCTTGAGTGCGAGCGGGTCCGCCTTGCGGCCGGGGAACATCGCCGCGTACTGCTCGAACAGCCACGCGTAGAACTCCGCTTCGAGCACGCCGACATCGACGCTCGGAAATGCCTTCTGGAATGCGGCCAGGCTCCCATCGCCCGCGAGCGCGGCCCCGAGGTACTTCACGAAGTTCGCGCGGTACTTTCCGCCCGCGCCTTCGTGCAGGTACATCACGAGCGCCCACGACTGCCCGTGCACCATCTTCATGGCGAGTTCAGGCTTGATCAGCTTCTCCACTGCGGGGCCGTACTTCTTGACGAGCGCAGCGCGAGTCGCCGGATAGCTGGTGACGGCGAACATCTCGCGCAGCGGCAAGAGCGTCGAGTTGCGCACGCCTGGGTCGTGCATGGTGATCACGACCTTCTCGACGAGCTGCTTGTCGAGGAAGTGCTTGCGCAGCGAAGTCGGCTCCGGCCCTTCATGCGACGCGAGGTACGAGCTCAACCCTTCCGCGACCCAGTGCGGGAGCTGCACATTCGCATCGCGCGCGAATGCGTCGAGCTCGCCGCGCACGGCCTGCGCCAGCATCGGCAAACGCTTCCAGTGCGGCGCCTGCACGGGCACGCCGTACTCCGGCACGACCGTGGCGCCGAGCGTGCGGTCGTAGAGCGCGAGGTCCGAGAACCCGTTCGGCTCCGCGCGGTCCTTCAGCCACGGCTGGTAGTCCTTCAGCATCCACAGCACGACCACCGTCGATGTCGCGCGATCGAGCCGTCGCCGCAGGCCGCCGGGTTGTGCGTAGTCCGCGTCGAAGTTGTCGGCGATCGCGCGCAGCCATGGCCCGTGCTCCTTCGCCATGGCCGCCTCGAAGCCGTCGGCGTACTCCTTGCCGGGTCGGTGGTAGAGGAGCTCGAAGGGCGGATGCTCCAGATTGCGTACATAGTCGAGCTTGCCGAGCACCGCTTGCGCCTTCACGCGACCTAGCGCGTCGTCCTGCGCCGACGCGGGCACGGCGAGCGCAGCGAGCGAGGCGACCACGGCGAAGAGCAGCTCAGTCATCGACGATCCTCCTTGGATGGACCCTCGCCATCCTAGGCGCGGCCAGCGCTTCAGGCGCCGTCGAAGATGCGCGACCAGAGCGCTTCGTCGAACCCGACCACGAAGGTCGCGCCCAGACGCACGGAAGGGGCGCGCAGGTTGCCGCTCGGGCCGAGCGCCGCGGCGAGCACCTCGGGCGGCACGCTCCCACAGAGCGCGACATCGAGCGGGGCCTTGCCCTTGGCGACTGCGATCCGTCGCGCCGCAGCGAAGAGCGCGGGCAGATCCGAGGCGCCGAAGCGGGTCTTGCGGGCGTCGACCACCTCACGGGCGATCAAGCCGCGCCGCGCGAGGAACGCGTCGGCGCGAATGCAGCCCGTTCAGTTGCGGCGGTGGAGGTACCAGTCGGGTGTGAGCGTCTTCATCGTGGGGCGCGAGCCTAGCGCGCTCGCTAACCTCTGCGCGATGAACTCCCCGAGCGCGTTGCTGCCCTGTGTCGAGCTCGAGCCCGACGCCCCCGCCCGCGCCAGCGTCATCTGGCTCCACGGCCTGGGCGCCGACGGTCACGACTTCGAGCCGCTGATCCCCGAGCTGCGACTCCCCGCGCGCCTGGGGGTGCGTTTCCTGCTCCCCCATGCACCGTCGATTCCCGTGACGATCAACGCAGGCATGCGCATGCCCGCTTGGTACGACATTCGCGATCTCGAACTGCACACGCGCCACGATCCGGTCGGCATCGCGCGCTCGCGGGCCCAAGTGGAGGCGCTGATCGCCCGCGAGGTCGAGCGCGGCATCGACCCCCGCCGCATCGCGCTGGTCGGCTTCAGCCAAGGCGGAGCGATCGCGCTGCACACCGCCCTGCGTCACAGCGAACGGCTCGCCTGCGCGATCGGGCTCTCGACCTATCTGGTCCTCGCCGACACCCTCGCCGACGAGGCCAGCCCCGCCAATCGCGACCTGCCGCTGCTCATGGTGCACGGCTCGCACGATCCGATGGTCGCGCACGAGCGCGCGATCGCCTCCCGGGATCGCTTGGTGGAGCTGGGCTGGAAGGTGGACTTCCGGACCTACCCGATGGCCCACGAGGTGTGCGGGCCCGAGGTCCGCGACGTGGCCAAGATGCTCGCCCAGCACTTGAGCTAGGGAGGCCAGCTCGAGCGCGTCGCGCCGCACGAGTCGCGCGCTGAGCGCGATGGGCTGGTTAGGATGCGGCCTCACCCCTCGTAGGAGAACCCGATGTCGATCCTGCCTGCCCTGCTGGCCTGCGCCGCTTCCGCTCCCCTTCAGGACACGGGCATTCCCGTGCTCGTCGTCAGCGGCGCCAACAACCACGACTGGCAATGGACCGCGCCGTCGTTCGAGAAGATGCTCGAGGCGACCGGGCGCTTCACGGTCGACATCACGTACTCGCCTGGTGAGGCGCTCGCGAACGCCGCGGTGCTCGGCCGCTACAAGGCCGTGCTGCTCGACTACAACGGGCCGCGCTGGGGCGAGGCAGCCGAGAAGAACTTCCTCGCGGCGGTCGAGGGCGGACTCGGCGTCGCGGTTACGCACGCGGCGAACAACGCGTTCCCCGGCTGGACCGAGTACGAGAAGCTCGTCGGCGACCTGTGGCGCGACGGCACGGGCCACGGGAGCTTCCATCCGTTCGACCTGCGCGTGCTCGACGCCACGCATCCGATCACGGCGGGCTTGGGCGAGGTGAAGCAGCACCCCGACGAGCTCTACCACAACCTCGTGCGCGCCGACGGAGCGAACCATCGCACGCTGGCGGTCGCGTTCTCGTCGAAGGAGTCGGGTGGCACGGGCGAGGACGAACCGATGATCCTCGTCGGCAGCTACGGAAAGGGCCGCGTGTTCCACACTCCGCTCGGGCACGTGTGGCCCGGTGTCGAGTCGTCGCACGTGAGCCACGAGGATCCGCAGTTCCAACGCCTGATCGCACGCGGCGTCGAGTGGGCCGCGACCGGCGAAGTGCAGGCGCCGAACTCGGGCGGCTGGATCACGCTCTTCGACGGCACGAACGCGAACGCGTGGCGCTCCTACAAGGGCGACTCGTTCCCGGCGAAGGGCTGGAGCGTGCGCGACGGTGCGCTGGTGAGCGCGAAGGGCGGCGGAGGCGGCGATCTCGTCACGCGCGAGCAGTTCGGCGACTTCGAGTTCCAGTTCGAGTGGAAGGTGACGGCGAAGGCCAACAGCGGCGTCATGTACCGCGTGGTCGAGCTCGACGGGCCGACGTGGTATTCCGGTCCCGAGTATCAGGTGCTCGACAACGGGTACTTCGATGGCGCCATCGACTACAACCACTCGGCGGGCGCGCTGTACGACATCTGCCCGGCGGATCCGGCGGCGCAACCGCTCTCGAAGGGCGAGTGGAACGAGGGGCGCATCGTCGTGCAGGGCTTCAAGGTCGCGCATTTCCTGAACGGCAACCTCGTCGCGGCCTGCGACTTCGGCAGCGCCGATGGCAAGGAGCGCGTGGCGAAGAGCAAGTTCGCGCCGCTCACCAACCCGCTGCAGTTCATGACCAACGCGCGCGGTCACATCGCGCTGCAGGACCACGGCGACGAGGTCTACTATCGCAACGTGCGCGTGCGTTCGCTCGTCGGCGGCGCGATCGAGCTCTTCAACGGGCGCGACCTCGCGGGCTGGACATGGATCGGACCGGCGGGCTCGAAGCTCGAGGACACTTGGAGCGTCGGCGCGGACGGCGTCGTCACCTGCAAGGGCAACCCCGCCGGCTACATCCGCACGACCGCGGACTACACGAACTACGTGCTCGAACTCGACTGGCGCTGGAATCCCGACGCGGGCGGCAATCGCAACAGCGGCGTGCTGCTGCGCATGATCGAGGAAGACGGCGTGTGGCCCAAGAGCCTCGAGGCGCAGCTCATGGACGGCAACGCCGGCGACTTCTGGATCATCAAGGAGTTTCCCTGCCGCACGGACAAGGAGCGCACGCACGGCCGCAACGCGAAGAAGACCCACGGCAACGAGAAGCCGCTCGGCGAGTGGAACCACTACCGCATCACGGTCGATCACGCGTTCGTCAACCTCGAGGTCAACGGAGAGCTGCTGAACGGCGCGACCGAGGTGCTCGAAGTGCCGGGCAAGATTTGCCTGCAGTCCGAAGGCGCCGAGATCGAGTTCCGCGGCGTGCGCCTCACGCCGCTGCCCTGAGTCGAGAGCGCGCGGCGCCACGTTGCGCCACGTCGCGGCGAGCGCACACACACGGATGCGGCCTCGCGGAATGGGCGTGGGGCGCCCTTGCGCCCTCGCTGTAGCGGAAAACTCTGCCAGCGGAACGAACTGCCCGCGGTACGAACTGCCAGCGGAACGCACCACCCGCGATCCGCGGGCGCCAAAGACCCGTTCCGCGTGCTGCGCCGGGCCCCCGCGAGGGCCAGAGAGCGGCAAACCTGCTCGTCCGCCGCGGGTTTCCCCCGCCTCCGGACGAGGGGGCCCTGCCCGCACTCGGCCGTAGCCCGAGCGAATGCGCCAAGAAATTCCACCGAGATCCGTGCGGGAGGGGTAGGCTCAGGTGTACCGGACGCAGCACGGGCTCTTCCGTTTGGGCCCTAGGGATCGCGACCGGCACTCCCCCACTCAGGTCTCTCAGGAGCAGGCTGATGAATCGTCCGAACTTCATGGCTCTCGCGTGGGTCGCCGCTGCGGCGTTCACGCTCACCAACAACACGCAGGCACAGTGCGTCGGCGGCGGCGCCGGCGGCGCCATCCCCACCAGCGGCACGGGCGGCAGTGGCACTTACCCCAACGTGCTTCCCCCGTTCGAGCTTCAGGCCGACATCGCGGTGTCGGTGCCCACGGGCGCGACCTGCCTCACGAGCGTCAAACTGCAGGGCCTCACCCACACCTGGAACAACGACGTGCAGTTCGTCCTCGCCGATCCGGCGGGCGGCTGGCACAACCTCCTGCGCGGCCCGGGAGCCACGAACTACAGCGGCGACTATGAGGTGTTCGACCGCGTTCGGCTCGGCACCATCTCGTCGTTCGCATGGGCCGTCGACCCGATCCCCTCGGGCCAAGGCGTGCAGGACTTCGGTGGCTGGCCCAATGGCACGGTCGCGACGAACTCCGGCGGCAGCTCGTTCACGATCAACAACACGCCGCTCGAACAGATTCCGATCTCGTCGGGCACGTGGACCCTCTACGCCTTCGACTGGTTCGGCGGCGACGTGGGCGCGCTCACTTCGTTCGAGCTGTGCTTCGGCACGCCCTTCGTTCCGCCGCCCCCGCCGCCCCCGCCGACCGGCTGCTCTTCGGGCCCCGGCGGCGCCATCCCGACGAGCGGCACGGGCGGTGGCGGCGCGTTCCCCACGACGTTCCCAGTGAACCAGCTCTCGAGTCAGATCGTTCTCACGTCGATCCCCTCGACCACCTCGCGCATCACGAGCGTCAAGCTCAAGGGCCTCACCCACACGTGGGGTGGTGACGTGCAGTTCGTCCTGACGTCTCCGTCGGGCACGAGCTACAACATCGGCTGCGCGATGCCGGGCGACCCCAATGTCGACTGGAACTTCGTCGATGTTTCGATCGTCGACACGCGCCTCGCTGGCGGCTGTGCCCCCACCGCTAACTTCGGCCTCTACTCCGGCGCGCCCGCCGCGGGCACCTACGCTCAGGAGTTCGGTGGCTGGGTCGACGGCACGAACAACGTGTTCAACACGCCGCTCGAGCTGATTCCGCTCACGACGGGCACTTGGACCCTCGACTGCTATGACTGGGTCAGCGGCGACACGGGCTCGATCACGGGCTGGGATCTGTGCCTCGGCGCCCCGAGCAACATCCCGGGAAGCACCGCGACGCCGTTCTCCAACCAGTGCATCGCCGCTGGCGCCCCGGCGGCCGCGTTCCCGGCGACGGGTGCTGCGGACGGCGTGTGGCCGACCGTGCTCCCCACCGGCGAGCTCGCCTCGACCGCCACGATCACCGCCCCCAGCGGCGCGACCCTCGAGGGCGTGAAGCTGATCGGTTTCCAGCACACGTGGTCCACGGACGCGATGGTCGTCCTCACGGACCCGGCCGGCAACCGCCACATGCTGCTCCAGCTCGACAACGGCTCGAGCTGCGGCGGCTGCGGTGATGACTTCAACGGCGACTACACGATCGTCGGCTGCACGACCATCAGCTCCCCGATCCCGGGCTGTGGCGCCACGATCATCCCCAGCGGCGAGATTGCGCAGACCTTCGGTACGTGGCCGAGCGGCAGCTCGGGCATCAACAACACGCCGATGGCGCAGATCCCCGCGCTCTCGGGCGCGTGGACGCTGACCCTGTACGACTGGTGCGTGGACTTCGACGACGGCTTCCTCAACTCGTGGGAGCTGTGCTTCACGGCACCCGCGACCCCGGTCGCCTACTGCACCGCCGGTACGACGACGAACGGCTGCAACGCCTCGATCTCGGCCACGGCCAACCCGAGCGTGTCCGGCTCGACGATCTGCACCATCAACGTGGCGAACGTCGAGGGCCAGAAGTCGGGCCTGATCTTCTACTCGATCACGGGCCGTCAGGCCGCGCCGTGGAACGCCAGCAGCTTCCTGTGCGTGAAGGCTCCGACCCAGCGCACGACGACGCAGAACTCCGGCGGCACCGCCGGCGCCTGCAACGGTTTGCTCACGCTGAACTGGAACACGTTCCAAGCCTCCAACCCGACGGCTCTCGGCAACCCGTGGGCCACCGGTAGCCTCGCGCAGGTGCAAGCGTGGTTCCGCGACCCGCCGGCTGGCAAGTCGACGAACCTCTCGGACGGTATCGAGATGACCTACGTCCCGTGATCTGAACGATCGCGGAACCACCGGCACCAGCCGGTGAGGTCCCAAACACGGCGGGCGGTCCACACGGGCCGCCCGCTGTGTTTTTCTTGCACGCACCAACTGCTGAGGCCGAGCATGAACTCGAAGGCGTTGTTGCGGCGAGCTTCAGCCAGCGGACTCGCTGCGCTCGTCCTCGGGGGATCCCCTACCGGAGAGCCCACCGGGCTCTCCAGTTTCGTTGCGGCGTCGCCGCAACGAACCGGGGCTTACCTCTGAACGATCGCGGAACCACCTCAGCCGCGCCGCGCTAGGGCGCGGCTTGGGGGCCTTCCTCTCAGGAGACGCCAAGGCGTCTCCTGAGCTTTTTCTGGCCGCCGGAGAAACAAGGCAGCGGCCAGAAAAAGACGGGCCGAGCATGAACTCGAAGGCGTTGTTGCGGCGAGGTGCGGCTGGAGGCGCGGAGGACCTTGGCGTGGCTTGGTCGAGCCGACTACCGTGAGGAACATGAGTCGATGGATCGGGTGTGGGGTGGTGATCGTGGCGAGCTGTGTGTCCGTGCAGACGCGCGAGGTGGCGGAGCCGAGGGCGTTGGTGGGCGAGGCGCTCGAGTGGGCGCGAGCGGCGCTTGGACGGCACCGGGCGCAGACGCGCAGGCCGGGGAGCGAGACCGAGAGCCACGGTGAGCAGGTGGCGTACGACGACTACTGCCACGTGGGATCGGAGTTCGGTGAGGATCGCGCGGGTGCTTTCCACGCCTTTGCGAAGGGGCTGCTCGCGCGCGGGTGCGAGTATCGCTCGCTCGAGGTCAACTCGCGGGGCGAGGTGACCAAGCTGCTCGTCGTCGTCGACGGTGAGCGGATCGTGTTCAGCTACCTGCGCTGGTGAGCGCTCGGCGGCCGCCGCGGCACGGGGCGGCCGAGAAACCGCAGCGACATCGATGGCTCTACCGTGTTGCATGAACGAAACGTGCCGATGTGGCCCACGGGCCGCCTCGAACGCCTGTCTCGAGGTCAGAAACGTGCGCGGAGGCATCGGCACAACCGGCAGGAAGTTCAGTTTGTTTTAGTTCTGATACGTCGCGCGCCGACGGACATGGTGCGGCATGGAGGCCGCGGGGGAACGGTTCGAAGGAGGGTCCACGCCCACAGTCCCACCACCCCCGGAGGCCCCCTTGGCCCACTCGGTACGCGCCGTCGCGCTCACCCTCCTGCTCTCCCTCTACGGCATGCCCGCCACCACGGCGCTGGGTCAGTGCGTCGGACCGGGACCGGGCGGGATGATCCCCAGCATGAACGCCGCGGAGGGCACCTGGCCGACGCAGCTGCCCGAGGCTCCGGCCCAGAGCGCGCAGTGGATCGACGTGCCGCCGGGAGCGACTCACCTCTCCGGCGTGCTCATCTACGACCTCTTCCACACCGCTCTCGGCGAGGTGCAGATCGTGCTGCAGAGCCCTTCGGGCGTGTCCTACAACATCTTCCAGCCCGTCGATGACGCCAACACGAACGAGTGCCGCGACGACTTCTCCGGCTCGATCGAGTTCGTCGACGCCCAGCGCTACGACCCGTGCGGAACCGGGCTCGGCGTGTGGCGCGTGCGCTGTGGCTTGGGGCCGTTCCTCGGCACCGCGGCGCAGATGTTCGGCAACTGGCCCGACGGCGCGTCGGGCATTCACAACGTCCGGCTGGAGGAGATCCCCATCGAGACTGGTCCGTGGACGCTGACCGTCTACGACTGGTCGCCGCCCTCGGAGTCGGGGAACTTCGGCAGCTGGGACCTGTGTTTCGGCCCACCGAGCGTGCCGATCCCCGGCTATGCGCCGCACCAGCGCGTGCGCATGCAGTCGGGGCAGTCGTTCCCCACTCCGGGAGATGCGGGCTCGTGGCCGACCCGAGTGCCCAGCGGAGCGCTGGTCTCGAACGCATTCGTGTCCGTGCCCAGCGGAGCGTCGCGGCTCCTCGGCGTGCGACTGGTCGGGCTCAACCACGACGTGACGTCGCAGTGCCAGATCGTGCTGAGCGTGCCGACCGGCGAACGCATCAACCTGTTTCAAGCGTTCAACGGCTCGGCGATCGTCGGAACCACGAGCCGCTTCGCGGGCGACTACACCTTCGTCGATCCGATCGTGGGGCGCGATGAATGCGGGAACCTCGCGTGGGACTTCGGCAGCGTCAACTTCGGCGTCGAGGTGCCCGGCACGTACCGGCAGCACTTCGGAAACTGGCCCAATGGAGCGAGCAACATCCGCAACCGCGCGCTCTCGAGCATGCCCGCAGTGAGCGGCGTGTACACGCTCAGCATCCTCGACTGGCAACCCCAGCAGAATAGCGGCCATCTCGCGGCGTGGGAGCTGTGCTTCGACCACGTGAGCGGGCCCGTGACGTACTGTCCGCAGCCCGTCGTCGGCTCGACCTTCGGCTGCGTCGGCACGATTGCCGCGAGCGGATCGCCCGACGTCCAACATGCAGGATCGTGCGTGATCTCCGTCTCCGGCATCGATGGCGCTCGCGCAGCGGTTCTGTTCTATGGTCGCAGCGGCCGATTCGGGCAGCCTTGGTGCGGCAGCTCGCCGAACTACCTGTGCGTGCGCCAGCCACTCGCGCGCCTCGTGCAGGCGAGCTCCGGCGGTACGCTCGGCTCCTGCAACGGCACGCTGCAGTTGGATTGGAACGCGCGCATGAGCAGCGTCGGTGCTCCGCTGGGCGAGCCGTTTCGCGCGGGCGAGAGCGTCCACGTGCAAGCGTGGTTCCGCGACCCGCCCGCCTGCAAGCAATCACGTCTGACGGACGCGCTCGAACTCACCTACACGCCCTGAAGCCGCGACCGCGCTCGCTCAACTGTTGCGGCGCCGTGGTCGACGCTCCGCCGGGGCGTTCCACGGATCGTCGGGCCAGGAGTGACGGGGATAGCGGCGCTTGAGCTCCGCGGCGACGAGCGGGTAGGTGTTGTTCCAGAAACTGCGCAAATCCTCGGTGATTTGCTGGGGTCTGTGGTTGGGGGCAAGCAAGTGCAGGAGCACGCCGATGCGTCCCGCGGCGACCCTCGGCGTCTCGGCGAGTCCGAACAGCTCCTGAATGCGAGCGGCGAGCACGGGCGCCTTGAGGGGCTCGTAGACGAGCCGGATCTCGCTGCCGCTCGGCACGGAGAGGCGTTCGGGAGCTTCGCGCTCGATCGTCTGGAGCGTGCGGTGGTCGATGCGCGCGCGCACGAAGTCGAGCCACGGAGCGCGGCGCAACTCCTCGAACGAGCGCCGACCTTCGCAGAGATCGGGCAGCACGGCGCTCAACGCGTCGCGGGAAAGTTCGGGCAGCGCGAGCTCCGGCATCCACGCGCGCA
>VGZD01000086.1 GCA_016872715.1 Planctomycetota bacterium
GTGCAGTTGACGAGGTTCAGGAAGTTGGTGCCCGTGTCGTCCGGGCGATCCGCGCCCTGACCGCCGCGACCCGCTCCGGGGCCGCCGCGCGAGCCGAGCTGGCCGATCGGCGCATCCGAGGGGTGCCCGCCGAGGTCGCTGCCCGCCACGTCGATCAGCGCGGTGTCGGCCATGTTGAACAGGCCGCGCGCGAATAGGCGCAGGGAGTTGTCACCGCGCGCCGTCAGGGTCGAATTCGCCTGCAGGTCGATCAGCGTGAACTCGAGGCGGCCATCGCTGACCACCGGATCCGGCTGCCGCGCGAAGAACTGCGCCAGCGTCAGATTGGTGAGGAACAGGTGCGGGTTGAGGTTGTTGATCAGCGCACCGGGCGTGGTCGGGACGCCGAGGCCGTTGTCGAGGCCGCCCGAGAGCGTGCCGGTGAAGTACGGGAAGTCGCCGCCGCCCGCGACCCAGTTCGTGTCGAGCGGATCAGCCGTCGCCGAGGCCAAGGAACCGACCACCGTGATCACCAAAGTGGAGGAAAAGGTCGCGAGGCGCGCCACGCCGTTGAGGGCCGCGCCCGGAGTGGCGCTCGACACTACGATGGTGTCCGCGCCTTCGATCTCGAACGAGAGCTGCGAAAGCAGCGGATTCGCGGTCGGGTTGTTGCGGAAGGCCGCGACCGTTTCCTTCATCGTGTCGGTGAGGAAGCTGCGGATCGGGATGTCCACGGGGGTCGCGTTGTTCGGCGTCCTGTAGAGAACGTGCGGGACCGCGTCGCCGAACATGAAGCGGCCCGCGTCCGTGCCGCGCACGTTGCGCTGGAACTTGATGCGCGCCACCGCCGGCTGGGCCGAGGTGAACACCGTGCGCGACTGGTTGTCGATCACCAGATCGCCGAGGCGACCCGAGCCGCCGCCGGTGCCCGCGGTCAGGCGACCCGCGCCCCAGTTGGCGCCCGAGCGCGCCTTGTCCTCGTTCGAGTCGTCGTTGAACTGCTCGCCACCGGCGGGCAGCGTGACCGCACCGAAGACCGCGACTTCCGGCGTGAACGTGCGCTTGCCCGGATTGGCGACCGAGTGGCCCGCGAGGTCCTTCACCTCGACCGGAACGTCGACCACGATCTTGCGCTTGACCGGCGCGCTGCCCGCGCTGGGGAAGCCACCGAACGGCGTGAACACCATGGTGGTGGTCAGATTCGTCTGGTCGGGGTTCTGGTAGCTGTAGGTGCCGCCGACGGCGACCTGATCACCCGGCGTGCTCAAGTCGCCGTCGGGATCGACCTTGACGGAGATGAAGGGCGACTGGCCCGACGAGGGCTGGACCAGCGTGCCGATGTTCATCAGGTCGTTGAACACGAAGGTGATCTCCGAGGCGGAGAGCACATCGACCACATCCGCGGTGGTCGTGGCAAGGTTGATCGGGGCCCCGCCGCCGATGGTGCGCACGAAGATCGACACGCCCGGCGCGCCGGGGACAGGGTCGATCAGACCCTGACTCGTGGTGATCGTGCACAGCATGCGGCTTTGGTTCTGCTGGCCGCCGGAGCTCTGCACATAGGGGCCGATGTCGCCTTGGTTGGTGCCCGGAACGCGGATCTGGTAGGTCTGGTTCGCGCCGAAGCCGAAGCTCGGGTTGCCCGAGGCGTCGAACGACAGACGCGGACGGAAGATCACTCGGCGCGAGTCATGGGGGTCGACCAGACGCGAACCGGCGGGGAAGCCCGCGGTCACGATGTCGATCACCTGGAAGGCGTTGTTGACCGACAGCGAGGTCGGCGCCACGGGCTCCGAGAACACGACCGCGATGTCTTGGTTCTGGTAGGTGTTCACGATGCCGCAGCTGACCTGCAGGCCACCGTCGCCGTTGGTGCAGCCGAGGGTGCAGGACTCGACGTACATGGCCCCGCCGCCGGCGCCGACGCCGCCGTTGCAGGAGGAGAGGATCGACACCGTGCCCGTGAGGGCCGTGACGAGGAGGAGCCTGGCCGCGTTCTTCATGAGGGAGGGGCGCACGAGTGTGCGTCGCTGGTCGTTCAAGCTGTCCTAGAGAGGGTCGGAGCCCGTGTGGGGATGCGCCGAGCGGGCTTGGTTCCCTCTACCCGACGGGCGCGCCGAAGGGACGGAGGCAAACGGCCCGCGCCGGTGATCCGGTCGCGGTTTCCGAAGGGGTGCGGCACTATAGTGACCGCGCGGGGCTGTGCGCCAGAGTCCGGCCACAGTCGCGCCCGAAGTGCGGGGGCAAGGGGTGAGGCGTGCCACCCGGCGGGCGGAGCGCTCGCGCGGGGTTCGGCTCGCACCTCGCCAGTCGCCGTCGAGACGCTCCACTCCAGTCCACCCGACAAGTTCCGTTCCCAACCCTCCCGTCCCCGCCCCGTCCCCGCCCCGTCCCCTGCACCATGCCCGAGCGACCGGCCGCGTCCCAACTCCCCCACCCCGACCGAGCCGGGCCCAACAGCAGCGCACGTGCGACTCCGCACGGCCGCCGATCGCTCGCGCTCACCATCGCGCTCACCCTCGCGCTCACCATCGCGCCCACTCTCGCTCCCACCCTCGGGCTCGCGCTGCTCGGGGGCTGCGGCGACAGCGTGGCCGGCGCGGGATTGAACGAGCTCGACTCCCGCGCGGCCATCGACCGGCTCGTGACGCTCTTCCGGCCGGTGGACCCGATCGCCACCAGCGACGTTCACGACCGCAACTTCCGCGAGCGCCGCACCCATCTCGAGGGCTTGCGAGCAGCCGGGGTCACGGCGGGTCGCGAGGCCCTCGCGCGCTTCGAGCGCGCGCACAACGAGTGCTTCGACGTGCGCTGGGCCCTGCTGGAAGCGGCCGCCTACAACGCGCCGGCCGACACGAGGCCGACCCTCGAGCGCCTGATCCTCGTCTACGACGGCAAGGGCGAGGAGATCCGCACGCAGGCCGTGCGCATCGCCTCCGAGACCATTCCGCAACGCGCCATCGAGCTGTTCGAGCCGATGCTGCGCGAGCCAACCGCGCGCCAGACCCGTCCGCCGCAGGAAGAGCTCGTGCGTGGCTGGCACACGGCCGCGCAGAAACTCGGCCTCGTGGAGGCGCGCGTGCTGTGCGACCTCGTGGTCGACCTGCGCCAGCCGCCGGACGCGCGCTACGCGGCCGTCAACGCGCTCACGGAGATCGGTGGCGAGCGCGCCATCCGCGCCCTGCGCGAAGTGCTCGTCGAGAGCGCGTCGGACGGCAACATCCGCCGCAAGGCTGCGCAGGCGCTGCAGCGCATCATGCCGCGCGACGCATTCTGCACCTTGATGCGCGAGGCGTCGGAGCACGAGGCGGACGAAGTGTTCTTGTTCTTCCTCGCGGACATGCTCGACAAGAACTGCGGCGCTCGATGAGCGCGGCCCTGTCCATCACCGACAGCCACGCGCACGTCTACGACGAGAGCTTCGAGGCGGATCGGGACGCGGCGATCGCTCGCGCGCGCGCGGCCGGAGTCGCGCGCATGCTGCTCGTCGGAACGAACGTCGCGACGTCGCGGCGCTGCTTCGAGCTCGCCGCGCGCCACGCGGGCGTGTTCCCCACCGCGGGCATCCACCCGCACGATGCGGGGACCGCCACGGACGAAGACCGCGCCGAGATCGAGCGTTTGTGCCGCCGCGCGGACTGCGTGGCCGTGGGCGAGACCGGGCTGGACTGGTTCAAGCAGTTCTCGCCGCGCGAAGCGCAGCGCGCGAACTTCCGCTGGCACTTGCAGCTCGCGCTCGCGCTCGGCAAGCCCGTGATCGTGCACTGTCGCGAGGCGCGCGAGGACACGCTGGCGCTGCTCGCACAGTTCCCCGGCGTGCGCGGCGTGATGCACTGTTACAGCTACGGCCCCGACGAGCTCGACGACTTCCTCGCGCTGGGCATGTACATCTCGTTTTCGGGCGTCGTGACGTACCCCAAGAACGAATTCAATCGCTCGGCCGCGAAGCGGGTGCCCGCCGAACGCCTGCTCGTCGAAACCGACTGCCCCTACCTCGCTCCGCAGTCGCGCCGCGGACGGCGCAACGAACCGGCGCTGTGCCGCGAGGTGCTCGCCAAGGTCGCGGAAGTGCGCGGAGAGTCGCTCGAGACGCTCGCTCGCATCACGAGCGAGAACGCGCGCGTGCTGTTCGGCCTGAGCGACTAGCGGCGGCTCACTGCACCGGCGCCCAGCTGTTGCCGTCGACCGACGCGCCGTACAGTCCGATCGCCGAGCGCAGGTCGTTGGCGTTGCTGAAGGCCGCGTCGCCCGCGGGAGGACCTGCGACACCCGAGTAGACCGTGCCCGCGCGGTTCGAGGTCTGCAGCACCTCGTTGGAGTGAGAGACGAAGAAGGCGCGCGTGCCGGTCATGCCCGCCTGCATGGGCCAGGCGTAGCAGCACCACACGTATTCGCCCAGATCGGAGCTCGGAAACGTGCTCGCGAAGCCGCCGCTGGCGTCTTCGGTGATCGGCGCTCCAGCGGCGTCCGGCAGGAACATCTGAAACAGATAGCCCGAGCGCGCCGTCTGGCTGGCCGTCACGACGCCGAACGGAGCGGAGAGCATGGGCGGATCGAGCAGGTCGCTGGCCGCATTGCCCGCCGCGGCGCTGCCGGCGTTGCTCACGCGCACCGGAGCGAGGCCGGCGAGCTCGGCGAAGCCGCCGAATTCCCCCATCCCATCGGCATCGGTGTCGATCGCCGCGGCGGACTGCAGCTGCGCTTGCGCGCTCATCAGCGCGCGCAGAGTCGCGATCGCCGCCGACTCGTTGGCGGACTGGCGCGCGGCGGCGAGGCGCGGCAGCGCGATCGCGGAGAGAATCGCGATGATGCCGACGACGATCATCAGCTCGACCAGCGTGAAGCCACGGCGAGCGCGGTTCGAGATGTCGAAGGAGGCATGCAGCTCGGTCATGGCGCGGCGCTCGGAGTGACTCGTGTCGGGGGGATGTCGATGGTGATCGGCTCGCCATCAAGCCGCATGGCGAGGCGCCCCGGTTGCTCGGAACGCCTCGCCACGCACGGGAAGCTCGCGAACTACTGGACCGGGACCCAGTTTTCGCCGTCTTGACCGGTCAGGCCACCGGCGACGTTGCACACCGGCGAGCCCATGTCGCTGCCGGTCTGGAAGATCGAGTCACCGGCCGGGCCGCTGCCCGCGGCGCCGGCGCCGGAGTACACGTTGGTGCCCTTGTTGTTGTACTGGTAGATGTCGCCCGCTTGGTTCACGAAGAACGAGCGGTTGCCGGTCTGGCTGAAGTTGACCGGCCACGCGTAGCAGCACCACAGCACTTCACCGTTGTCGGCGCCCGGATAGGCACCCGTGAAGCCACCGGTGGCGCCTTCGGTGATCGGAGCGCGAGCGGCGTCGGGCAGGTACATCTGGAACACGTAGCCCGAGCGCTGGACCTGACTCGCCACCACGTTGCCGAAGGCGGCCGAGAGGACCGGCGGGTTGAGTTCGTCGGTGCCGACCGCGCCCGCGCCGGGCGTACCGGCGTTCGAGACGCGGCAGGGGAAGGTGCCCGCGAGCTCGGCGAAGCTGCCGTACTCGCCAGCGCCGTCGCCATCGGTGTCGATGGCGCCCGAGGACTGGACTTGGGCCTGCGCGCTGGTGAGCGAGCGGAGCGTCGAGATGGCGGCCGACTCGTTGGCCGACAGTCGAGCGGCCATGAGGCGCGGAATCGCGACCGAGGCGATGATGGCGATGATGGCCACCACGATCATGAGCTCGATCAGGGTGAAACCTGCGTTGCGCTTGTTGGTCTTCATTGCGGTTGTGTTCTGCTTTCTGGTTCTCGGACACCGGAACGGCACTCCCGTGCCCGGCGCTCCCCGTACGAGCGCACTTTTCGGCCTCCCCCGCGGCGCGACTTGAGCCTGCGCCGCACCGTGGCGGGAAAATCGTGCCCAGCCGCGTCCCAGAAATGGCCGCCCTGCCCCGCCTGCCCCACGGAAGGGCCGCGGCGCTCGCTGGTGCGCTGCGCGCGGAGCCGCGCGGCGGCTAGCTCGGTCCGGAGAGCTTCCCGACCACGTCGAGGATCGGGAGGAACACGCTCAGCACCACTCCGCCGACGATCACGCCCATGAACGTGATCAGCAGCGGCTCGATCAGGCTGGTGAGGCTCTTGATCGCCGCCTTCACCTGAGCGTCGTAGAACTCGGCGATCTTCTCGAGCAGTTGCTCGAGCGAACCGGTGCGCTCGCCGATCGCGATCATGCGCGTCACCATGGGCGGGAACACGCGCGAGCTCCCCAGCGGATCGGAGAGCAACTGGCCGTTGCGCACGCTCTCCTTGGCGGCCGCGATGGTGTTGGCGATCACGCGGTTCCCCGCCGTGTCCGCGACGATGTCGAGCGTGCCCATGATCGGCACGCCGGAGCGGATCAGCGTGGCGAACGTGCGCGAGAAGCGCGCCAGCGCGACCTTGCGCGCGATCGGCCCGAAGATCGGTGCACGCAGCGCGACATGATCGAAGAACAGCGCGCCGCGCGAGGTCTGCTTGAAGAGCGTCGTCAGGGCGAATGCGCCGAACGAAGCGCCGACGACGACGTACCAGTTGTTCTTGAGCCACTCGGAGGTGTCGAGCGTGAACTGCGTCAGCGCGGGCAACTCGGTGCCGAGGCCCTCGAACACCTGCCGGAAGGTCGGCACCACGCCCAGCATCAGGAAGGCCGTGATCGAGATCACGAGCACGAGCGAGATCACCGGGTAGGTCATCGCGGCCTTGATCTCGCGCTTGAGCGCCTGACTCGACTCGAGATAGTCCGCGAGGCGCGCGAGGATCACGTCCATCTGGCCCGAGGCCTCACCGGCGCGCACCATGCTCACGTACAGCGACGAGAACGCCCGCGGACAGCGCTCCATCGCGCTCGAGAGATCCGAGCCCGCGCGCAAGTCCGAGCCGATCTGCGCGCACACCGTGCGCAGGCCGGGAGTTTCCGCTTGTTCGCCGAGCACCTCGATCGACTCGAGCAGCGCGAGACCGGCTCCGACCATGGTCGAGAGCTGGCGCGTGAAGAGCACCAGCTCCTCGTTGCTCACGCGCGGCGAGCGCGCGAGGAACGAAAACCGCGGCGTGCGCGCCGCGGCGCTCACGGTCACGGCGGCGTCGAGTCTCAGCACCACCAAGTTCTGGCGCCGCAGCTCGGCCACGGCCTGACTGCGATCCTCGGCCTGAAGCGTCCCTTCGACCGTCTGGCCGGAGGGCTTCTTGGCAGCGTACTTGAAGCTCGTCATAGGGTGTTCCTTGCACGGCGCGCGCTGGCGCCGAGCTGATCAGCGATCATCGAGGGTGGTGCGCAGGACCTCTTCGAGCGAGGTGCGGCCTCGGGCGACGTTGAGCAGGCCGACGCGCCGCAGCGTCAGCATCCCCAGCCGCACCGCCTGCTGCTTGATCTCCACCGCCGAGCGGCGCTGGATGACCATGCCCTTGAGCTCCTGCTCGAGGTACAGGGTCTCGAGGATCGCGAAGCGACCCTTGTAGCCTTCCTTGCAGCGCATGCAGCCCTTGGGATTGGGGCCGAAGATCTCCAGACCGGCGAGCTCTTCCGCGCAAAAGCCCACGTCGAGCAGCTCGCGCTCGGGCAACTCGAGCTTCACGCGGCACGAGGGACACAGCTTGCGCGCCAGTCGCTGCGCGCCGATGCACAACACGGAGCTCGCGACCATGAACGGATCGATGCCCATGTCGCACAACCGCGTGATCGTGGTCGCCGCGTCGTTGGTGTGCAGCGTCGAGAGCACGAGGTGGCCGGTGAGCGCGGCCTTGACCGCGATGTCGGCCGTCTCGGTGTCGCGAATCTCGCCGACGAGCACGATGTCCGGGTCCTGACGCAGGATCGAACGCAACGCGCCCGCGAAGGTCATGCCGCGCTTGGGATTGACCGGCACCTGATTGATGCCGTCCATGCGGTACTCCACCGGGTCCTCGACCGTCACCACGTTGACGTCGCTCGTCGCCACTTCCTTGACGCACGAATACAGCGTGGTCGATTTGCCCGAGCCCGTGGGACCGGTCAGCAGCAGCATCCCGTAGGCCGCGCTCGACGCGCGCTTGATGTCGTCGAGCGCCTTGGGCTCGTAGCCCAAGTTGTCGAGCTTGAGAGCCATGGCGCCCGCATCGAGGATGCGCATCACGGCCTTCTCGCCGCCGACCACCGGCAGGATCGACAGGCGGAAGTCGATCTTGCGGCTCTCGTAGCGGATCTGGAACTTGCCGTCCTGCGGAGCGAAGCGCTCGGCGATGTCGAGCGACGCGAGGATCTTCAGGCGCGAGATCAGCGCCGAGAGCATCGAGCTCGGCGGGCGCAGGATCTCGTGCAGGGAGCCGTCGACGCGCAGTCGAATGCGAATCGCGGACTCGCCGGGCTCGATGTGAATGTCGCTCGCTTTCTCCTTCAGCGCGCGCAAGATCACGAGGTTGACGAGCTTGACCGCGGGTGCGTCTTCGCCCTGAGCCGCCGCTTGCTCGATGTCCTCGGCCTGCTCGACCTCCACCGAGAGCGCGGAGTCCGCGCCGTTGACTTCCGACAGCAGCTCTTCGACCGCCTTGTTCTTGGTCTCGAACACGGACTCGGAGGCCAGACGAATCGCGGCGGGGTGCGACAACACCGGCCGCACCTGGCAGCGCGACATGCGCCGCAGGTCGTCGAGCAAGAGCACGTCGAAGGGATCGCTGACCGCGACGGTGAGCACGTCGCCGTTGCGCGTGAGCGGCAAGATCCCGTGCTGCTCGCAGGTGTCGCGCGGCAAGCTCTCCAGCGCCGTCGGATCGGGGCGAATGCGCGAGAGATCGACGGGCACCACGCCCGACGAGCGCGCGAGCGTCTCGAGCAGCGCGTCCTCCTGCACGAGGCCCTGCGAGAGGAGCGTGGCGACGGGCGAGCCGCCACGTTCCTTGGCACCGCTCCAGTCCTCGTCGCTGACGAGGCCGCCGTCGATCAGGATCCTGCGGATCCGCCCGGAGATGCGCGTCATGGGGGGGCGCCGTCCGTCAAGCCGCCCGCACCAGCGTGCGCAGCTCGTTCAGGTCCGTGGCGGTGCGCTCGGCTTCCTCGAGCCGCACGCGGCCCGAGCGCACGAGCTCGGCGAGCGAAGTCGCCATGGTCTTCATCCCCAGCCGACCGCCGGTCTGAATCTGGGAGTAGATCTGGTGGTTCTTGCCTTCGCGGATCAACGCGCGCACGGCCGACGTGGCGAGCATCACCTCGGCCGCCAGCGCTCGCCCGCGACCGCTGGCGAGCGGCAAGAGCTGCTGGCTGAACACGGCTTCGAGCGAGAACGAGAGCTGCGTGCGCACCTGCTGCTGCTGGTGAGCGGGGAACACGTCGACGATGCGGTTGATCGTCTGCACCGCGTCGGAAGTGTGCAGCGTGCCGAAGGTCAAGTGACCCGTCTCCGCGAGCGTCAAGGCGGCCTCGATCGTCTCGAGGTCGCGCAGCTCGCCCACGAGGATGAAGTCGGGATCCTGTCGCAGCACGCTCTTCAGCGCATTGGCGAAGCCGCGCGTGTCTCCGCCCACTTCGCGCTGCGTGACCATGCACTGCCTGTGCTGGTGCACGAACTCGACCGGATCCTCGATCGTGACGATGTGGCCCTGCCGCGTCTGGTTGATGTGGTTGACCATCGACGCCAGCGAAGTCGACTTGCCCGAGCCCGTGGCGCCCGTGACGAGCACGAGGCCGGAGCGCAGCGAGCAGATGCGCTCGCACACCTGCCGCGGGAGCCCGAGTTGATCGAAGGCCGCGATGCGGTTGGGGATCAAGCGCATCACCGCCGCGACGGAGCCCTGCTGGTGGAACACGTTGGCGCGGAAGCGTCCCTTGTCGGCGAGGCCGAACGAGCAGTCGAGCTCGAGGTCGCGATCGAGCTTCGCGATCTGGTCGCTCGTCAGCACGCTGGTCGCGAGCCGCCGCGTGTCCTCGGGCGTGAGCTGCGGGCAGTCGACGGGCAGCAACATGCCATCGACGCGAATGCGCGGCGGCGAGTGAATCGAGATGTGCAGGTCCGAGCCGCCCTGACGAATCAGGAGCGACAGGAGCTCGTCCATGGTGATCATGCGCGCGCCACCTCGCCGCTCCGCGCCCACGCGGGTACGGTGACGTCTCCCGCGAGAATCGGGGCGGTCCTCATGGCCGATCTTTCGGCGCCGCCACGAGCCGGACTGAAACGGCGGAAACGGCGCGCCGCAGTGTGGAAAGAACTTCCACGCGCGGCCTTGGGGCTCGATCGACGGCGCGCCGGCGGCGGGGTGCTCCCCACCGCCGGCGCGATTCGCAGCGCGACCGACCGCGGCGCGCGGCCCCGACGCTAGACCTCGAGCGGCTCGCCGCGCGCGACGGTCGAGAGCACGCGCTGCTGCTCGAGCGCGGGGAGCGGCGCGTAGTCGATCAGATGCATCGCGAAGCAGCCTTCGCCCGCGGTCATCGACTTCAGATCGCGCTGGTAGCTCTGCAAGAGCGACAGCGGCGCATGCGCGCGAATCGTGGTGACCGCGCCATCCGCGGAAGTCGACTGGTCGTGCACCTGCGCACGACGATGGCTCGTGAGGTCCGAGAAGATCGCGCCCGCGCTGTCGGTCGGAACCGTGATCTCGACGTCCATCACGGGCTCGAGCAGCACCGGCGCGGCCTTCTGGAACGCATCGATGAACGCGCGCGCACCCGCGATCTTGAAGCTCGCTTCGTCGGAGTCCACGTCGTGGAACTTGCCGTCGTAGAGCTCGAGATCCACGTCGACCACCTGACTGTGCGTGAGCACGCCCTTGGCCGCGGCCTCGCGCACGCCCTTCTCCACCGCCGGAATGAGATTGCGCGGGATCGAGCCGCCGACGACGGCGTCGGTGAACGTCACGCCGGTGCCCTTGGGGTTGGGGCGCACGCGCACGAAGCACTCGCCGAACTGACCGCGACCGCCGGTCTGCTTCTTGTGCCGATGGTGGCCTTCGGCGCGCCGCGTCACGGTCTCGCGATAGGCGATGCGCGGCGGATGCGACGACACCTCGACGCCGTAGCGGCGCGAAAGGCGCGTCAACGCGACCGCGAGGTGCTGCTCCGTGAGTCCGCGCACGAGCAACTCGTGCGTGTCGACATCGTGCTCGAACGTGAAGGTCGGGTCCTCCTGCGCGAGTTTGCGCAGCGCCTCGCCGATCTTCTGCTCGTCGTTGCGCGAGCGCGGCACGAGCGCGAGCGCGACCACGGGTTCGGGCTGCACGATCGGTCCGAGCACGATTGCGCGCTCGAGCGGACGCACGATCACGTCGCCGAAGCCCGCACCCTCGAAGCGCGAGAGCGTCACGATCTCGCCGGCGCTCGCGCGCTCGAGCGGATCGCGACGGCGCTTGCCGACGAGGCGCACCAGACCGCCGGGCTTCTCGCCCTTTTCCGGCGAGCGCGGCCCCGCGAGCGCATCGCCCGCCGCCAGCGTTCCCGAGAGCACCTTGAGCGTGCAGAGCTTGCCGAGGTGCGCGTCGGAGCGCACGCACACGACGCGCGCGAGCAGCGGTGCCGAAGCGTCGAGCGGGATCGCTTCGCCATTCGCCGCGTACTGCGGGATCATGTCGGGAGTCGGGCCGAACTCGGCGAGGAACGAGAGCACCGCTTCGACGCCGATGCCCGAGAGCGGGTTGCAGGCGAGGATCGGAACGAGCGAGCCACGCGCGATGGCGCGCGGAATCTGAGCGTGCAGCTCCGCGTCGGTCAGCGCGCCCGTCTCGAGATAGCGCGCGAGCAACGCGTCGTCCTCGCAGGCGTCCATCACGCGATCGAGCAAGTTGCGGCGCCAGTCGTGGTGATCGACCTCGAAGATGGTCGGTGCCGCGTGGAATCCCGGTCCGGTGACGTCGGGATGGTCGAACGGCACGCACAGATCCCCCACCGCGAGGTCGAGCTCCTCGACGACGCGATCGAAGTCCACGTTGTCCGCGTCGCAGTGGGTCACGACGATCACGCGCCCCTTGCCGAGGCTGCGCGCGCGCTCGAGCTCACGCCGGAAATCGTAGTTGGGGCGGCCGACGGCGCTGTGCACGCCGACCACCACGTCCGCCGCCGCGATCGCCCCGTTGGCGTCGGCCACGAAGTCGTCGTAGCCGGGCGTGTCGATCAGCGTCCAGCGACAGCCGCGCGCGTCGCCCTGCACGAAGGCGGCCTGCAGCGTGTGGCCCTTGTCCTGCTCCTCCGGTTCCGTGTCGCAAATCGAGGTCCGCTCCGCCACGGAACCCTTGCGCGCGACGAAGCCGCACACGTGTGCGAGCGCGTCGACCAGCGTGGTTTTTCCGGCCGAAGGGTGTCCGACGAAGGCCAGATTGCGCAGTCCCTTGGGGGTAGAAGTCATCGCGTGTTCGCTCCACCGAGGCGCTTGCGAGCGCGCGCGGGTGCCCTCGGGCGCGGCGCGGCGCGCAACCACGCAACGTCGCGCGGTACCTAGGCATCGTAGGTGCGGCCCTGCGAACTGGGTCTACGCCCTAGTGCGTAGATCGTTCAGGGCGGGTGCCGCGCGTGAGAGCCCCAAGTGCGCACGCGCGCCCCAGCGTTCCAAGCGCTGGAGCGCGCGTGCGGGGCGACACGCTGCGCGACCCCCCAGACGAGGGGGCCTGGCGAGGCGCGACTAGTTCCGCATCTCGACCACGATCTCGACGCGACGGTTCTTGGCCTTGTTCTTGGCCGAGTTGTTCGCGCTGACCGGGCGGTACGGGCCCCAGCCCGTCACGACGCACTGGCCGTCGGCGATGCCACCGTCGTTGACGAGGCAGTGCAGCACCGCCATCGCGCGCGCGAGCGAGAGGTCGCGGTTGGTGGCGAACTTGCTCTTGGAGATCGGGTCGTTGTCGGTGTGACCCTCGATCCAATACTCGCCCTCGGCGTAGTTCTGCTGGAGCGTCTTGGCGACCGCCTTGAGCGCCTTCTTGCCGGCGTCGGAGAGCTCGGCCTTGCCGGCGCCGAAGGTCAGCTCCTGCGGGATCGAGATCACCATGCGACCGTCGCGCAAGCCGTAGCCGACACCGGCCTCGTCGAGGTCCTTGATCTGCGTGTTCGACTGCGTCGGCTCCTCGAGCAGGCGCGCGTTGGCTTCCGCGAGCGCGGTCTCGAGCGAGTCCTTCTGCGCGGCGAGGTCGCGATTCTCGCCCTTGAGGCCCGCGCGTTCCTCGCGCAACTGACGGTTTTCGAGGGCCTGCTCGTCGAGCGCGGCCTTGTACTGGGGAGCGGCGCAGCTCGCGGCGAACGGAGCGGCGACGACGAACGAGAGAAACAGCTTGGTCATGTGCTTCATGGAGTGGAGCGTGGAGCGGCTGGAGTGAAAGTTCGGAGCGTTGTGCGATGCGGCGAGCCGCGCGTGGCGCGCGGTCGGCCTGCTCCCGAAACTTGGGTCCGCGACGCGCGATGCGTTCGGCGCGAGAAACCCCCTCGCACGGACCCGAGCTTCAGAAGACGAGATGATTCCAATACAAAAGCACGGCCAGCGTTCCAAGGGCCAAGTACGGACCGAAGGGGAGCATCTGCCCACAGGCCTTGGCGACCTCGAGCGAGCGCGCGCGCGAAGTCGGCCCGTTCCGTGCGCGCGCGCGAGCGCGCAGCAGGCAGTAGAAGCGGGCGATGTTGGCGCTGCCGACCAGCGCGCCGACCAACGAGGCGAGCACGAGCGCGACGAGCGCTCCGCCCGGCCCGACGAAGCCACCGGCCGCGCCGAGCAGCTTCACGTCCCCCAGTCCCATGGCCTCCTTGCCCAGCGCGCGCTTCCCCGCCCAACCGATGGCGAGCAGCACGAGCGCGCCGACGGCGATGCCGCCGAGACTCGCGACCAGCGCCGCTGTGCGCCCGGGCTCCCCACCCTCGGCCACCCAGTGGGCGAGCCAAGTGTCGCGGTGTAGCTCGGGCACGGCCCACGAGATCGCGGGCGCGAGCAGCATGCCGCCGATCGAGATCTCGTCTGGGATCTCGAAACAGTCGAAGTCCACGAACGTGACCACGATCAGGGCGCTGGTCACGAGCAGGCGAACCAGCAGCAGCGGCCACTGCTCGGCCGGAGTCATCCAACCCAGCCCCGCCCAAGCGCCAGCCGTCAGCAGCTCGACCAGCGGGTAGCGAATCGAAATGCGCCCCCGACAGCCGCGGCAGCGCCCGCCCTGCGCCACCCACGAGAGCACGGGCAGGTTCTCCGACCACCCCAATTGCCGCTCGCACCCCGGGCAAAACGAGCGCGCGGGCCGCCAGACCGTCAGGTGCTGCTTGGGAAAGCGGTAGATGGCCACGTTGAGGAACGAGCCCACGCACAGGCCGAAGGCGGCGCAGGTCGCGGCCAGAGCGAGGGGAGACAGCGCGGCCAAGCTCACCGATCCCTTTTCGGCCCGAGGGGCTCGTATTCCAGCGTCACGTCATCGACGAACGGCGGATCCCAGCTCGGGCCCGGGAAGACCTCGAGCTCGACGAGCAGTCGTACGGTTGGGCAATCGACGAGGGCGGCGGGATCGTCCACGACCACGTCCGGCGCGCGCGAGCCCGCGTTCGGCGCATGCTCACCGACGTACAAGACGCGCGCCGCACCGGCCCCTGCCCGCAGGTTGACGGTCGGCGTGCTGCGCCAGCGCGCGGCTCCGCCAGCGGGCGGAATCGAGGACGAAACCAGCGCCAGCTTGAGCGGGCGCACGAGCGGATTGGAGGACGGCGGGTCGAGCACCCAGTCCAGATCGGCGGCGCGCGCGAGCAGCGGCGCTCCGCCGACGTCCGTGAAGCCGAGCTGGCGCGTGCCCGCGTCGAGGAACAACAGGCGCGGGACGCGCAGTTGGCGCTCGTTCGCGAGTCGGATTCGGCCGCCCGCGATGAGCACGAGCGGCCTGTCGAGCTCGATGCTGCCGGAGATGACCAGATCGGCACCCGCCACGAACACGACGACCGCAGCGTCGGCTTCGAGCAACGCGTCGATCGCCTCGCTCACCGTGGGCGCGCGTCCGCCTTGGCGCGCGCGCGCTGCCGCCAGTGCGGCCTCGAGCGTCGCGCGGTCCGCGGCGGATTCCGCTCGTTCACTGCGCAGCTCTCCGGCGAGCTCGATCCGGCCTTGGCTGCGCAGGACCACCGCTCCCGCGGCTCGGGCGGACACGCGGGTGGACGACGCCAGCGAGAGCGTGGCGGCGTGCAACTCTCGGCTCGGCAAGTCTCCCGCCGCCAGCAGGACATCCCCATCCCTGCCGCGCCCGGCCGCCGCGGGGAACAGCACTTCGACACGCCCGTTGCCGCTCCAGCGCGCGGAGCCATCCGCGCCGCTCACGGCCTGCGTCGAGAGCGTGCGCGCGTCGAGGAAGCTCTCGACGTGGCGCGTGATCGCCCCCTCGTCCTCGCCCGTCGCCGGCTCCACCCGCAGCTTGAGACCCTCGCGGTAGCTCGAGTTCAACACCCACAGCGGATGGCCGCCGAAATCCCGCAGGCGCACCGTGCGCTTGGGAACGAGCCCGTACGTGCCCGGCGCGAGCAGCCGGTCGCGCGGCCTGAGCTCGATCACTGCCGCATCGTCCTTGTAGGGCTGGCGCTCGTCGTTGCGCACGAGCCGCGCCACGAGCGGGATCACGTCGCCGCGCGTGCGTCCCTGCCCGGGAAGGGCGACCTCGGGCACGAGCTCGAAGTCCTCGGAGCGCAGGGTCGTGGGGTCGATCGGCTCCTCGCAGGTCAAGCGAATGGGCTGCAGCGGTCGGATCACGAGCGAGCGCAAGATCACCGGCGAGCCGCTCGTCGGACTCGAATCCTCGAATACGAAGCCCGAGCGCGGCTCCGTGACGGCGACCGTCTCGAAGCTCCAGCGCAGGCTGCTCGCCAGCGGCAAGCCCGACTGCGAGCGCAGCCCGTCCGCGCGCGGGAAGCCCGCCAGCTCGACCGTGTAGCGCGTCGCGGGACGCAGTCCGCCGTCGGCGAGGTCCGCGGCCAGCACGGGCGCGGGCTGAAACTCGATGCGCTGCCCCTCGACCGAGAGTCGACCGCGCGCTGCGGCACCATCCGACGCGAGCACGCGCACGCTGCCGCCGTGCACGCTCTCGGGCTCGAGCGCCTCAGAAAAATGCAGCACCAGCCGCTCGTTGAGGTACACACCGAGCCGATCCTGAGGCCGCACCTGCGTCAGCTCGAGCCAACGCTGCTCGGGCGCGCTCTCCCGACACCCTCCCAACAGGCTCGTGAGCGCGAGCGGAACGAGTGCGACTGCGGCTTTGGTCATCGCTCGCCATTGGAGCACCGAAGCGGCGCGATCCCTAGCTCCGAGCGCGCGCACCCTGCGGACGCCCGACAGCAAGCAACGCGGCACCCGCCCGAGGGCGAGAGCCGCGTTCGCTCGCGGACGGTCGCGCGGGACTAGCGGAAGAACGCAAAGCCGAGCGAGGACAGCTCGGGCGTCGCCCCGCTGACGGGGTTCGAGACCATCGTGATGCGCGCCTGGAAGAACTGCGAGTCGTTGATCGCGGCCATGGTGTCCTTCCATGTGTGTTGCTGCCGCCCGTGAAGGTCACGGTGAAGGCGGTGCCGCCCGGGCGCGGGTTGCCGTAGGGGTCGAGCTGGCTGGCATCTTCCCACGGGCGCGTGCCCGTGGAGTTCATGCCGGTGGCACCGCGGTACTGGACGAGCAGCTGGGTGCCGGGCGGCAGGCGATCGATCGAGGGCTCGACCACCGGCTCGGCGAAGTCGAACGGCAGACCCGGAGCGGTCGGCGCGCACTCGAACC
>VGZD01000087.1 GCA_016872715.1 Planctomycetota bacterium
CAGATCACCTTCGACTCGGTGGCACTCCTCGGCAACGAGGGCTCGGTCCGAATCGGCAAGCCCTTTGTCGCGGGCGCCAAGGTCACGGGCGAGGTGGTCGGCGAGGTCAAGGGCGACAAGGTCATCGCCTTCCGCTTCAAGCGCCGCAAGAATGTGCGCAAGAAGCGCGGCCACCGTCAGGCCTACGTCCGGGTCAAGATCCAGAACATCGAGGGCTGAACGACATGGCACACAAGAAGGGTCAAGGTTCCACCCGCAACGGTCGCGACTCCAACCCGCAGTTCCGTGGCGTGAAGGTCTACGGTGGCCAGACGGTCAGGGCGGGCTCGATCATCGTCCGCCAGTGCGGGACGAAGTTCCACCCCGGTCGCAATGTCGGCATGGGCAGCGACTACACGCTGTTCGCGCTCGTCGACGGCACGGTTCGTTTCGCCACGCAGCGCCGCGTGGTGGTCGAGCCCGCGGCGAACTAGCGCACGCGCGCGCTTCGTACCGGCGGCGGCGGGTCCCGATGCGGGGCTCGGCCGCCGCGGTCGTCCCCGGAGCGCCGGCAGTCTTCCGCTCCACTCCACGACGAGCTCGAACCCATGTTCCGCGACGAAGCCGTGATCCATGTGCAGGCCGGCAAGGGCGGCGACGGCTTGGTGTCGTTCTACCGCGAGAAGTTCGTGGCCAAGGGTGGTCCCGACGGCGGTGACGGCGGACGCGGCGGCAGCGTGGTGCTCAAGACCAGCGAGCACGTCAACTCGCTGCTCGATCTCGGTCGCAGGCTGAAGTACGCGGCGCGCGACGGCGAGCCGGGTGGCACGAAGAACAAGGCCGGACGCGACGCCCAAGATCTCGTGCTCGAGGTCCCCGTCGGAACGCAGGTGTTCGAGGTCGAGCACGGCAACTTGCTGCGCGATCTGAAGACACTGGGCGAGAGCCTCGTGGTGGCTCAGGGCGGCGACGGCGGTCTGGGCAATCCGCACTTCGCCAACGCCGTGCGGCAGGCGCCGCGCATCGCGACCAAGGGCAAGGACGGCGAGGTGCGCGAGGTGCGGCTGGAGCTCAAGCTGTTCGCCGAGGTCGGTCTGGTCGGTCTGCCCAACGCCGGCAAGTCGACGCTGCTCTCGCGCATCACGGCCGCGACGCCGAAGATCGCGGACTATCCGTTCACGACGCTCTCGCCCAATGTCGGCATCGCGCGCGTCGGCGACTTCGACACGCTCGTCGTTGCCGACCTGCCGGGACTGATCGAGGGCGCCAGCGAGGGCAAGGGCCTCGGGCACCAGTTCCTCAAGCATGTCGAGCGCTGCAAGGTGCTGCTGCACTTGGTCGATGTCTCGCCGGAGCTCGGCGGTGATCCGCTGGAGAGCTGGCGCGTGGTCGACACCGAGCTCGCGCGCTCGAGCCCGGAGCTCTACGAGAAACCGCGCCTCGTCGTGGCGAGCAAGTGCGAGGACGAGGAGGCGTTGGCGCGCGCGGAAGCGCTCGAGCGCGGCATCGCGGGGGCGCGCGTCGGCGGCGGCGACACGTCGCGCGTCCTGCGCCTGTCGGCGGTACTCGGCACGGGGCTCGACGAGGTGCTGCGCGCGGCCCATGTCTTGGCGCGCCGCTGACGCGGGCTAGCGGCGCCGGCGGACGCTCGCCCCAGGCACCGCTCAAGGTTGGCACCGACCTAGGTCGATCTGGCGGGACACGGGGCTCCCTGTGCCGCTTGTGGGCAGGCGCGCACCCGCGCCACCCGTGAGCACCCAGCCGCCCAACTCCCAAGGCCCCGACCCTCGTCCTGCGTCTCGCCCCGCCAGTCCGGGCTGGGAGGCGCCGCCTTGGGAGCAGCGCGCGAGTCGGGCCGCGGCCGAGCCGACGCCCGCGACGCGCAGCATTGCGCTGCGGCCGGAGGGTGCGGCGGCACCCGCGGCGCCGCTGCCGGCGGCGGGTCCGAACGCGGAGTCCGTGCGCGCGAGCGAGCCCGCACCGGTCGACGGTGCCGAGGCCTCGCGCTTCAACGCACTCAGCCCGCGCCACAAGGTCGAGGCTTGGCTCGGCGTGATGGTCAAGACGGGTGCGAGCGACTTGATCCTGCGCGCGGGCGGTCGGCCCTCGACGCGCATCGACGGTCGCATCATGTTCCTGCCCGGACGCGTTCCGAATGCGGGCGCGCTGCTCGAGGTGCTCGAAGGCGTGATGGGCGCCGATCGCATGGCGCACTGGCGCGAGCACGGCTCGGCCGATGCGGCGCTGCAGCTCGATGGACTCGGGCGCTTTCGACTGAACGCCTACAAGCAGATGGGGGAGCCCGCGGTCGTCGTGCGACGCATCAGCGAGAGCGCGCCCGAGCTTGCGGCGCTCGAGCTGCCGACGGCGGACCTCGCGCGCATCGCGCAGCGTCGCCGCGGACTGGTGCTCGTGACCGGCATCGCCGGCTCGGGCAAGTCGACCACGCTCGCGGCGCTGGTCGAGTTGATGAACCAGAGCATGGATCGGCACGTGATCACGCTCGAGGATCCGATCGAGGTGCTGTTCAGCGAGAAGCGCTGCGTGATCAGCCAGCGCGAGGTCGGCATCGACTGCGGGAGTTTTCAGGAGGGACTGCGCCATGCGCTGCGCCAGAGCCCGGATGTGATCCAGATCGGCGAGATGCGCGACCGTGCGACCGTGACGGCGGCGCTCGACGCGGCCGAGACCGGCCACCTCGTGCTGTCGACCTTGCACACGGTCAACGCCGCCCAGACCATCGACCGCATCCTCGGGTTCTTCCCCGCGGAACAGCATGGGCAGGTGCGCACGCGACTGTCCGACAATCTGGCCGGCGTGCTGTCGCAGCGCCTCTTGCCGCGCGCGGCTGGACGCGGGATGGTGCCGGCCTTCGAGCTGCTCGTGCAGACGCCGCGCGTGCGCGAGCTGATCGAGAAGGGCGAGACGGGCGAGCTGATGCGCACGATCGAGCAGGCGGCCACGCCGGGCCTGTATTCGTTCAACCAGTCCCTGCGCAGGTTGGTGCAGTCGGGGCTGGTGACCTTGGAGGACGGGCTCGCCGCCAGCGACCGCCCCGACGAGCTCGTGCTCGCCCTGCGCGGCATCACTTCCAGCTCCGGCCGAGGCTAGCCGCTGGAGCGGGGAAGAAACCCGCCCGCGGGTCGTCTGGAGGGCGAGGAGCTCGCTTCGGCGCTTGGACCCCCCGCGGGCCCGGGAGTAGCATCGCCCCTCCAAGGACACCATGAACACCGCCCAACACAAGCTCGTCGTCTGGAGCGTCACCGGCCTGCTCGGGACCGGCATGGTCACCTACCTCGCGCTCTCGCTCACCAAGCGTGAGGAGTGGAACAAGCAGGTGCCTGTCGATCGCATGGCGAGCGTCCTGTCCAAGGTGCCGGAGGTCAGCGAGCACAGGGACAACGTGCTGGCGGCCTCGTCCGTCGAGCGCGGCCTCAAGCAGTTCGATTGGAGCGGCAAGCCGCCGCCGGAGAAGCCGGTCGAGCAGGTCGAGGCGCCCAAGGGCGCCGACGCGCCGCGCGAGTTGGTGCGCGACCTGATCCAGATTCGCGCCATTCGCTACGACGGCGCCAACCCCGCGGCGAGCGAAGTCGTGTTCAAGTACAAGTCGACCGCCATGGTCGTGGCGCCGACCTACTCCGATGGCACGTACCTGAAGCGCGGAGGCGATCGTCTCGATGGCCGCTTGAACCAGATCGAGATCTCCGCGATCTACCCGGGCAACGTCGAATTTCGCTTCACCAACGAGGCGGGGCGCGAGAACGAGCTCGTGGCTCCGACGCCGTTCTCGCTCACCAAGCACTATGCCTTCGTCGGCGAGGGGCACGCGCCCCTCTCGCGCGCCAACTCCGTGGAGAGCTTCGTGTCGCGGCGGCCGGATGCTCCGCCCGAGGCGCAGACCGTGCGGATCAGCCCGACCAAGTACCGCGTCGGCCTCGAGGACGCGCAGGAGATCAACGACAATTTCGCGGAGATCATGACCAGCGAGATCTCGATCGATCGCCACCGCGATCCGAAGACCAAGCGCTTCGACGGCATCGAGATCAAGCAGGTCAAGCCCGGCTCGCTCGCCGCTCGCCACGGCGTCGAGGAAGGCGACGTGATCAAGTCGATCAACGGTCACCCGGTCTCCAGCAAGGAGGAGGCGATCGTGTACGTGAAGAACAACAAGGACAAGTACGACGCGTGGGAGGTCGAGATCTGGAACAAGGGCCAGACTCGCACCGTGACCTACTACTCGCCGAAGAAGAAGTGACGCGACAGCTCTGCACGCTCGATCTCGGCAACAGCGCGCTGAAGCTGCGGCACTGGGAGCTCGAGGGGGACTGTCGCCTGCGGCTGGTCGGCGCGGCGACGCTCGCGCACGCCGACGCGCGCTTCGAGCGCGAGCTGCGCGACTGGATTGCCCGTGGCAAGGCGCAATGTGCGGCGCTCGCTTGCGTGGCCGCGCCGGGACTCGAGGAGCGCGTGGTGGCCGAGTTCGCCGCGGCCGGCATCGAAGTGCGCCGCGAGCTCGCGCCGGGGGTCGAGAACCTCACGCGCACGCCCGACACGGTCGGACGCGATCGCCTGTTCGCCGCGCGCGGAGCGTGGGAGCTCACGGGCTCGAGCTGCGTCGTGATCGACGCGGGCACGGCCGTCACGGTCGATGCGCTCGCCGCCGCGCCCAAGCCGTGCTTCCTCGGCGGCGCGATCGCGCCCGGGCCCGCGCTGCTCGCGCGTTCGTTGCACGAGTTCACGGCGCGCTTGCCGCTGGTGGACGTCGACGGCGCGGTGAGCGCGCTCGGCGTGGACACGCCCTCGGCGCTGCGGAGCGGAGTGCTGCACGGCTTCCGCGGCGCCGTGCTCGAACTCAGCCGCCGCATCGAGCACGCGCTCGGCGGTGACGTCGGCATCGTCGTGTCCGGCGGCGCGGCGCAACTTCTGCTCGAGCCGACGCTGTTCCCAGGCGAGGTGCGCCACGAGCCGGAGCTCGTGCACTTGGGCCTATTGGCCGCGCTGCTCGACGAAGCTGCGCCGGCGCGCAGGCACGGACTGCGGCGATGAGTGAGTCGGGCGATGAGTGAGTTGGTCGCGCGCGAACTCACGGCCCGCGCTGCCGGAGGCGTGAGCGTGATCGAGCTGCGCGGCGCGCGCGCGCGCGCCGTGCTCGAGGCCGCGTGCGCGACGGCTCTGCCCGTCGGCGCGCTATCGCTCGTGCGTCCGCGCGCGGAGGGACTGGAACTCGACGAGGCGCTGGCGTGGTGCGAGAGCGAGGAGCGCGCCGAGCTGCACGTGCACGGCAGTCGACCGCTCGTGCGACGCTTGCTGGAGCTGTTTGGATGTAGCGAGCCGCCCGAGGATCGCGGGAGCCTCGAGCGACGGCTCGCGGAGGCAGCGTGCGAGCGCGCGGCGCGCATCGTGCTCGACCAGCTCGAGGGTGCGCTCGAGCGCGCGTGCGCGCGCATGGAGTTCTGCACCGAGGCGCAACTTGCGCGCGAACTTTCCGCGTTGCGCGCGCGCAGCGCGTGGGCGCGCACGGCGCTCGAGCCCGCGCGCGTGGTGCTCGCCGGACCTGTCAACGCGGGCAAGTCGACCCTGTTCAACGTGCTCCACGGCGGCGAGCGCGTGATCGTGAGCGCGCGGGAGGGAACGACGCGCGACGCGGTCGTCGAGCGGGTGATGCTCGGGCACTACGCGTTCGAGCTCGTGGACACGGCCGGTGAGCGCGCGAGCGAGGCCGACGACCTCGAGCGCGAAGGCCAGCGGCTCGGGGCGGCGCTGCGCGCGACTGCGGACATCGTGCTGTGGCTCTCGCCGGTCGATCGGCCGCTCGCGCCGCCGGCGGAGCGGGACGGCCGCTGGATCGAGCTGCGCTCGCGCGCGGACTTGGGCGGCGCGACGTCGACGCACTCGATTTCGGCGCGCGCCGCGCCGGAGGCCGCGCGCGCGCTCGTCGCCGCGCGCCTGCGCGAGGCGCTCAGGGTGCCGGAGGACCCCTGGCAGCCTGGGGCGCTGGTCGCGCTCGACGGTGGGGAGCGCGCGACCCTCGCGCGCGCGCAGGCGGAGCTGGAGCAAGGCCGACGCGAGCGCGCGCTCGAGTGTCTGCGCGCCCTGCGCGCTCCACCGCGTTGATCGGCGCGCTCCCAATCCCTAACCTTCCGCCTTCGGAGCGCAGGATGACTTCCGCCACGCCCGGCGGAGTGCGCGGCTCGTCCATGGCCGACCCCCGACACCTCGTTTCGATCGACGACCTCTCGCTGGCCGAGATCCGCGCCCTGTTCGAGCACGCGCGCGCCTTCGCCGCCGATCCGCGCGCCTTCGCGCACCTGTGTCCGGGGCTGATCTCGGCCAGCCTGTTCTACGAGCCCTCGACGCGCACGCGCCTGTCGTTCGAGTCGGCGATGCTGCGCCTGGGCGGCGGCGTGCTCACGGCCGCCGACATGAAGTCGACCTCCGCGTCGAAGGGCGAGTCGCTCGCCGATACGGTGCGCGTCGTCGGCGGGGCCTATGCGGACGTGATCGTGTTGCGCCACGCCAGCGAAGGCGCGGCGCGGCTCGCGGCGCAGTATTCGCCGATCCCGGTGGTCAACGCCGGCGACGGCTCTCACGAGCATCCGACCCAGACCCTGTGCGACCTCTACAACCTGTGGGAAGAGCGCGGCCGGATCGACGGCATCCACGTGGTGCTCGCCGGCGACCTGCGCTACAGCCGCACGATCCACTCGTTCGTGTACGCGCTCGCCCGCTTTGGGGCCAACATCGTGTGCACGCCGCAGCCGGGCTTCGAGCTGCCCCACTATGTGATGCAGCGGCTGCGCGAGGAGTTCGGCGTCGAGCCGGTGCGCGCCGACACGTCGCGGCTGGGCGAGCTCGCCGAGGCCTGCGACGCGATGTACCTCACGCCGCAGAAACCGCACCAGCTGAGCCTGTTCACGGACGCGAGCAAGGGGCTGGCGGTCGAGCGTGTCGACGCGCTCTACATGACGCGCCCCCAGACCGAGCGCTTCACGGACAAGGACCTGCCGATCACCAAGTACCAGCAGCTCGGTCCCCAGCAGATGAAGGCCGCGTCGCTGAAGGATGCGGTGGTCATGCATCCGCTGCCGCGCCGCGATGAGATCCAGCCCGAGCTCGACGCCGATCCGCGCAGCATCTACTTCAAGCAGGCGGCGCGCGGGGTGCCGATCCGCATGGCGATCCTGGCCTTCCTGCTAGGTCGCATCGACCTCAAGACCCCCGCGCGCACGCCGGAAGAGCGCTTCCACACCCAGCGCATGGGCGAGAACCCCTGCACCAATCCGACCTGCATCTCGAGGACCGAGACCCGCCACGTCAAGCCGCTGTTCCGGCTCGCCTCGCGCTTCCCGGTGCGTGCGTACTGCGGGTTCTGCTCGCAGGAGCTGCAGGCCAACGTGGTGGGGTCGGCGAGCTCGGGCGTGTTCTTCGAGCGCGAGAGCGCCGAGGCCCGCAAGATCCGACCCGAGCACCTCGTGCTGTGCCACAGCGAGGCCCACGCCCTCGCTCAGGGCTTCCGGCGCGGCGCGGTCGAGTCGCGCGCCCTCTGACCACAAGTGTGCGATTGCGCACAGCGGGCGGCGCCCAAGCTGAGCCCCCGCCGGCGCGAAAGGACCGGTCGGGTCGCCTGCTCTGGCTCGCAGCAGATCCATAAGTCGTTTATTGACAAGCAGTTACAGCGCGCAACGCGGCTGGGCGTGTGAGTTCGCGCGCGCGGCACACTCTTTGTACTGCGGCGCCCGCGGGTCTTGCACCTGCTCCCGCGCCCCATGAGCCACGAACCCAGTCCTGACCGCCGTGCGAGCCCCGTGACCGGGTCGGCGACGGGGCGGTGCGCCCTAGATCCGCGCGCCGTCGCGGACCACCGATTCCGGCGAGCCGAGGCGGTTGCTCGAGGGGAGTCTGTGCATGGACGGTGGGCCGGACGGGCTTCCACGATCGCGTCGGGCCCGCTGCGAGGGCGCGGGCCGCGCGTCCGACCGGCATCCAAAAAAAGGTGCTCGCTGGAACAACCTTTGCCCTGCCCTCTATATCATCCGCGCCCCATCGACTCACCTCGCACGCGTCGCGGCTCGGGTGGGAGCGCCTCCGCGTTTCTGCCCTTCCCCTCCCTGCGCCACTCCCCACAGACCCCTCGATGAAGCCCTACCAGCGTCTGGGCACGAGCCCCGCGTCGACCTCCGTCGCTCCGCGTAGTTCCCTGCCGACTGTCGCTCGCGGCCGCCTCGGCCTCCCGCTCGCCGCCTGCGCCCTCGCGCTGTCCGCCTGCAGCGGCAGCGGCGGCGGCCAGAGCGGTTCGGGTACTCCCGAAGGCACGCTGCTCTCCAACCCCGCCAGCGGCCGTTCCTTCCTCGTGGAGAGCAACTCGGGCGGCTCCACCGTGGCCCTGCGGCTGATCGAGTCGTACTGGGGTCGACTGGTCGACGTGTATGCCAACGACTCGTCCACCGAGCGGCTGCGCGACTTCGTGATCGCCTCCGAGCTCGCGTCGGACGGCGTCAACTACCGCCTCGAGCGCGACCCGCTGACCGAGCGCGAACGCCTGACGATCCTGCGCAGCGGCGCCAGCGACGAGTTCCGCCAGCTCTTGCTCGCGGCCGAGGCCAACCTGCAAGTGCTGCTCAAGAAGGGCCTCGATCCGGCGGAGTTGCCGCCGTTCACGGCCGTGCCGCGCAACTCGGTGCTGGTGCTGCGCTTCAACGACGTGCTCGACGACGGCGGTTCGCCCAGCCCGACCAACGTGGCCTATCCGGGCACGGTCACGCCGACCAATGTGCGCGTGCTCACCGGCTACGCGCCGACGCTGCCCTACGAGGCGCGCATCTTCCCCGACCCCAACCACGGGGACCTCGTCGGCGGCATGTTCCATAGCTCGCGCGTGGTGATCGACTTCTCGGTCTCCGAGAGCGACGCCATCAGCTCGGGCTTGCCGGCCAACTCGCTCGGCTTGCCCGAGGCGGTCAACATCAACCAGCCCAACGTGGTGGTGCGCATCCCGACCAGACCGGTGACGTCGGCCCAGCAGTTCGACGTGCTGCGCAGCCTCGGTGGCCGCGCGCTGGAGTTCACCGGCAACGGACCGACGGACGCGGCCAAGGCCACCGCCGACGTGCTGCGCAGCTTCCGCTCGGGCGGCAAGACCAACATCACGGGCGACTCGGACAACGGCTTCCTCGGCGACACCACGCCGCCCATGATCGTCGGCTCGCAGATCGTCACCGTGGTCGGGGCGGTCAACCCGAACGCGGCCGATGGCACGTTCGATCTCGTCGCACGCTTCCAGACCTTCGCCTGCGCATCCAAGCCGCGCCTCGGCGATGTGTTCGAGGTTCCGGGCCAGCGGCTGCAGGTCGTGACGGCCTACACGGGCTCGATCGCCACCAACGGGACCATCGGTCCGGTGCGCGTGCGTGAGCTGTGCGACGGCTGCCCGATCACCCTGCCCGTCGCCAACGCCACGGGTCAGTTCCTGACCACCTTCCGCGGCCTGCAGCTCGGCGACGCTCCGGAGTTCGCGGCCTGCTTCGTGCGCTTCTCGCCGACGCCCACATCGCTGCCGGCCACGGGCATCTCGCCGCTGACCACGATCACCGTGCGCTTCACCGAGCCGATCGACCCGACCACGGTGCTGGCGTTCGACACCTACACGCTCCAGTACGACAACAACAAGCCGTCGACCAATGCGCTCTACAGCAATGTGATCGGGCGCGTGATCCCCTCCTCCGACCTGCGCGAGTTCACCTTCCAGCCGGTGCTGCCGCTGCGCAAGCAGCTCCCCGGCGGCCAGGCGGACCGCTACCTGCTCGAGGTGCTCGGCGGCGTCAGCGACCTCGCCGGCAATGCGCTCAGCTTCGGCCTCCCGCCGACGCGCTTCTCGCTCTCGACCACGGCCGCCGCCGTCGACAGCGGCAGCATCAGCCTCAAGTTCAACTCGGGCGACGAGGACGGCGACTCGAACCCCGAAGTGCGCGGCCAGATCCTGTTCGACATCCAGCGGCGCTTGCTCAAGCCGCGCTCGGTCTCGCGCTTCTCGGCGGTGGCGGACGCGTCGGTGCCGGTGGTCGGCGCGATGATCCCGTTCCCGCAGCCGATCCAGACGCCGCTCTCGAACTACGGCAGCAAGCTGATGGGCGTGTGGCGCTACCACGACGTCGGATTTGGCCTGCGCGACGAGGCCAACCACAACGTCGACGTCGAGGGCCTGTGGTGGACTCCGTTCACCGGCACGGTCCAGTCGGACAACTTCAGCCAGTTCCAGATGTCGCTGGCGCACTGCAAGTTCCTGCCCGACGAGGAGCTCAGCACCGGCCTGCTCCCCAACTGGGTCGGCTCGGGGTTGGTCACGAACTTCGACCAGAACCGCATGGGCAACACCGGCGCGACGTGGGAGACGTCGGAGCCGCTGACGGTCATGCACGCGAAGTCGAAGGGCTATACGGTGCTCAACGCGGACACGCGGCTCAGCAGCACCGGCAACGTGGTCGCTCCGTGGCCGATCAACCGCAATGTCGATCCCAGCCAGTTCATCTACTGGACGTGGCGCGACACCTCCAAGACCCAGCGTGCGGCTCCCCAAGGCGACGGTGCGGACACCCAGCGCCTGCAACAGGTCACCAAGGCCGCTCAGGTCAAGTTCTACACGGTCAACAACGTGCCCACCATCGGCCTGCCGATGCTGATGGAGGTCCGCACCTATCCGGACTCCAAGGCCAGCGGCCAGAACGGCTTCAAGGTCGCGCTGGCGATCAACTCGTCCGCGCTGCCCTACTTCCGCATGTACTCGACGGGTGGCGTGAACGTGAACAACCCCACCCAGATCAAGATCGTCCAGCCGGACTCGGAGGTCGCCGCCACCGGCGGCTACCCGCAGAATGGCTTGCCCGCGCCCGGTCGCGACAACGTCTTCTACTACGGTCAGGGCGACTTCCTCGTGCGGATCTCGCGCATGCACACGATCTGGTTCGACGCGCTCGCGACGGGCACGCTGTTCGCGGATCCGGTGATCGAGCCGAGCCCGGACCTGCAGCCGAGCGGCACTCAGGTGGTCGTCGCCTACCGCGCCGCGACGGCGATCACGCTCGCCAATCCGCCGCCTCCCGCGGGCGTGCTTCCCTACGCGAACGCCGGCAACCTCGATCCCTACGGTGACTCGTACACCGGCGCGCAGCAGACGACGATCGGTGGCAACACCAACCTTGTCTTCACCCCGCTGTACTTGAACAACCCCGTCGACACCAACAACCGCGGCTGGAAGAGCACGGTCTCGGCCTTGACCGGCGCACGCTTCTTCCAAGCGCGCGTGACCTTCGTGGCCAACCCCAACTCGTCCCTCGTCCCGGAGCTCACCTCGCTGGGCTTCGCTTTCCGTCGTTGACGCACAGTCCCCCACATGAACCTCTCCATGCGTAACGGCTCCAGCAAGCTGCTCTTCTCCTCGGCGGCCCTCGCGGCACTCCTGCTTCACGCGGGTTGCAGCGGTGGCGCGGCTTCGCCCTCGAGCACCCTCACGGTCACCGCGGTGAACGTGGTCGAGGGCGCGATCTGGCGCATCAATCGCCCGATCCGGGTCAGCTTCAACCAGCCGATCGACTTCGCGAGCGTGACCCTCAACTCGTTCAATGTCCGCCGTCCGAATGGGGCGCCGGCGACGGGCGAGTTCTACACCGAGGACGGCGGTCGCACGATCGTGTTCCAGCCCCTGTGCCCCACGCGCGACGACCTGTCGGACGCGGGGCTCAAGTCGGGCACGGACCCGCTGAACAACGACGCGGCCTACAGCTACGAGCTGAACCTGATCGGCGTCGACAAGAGCTCGACCCTGCCGATCCGTGCTCGCAATGGCGTGGCCCTCGCCGCCTCCCAGACTCGGCGCTTCACCACGCCGGTCTCGGCCAACCCGCTCAACTTGTACCTCGACACCAAGGTCGGCCCGCCGGTCGCCAACGTCGAGCGCACGGACCTGCCTTCGGACAGCGACTTGAACGTGCTCGCGTCGTTCAACCCGACCTACGTCGAGGTCGGCGGCCCCTCGGGCACGCGCCACTACTTCAAGTCCGACGGCGCGACGCTCACGCTCGACCCGCCGATCGACCTGCCGCTCAACCAGTTGTCGAATTCGAACACGCAGGTGGCGCTGATCGTCGGCATCAATCAGGCCGTCGATCCGAGCTCGCTCAACGTGAATTCCAACCGCCTGCGTTGGGAGTTCACCGCGGACTCGGGTGCCGCCAACCCGGTCTGGGTGCCGCTGACGACGACCGTGACCCTCGAGTCGAACTGCTCGATCCTCGGCACGGACAACTCGGGCGACACGGTCGCGGTGCCCGGTGCGCGCCTGCGCCTGACGCCGACCGGTGTGCTTCCGCCGTCGGCTGACCTGCGCGCGGTCATCGCAGCGGAATTCTCGGACATCATCGGTGAGACCAACCCGATCCAGCAGGTGGGCTTCGCCGAGGCCGCCACGCAGGCTTTCCCGATCAACCCCGCGACGCTCGCGGACCACATCCTCGAGGACTTCGACACGACCGCGAACAACGACGCCAGCGTCTCGTTCGCCGAGCCGCGCGCTGACTGGGGCGACGGCGAGCTCAAGGCCAAGTTCTCGTTCACCGGAACCGGCGGCCCGGGCGGCAACTTCGACTGGTTCATCGACAGTGGTGAGATCGTCATCTTCAACACGTCCAACGGCACGATCAACGGCTACCAGATCACCTTCGCGCCCAACTCGGACAACATCACGCAGGTCATCCCGACCGGCCAGCAGACGATCGTCGGCGGCGTGGTGGATGTGAACGACTTCTATGTCGACAGCGGCGGACTGCTCAAGGTCGAGGGGCCGAACCCCTTCACCCTGATGGCCTCGGGGCGCGTCGTGATCCGCGGCAAGGTCGATGTCAGCGGGACCAGCAATCAGGGCGTCAACACGCTCAACGTCACCAACGTTCCGGAGCCGGGCTCGCCCGGTCAGGCCGGTGGCGGCAAGGGTGGCACGGGCAGCCCGCTCACGACGGCTTCGTCGCCCCGTGGAACTCGCGGCTTCGGTGCCTTCGGCGTGCCGGACCTCGGCGGTCAGGGCGGTGAGACCGGTTGGAGCAACGCGGCGGGCGAGAACACGCGCCGCGGCGGCGGTGGCGGCGGCGGCGTCCTCGGGCGCAACGAGTTCGCCAACTTCGCGCCCACCGGCGCGCTGTTCGACCAGCGCCGCATCGGCTACGACGCCGAGCCGGGCTTCAACAACGCCCTCGCCACCAACAGCGCTATCTCTGGCCCCGGTCCGGCCCGCGGCGGCGCGGTCGCTCCGTCGCCCTTCGGCGACCCCAACCCGAGCAACAACTTCTTCGGCAACCAGTACATCATCGGCACCACCACCGTCGTGGTCGGCGAGCTCTCGAAGCCGTGGGCGGGTTCCGGCGGTGGCGCGGGCGGCGACGCCTCGCGCGTCGTGTCGGGCAGCTTCCCCGGACCGTGGAGCCCGGCTGGCGACGAGAAGGGCTCCGGCGGCGCCGGTGGCGGCGGCTCGGTGCAGATCATGGCCCTCGGCCCGATCGTGTTCGGCGCGAACGGCACCCTGCTCGCCCGCGGCGGCGTCGGCGGCGGCGGCGAGAACACCATCTTCCTCAACCGCGTCGGCGGCGGCTCGGGCGGTGGCTCGGGCGGCCACGTGGTGCTCCAGAGCTCCCAGAAGATCGACTTCAGCGCCAAGGTCGGCGTCAACTTCGCCAACGTCAGCGACGTCAGCTTCGCCATCGACTGCCGCGGCGGTCAGGGTGGCGCGGGCGACGGCGACCTCGGCGGTGGCATCCAGAGCACCACGGGTCAGCGCGAGACGCAGCCCCTGCAGGATGCTTGCCCGACGGGCTATCCGACCACCGGCACCAACGCTTGCCGCGGCCTCGTCAACGGGGCGGGTGGCGACGGTGGCCCGGGCATCATCCAGCTGCACACCTCAGCGGGCATCGTCGGCCCGGCCTCCGTGTCGCAGGCGGACATCATCCTGCCCACGGCGGCCGGCATCTCGCTCAACGAAATCTGTGCGCCGCCGCCGCTCTCGCGCGACAACACGCTGGCTGCGCCGACGACCAAGATGATCCCGACCTTCGGGAGGATCTCGAAGGCGCGCTCGAACTGGATTGCGCTCGGCGAGGGTGGCTTCAACGGCGCTGCGTCGCCCTACAAGCCGGTCACCTTCTCGTTCGAGGGCATCGACTCCACGACGGGCCTCGTGCAGCGTGACCCGGTCACGGGCATCGTCCCGCTCGCGTCGCCGATCCTCGGACCGGGGACGATCGATGTGCTGGGCGTCACGCCTCCGTTCGTGATCCAGACGGGTGCGACCGCGGGCTACCAACTCGTGATGGACGCGACGAGCCTTGTCGGCACATCCAGCCAGACGCTGCTCGACAACCCCGCGCTGCTCGAGCACACGATCCTCAACTTCGCCAGCCCGGCCGTCGGCGCGCCGACGACCCAGCGGCGCTTCGAGGTCGTGGCCGCGAGCTTCAACGCGCTCAACAACCGGCTGACCCTGACCACCGACGGCGACGGCCCGTCGATGATCGGCTTCAACCTCGCCGACGCGCGCGTGACCTTGCACCGGGCGTTCTTCCGCGTCACGAGCTCGGGCGCTCAGGATTTCGTGCCGCTCGACGGCATCCGTCTGACCTTCGAAGCCACCACCGCGGATCCCGCGACGGGTGCACCCAATCTGGGCGCGATTGTTGGACCCACGTTCAACGTGAACACCCTCAACACCGCGTCGTCGAACCGCAACCTGCGCTTCGTGCGCTTCAACGTCGCGTTCGACATCGCGGCCGGTGGCCAGCCGTTGTCGGCGACGAACCCGATCCCCGCGCTCGAGTTCCTGCGCCTGCGGCTACCCTTCCAGTACCAGTGATCCCACGACGACCACGGATTCCAACGCGGGCGTGTTCGGCGCGGTTCTCGCGAGAGTGCCGCGCTGCGTGCGTCTCAGACAGGTGTCTCTCGTCGAAGCCTCCGCGCGCGGTGGCCTCGCCGGGAGCGCGGTTCCCCCGACCGTCTTTTTTCCCGACAGCGATCCTCTCCCATGACCGTTCGACACCAACTCATGTCGCGCTGGGCGCTCATGGCCCTCGTCGGCGCCTGCGCCAGCTTTGCCGGTTGTGATGGTACGAGCGCGGATTCGGGCTCGAACAGCCCGACCGGCTCGCTCCAGATCGTGCCGGGATCCGCGAACGAGCGCTACGAAGTGTCCACCAACTCCGGCGGCAACAGCGCCAACTTCCGCGTCACGGGGGTCAATTGGGGACGTCTGGTGGACGTCTACGCGCCGCTGTCCGTCGGTGGCACGCCGGTGCGGATCTTCAAGGACTACTTGATCGCGGCCGACATCGTCGCCGACCCCAGCTACGTGCTCTCGCGCGAGCTGAGCACGGGCGTCGAGCGCCTGACGATGAGCGAGCCCTACTCCGCCGACCCGTCGACGGGCCAGCCGAGCGCGGCGTTCCGCAGCTTGATCGCGCCGCTGCAGGGAACGCTGCAGATCATGATCGACAAGAGCCTCGATCCGAGCGAGCTCCCGCCGTTCACCTCGGTGCCGCGCAACGGCGCCCTCGCGATCACTCTGAACGACCTCGTCGACGCCGCGTCGATCACCGAGACCACGGTGCAGGTCAAGATAGGCTACCCGCCGACCACGCTGCAGAGCACGCGCATCATCCCGGATCCGAATTTTGGCGACCTGGTGGGGGGCGTGTACTTCACCTCGCGCATCCTCGTGGACTTCACGGTTTCGCCCTTCGAGGCCTCGTCGACGAACCCGGTGCTCCCGGTCAACAGCCTCGGCCTGCCCGAGGCCCAGAACACGGCTCAGCCCAACATCGCGCTGCGTATCCCGACCCGCACCGTCCCCGGCACCCAATTCCAAGTTCTGCGCAGCAAGGGCGGCACGGCGCTGTCGTTCAACGGCAACGGCAGCACCGACCCCTTCTCGTCGTCCCTCGATGTGGTGCGCGCCTTCCGCTCGGGCGGCCGCACGACCGTCACGCAGGACCCGTTCAATGGCTTTCTGCAGGACACGCTCCCGCCGCAGCTGTTCTCGGCCCAGAAGGTGAGCGTCTCCCCGACCGCTCAGGTGGGTGCCAATGTCACCGCGACGATCACCTTCGCGACCGCGGCCTGCGCGGTGCAGCCGCGCATTGGGGATGTGGTCGAAATCAGCGGTCAGCTCGCCGAGGTGTACGAGACCGGTGCCACGCCGTCGGCGGGTGTCGTGTCGAATGTCAGGCTGCGGCTGGTCACCAGCGCCACGAACCCGCCGCTCGTGCAGCCGACGCAGAGCGGCGAGTTCCGCACGCCGTGGCAGCGCACCATCGACCAGATCAACCGGCCCGAGTGCTGGATCAAGGTCGAGCCCGCCCCGCTCTCGGGCGTCGGCACGGGCATCTCGACCAACTCCACCTTCTCGCTGCTCTTCAGCGAGCCGATGGATCCGACGCGGCTCAACGCTTTCGACACATTCCAGCTCCTCTACGGCATCGCGACGCCGTCCCTGCAGGGCCAGGTCGTGGCGCAGGTGGTGCCGACCGGTGACTTGACGCGCTTCCTGCTCCAGCCCGCGCGTCGCCTGCGCCACGCCGCCTCCCAGTCCG
>VGZD01000088.1 GCA_016872715.1 Planctomycetota bacterium
TGGTCGGCAGGCGCCGCTGCGCGACGGGCAGCGGCAGCTCGCGGTAGATGAGCTCGTCGTCGAAGCCCGCCTGGGCGGCATCGACGCGCGTGCAGGCGAACACCAGACGCGCGGGGCGCGACCAGTACAAGGCCCCGAGGCACATCGGGCACGGCTCGCAGCTCGAATACACCGTGCAGCGCTCGAGTTGGAACGCTGCGAGCGCCTTGCACGCAGAGCGAATCGCGACCACCTCGGCGTGGGCGGTGGGGTCGCTCCACGCCGTGACGCGGTTCTGGCCCTCGGCGATCACGATCCCCTCGCGCGCGACGACGGCGCCGAACGGTCCGCCGCCGCTGCCGATCGAGGTGCGGGCGAGCTCGATCGCGCGGCGCATCAGCGCGCGGTCGTCGAGGCGTTCTCGAGGTTCGGGGCTCATGCGGGTGTGAGAATGGCGGGGGCTGGCGGGTCGGGCAAGGGCTCGCGCGCCCTAGAATCGGCGCTCCTCACCCGTGACTGGAGGTCCCGATGCTCACGTCCGTCGCCGCTGTGTTCCTGTGCGCCGTGTTTTCCAGCGATGGCTATCGCTCGCCGCCGAGCGAGGTGGTCGAGCTCGTCGATGCGCCGCTGACGCCGAGCGCGCAGCCCAGCCCGGGCGGTCGCTGGATGCTGCTCGTCGAGCGGCCGTCGCTGCCCTCGATCCAAGACGTCGCGCGGCCGTGGGTCGGCCTCGCGGGCCTGCGCGTCGATCCGCGCACGAACGCTTCGCACCGCACGAGCTTCGAGACGGGGCTGGTGTTGCGCGACCTCGCAGGCACCACGCAGCGCCGCGTGCCTCTGCCCGAGGGCGCGCGCATCGGGAGCACATCGTGGTCGCACAAGGACCACCTGTTCGCGTTCACGCTGGTTTGGCAGGATGACGTCGAGCTGTGGTGCTGCGACGTGCGCGAGTTCGTGCCGCGCCGCGTGGCCAAGGGACTCAACACGCTGTTCGCGGGCTTCCAGTGGATGCCCGACGGCACTTCGCTCGCCTTCAAGCGCATTCCCGACGAGCGCGGAGGGGCGCCATCGAGGCCACTCGCCCCCGCGGGGCCTTCGATTCAGGAGTCGAGCGGCCGCCGCTCGCCGGTGCGCACCTATCAGGACCTGCTGCGCGACGAACACGACAGCGCGCTGCTCGAGCACTTCGCGCAGGCCCAGCTTGCGACGGTGCGTTGGGACGGCAAGGAGGCGCGCGACATCGGCGCGAGCGGAGCGCTGACGTCGTTCCGCAGCTCGCCCGACGGCCAGTGGTGGCTCGTGACGACGCTCGAGCGGCCGTACTCCTACGTGATGACGCTCGAGCGCTTTCCCGCGCGCACGGACGTGTGGGACGCGCGCGGTGCCCTCGTGCGCACGATCGAGCGCCACGGCCTGCTCGACGCGATCCCGATCGACGGCGTGCCGACCGTTCCGCGCTCGATCGCTTGGCGCGCGGGCCATCCGGCGCGGCTCGTGTGGGTCGAGGCGCTCGATGGGGGCGACCCGAACGTCAAGGTCGCGCACCGCGATCGTTGGCTGGAGCTCGACGTGCGCGCGAAGGGCGAGCCGCAGGAGCTGTTCAAGGTCGAGCACCGCGCGCGCGATCTGACGTGGTTTCGCGATCCCGCGCTCGTGCTCTCGAGCGAGTTCGACCGCGATCGCAAGTGGTTGCGCTCGACGCTGCACGATCTCTCCGGCAACGCGCAGCCGGTCGTGCTCGAAGACCGCAATCAGAATGACCGCTACGGGAATCCCGGCCTGCTGCAAGAGGAGCCCTTGTCCGACGGGATGCACGTGGTGCGCCAGTCGGGCGAATGGGTCTACCGCGTCGGCGGAGGCGAGTCGCCCGAGGGCGCGCGTCCGTTCCTCGATCGCCAGAGCCTCGCCACGCGCGCGAGCGAGCGGCTGTGGCGCTGCGAGAGCGGTTGCTACGAGCTGCCGAGCGCGATCGTCGACACGGACGCGGCGCGCTCGCCGCGCTTCCTCACGCGCCGTGAGTCGGCCAGCGAGCCTTCGAACCTCTGGCTGCGCGATCTCGCGGCTGGCACGGAGGTCGCGCTGACGCAGTACCGCGATCCACAGCCCTCGATCCGCGGCATCACGCGCGAGCTCGTGCGCTACCAGCGCGCGGACGGCGTGCAGCTCTCCGCGACGCTCTACCTGCCCGCTGGTTACCGGCCCGGCACTCGCCTGCCGCTGGTCGTGTGGGCCTATCCGCTGGAGTACACCGACGCCTCGACCGCCGGCCAAGTCGGCGGCTCGCAGCATCGCTTCACCACGATCCGCGGCTCGTCGCACCTGTTCTTCTTGACGCAGGGCTACGCCGTGATGGACGACGCGACCATGCCGATCATCGGCGATCCACGGACCGCGAACGACACGTTCCTCGAGCAGATCGCCGCGGCCGCGAAGGCCGCGATCGACTTCGCGGTCGAGCGCGGCGTCGCCGATCGCGAGCGCGTCGGCGTCGGCGGCCACAGCTACGGCGCCTTCATGACCGCCAACCTGCTCGCCCACACGGACCTCTTCAAGGCCGGTTGCGCGCGCAGCGGCGCGTACAACCGCACGCTGACGCCGTTCGGCTTCCAGAGCGAGCGGCGCACGCTGTGGGAAGCGCCCGCGATCTACAGCGCGCTCTCGCCGTTCCACTCCGCGCACAAGATCAACGAGCCGCTGCTACTCATCCACGGCGAGAAGGACGCCAATCCCGGCACCTTCCCGATCCAGAGCGAGCGCCTCTACCAAGCCATCGCCGGCAACGGCGGCCGCGCGCGCTGGGTCGTGCTGCCGGAGGAAGACCACGGCTACGCGGCGCGCGAGAGCGTGCTCCACACGCTGGCCGAGATGATCGACTGGTTCGACCAGCACGTGAAGGGCGCGTCCGACGGCGCGCGCTAGCGGCGGGCGAGCAGGATCTCGCGGGCGTTGCGCAGGAACGCGGAGCGCTCGGTAGAGAGCAGGGACTTGTCCTTGCTACCGAGCCAGCTGTCGAGGCGGTGGGTGAGGTTGCGCAACTCGGCGGACTCGCGCGAGCGGCGCTCGACGGCGCGCAGCGCGCGGGTGCGCGCGACCATGCGACCTTGGGATCCGACGAGCCCGAGCGCGAGGTGCGGGGCGAGGTCGTGATCGACGAGGGCCTCGAAAACTCGCGCGCGCGTGCGCAGGCGACCGCGGAGCTGCGTGATGCGCGTGGTCTGTTGCAGCGGACGGATGCTGGTGAAGCCGCAGCGCTCGATCCCGATGCCCCACGCGGCCACGCGCTCCTGCATGGCGCTTTGGAGCGCCGCGTCGAGTCGCGCGGATACGCGCAGGCTCGAGCGATCGAGCGTCGCGAGCACCTCGTGCACGGAGAGGCTCAAGACCTGACCGAGGGCGGCCTCGTAGTCGCGCACCTCGACCAGCGCCTTGCTCGCATCACTCACGCGGTAGACGACGTTGGCGTCGACCTCGAACACCAGCCCGTCGTCGGTGGCGAGCGTTTGGCGCGGCAGGTCGAGCGTGCGCGCGCGCGAGGGCACGATGCGGATCACCTGCAGCACCGGCACGAGCGGATAGAAACCGGGCTCGCACGTGCGCGCGACGCGGCCGAAGCTGAACTTCACGCCGACATGGCCGCTCTCGACCGTCTTGCCCGCCAGACGCATGACGGCCCACGCACTGCCCGCGAGCGCGTAGAGGAACTCGCGCGTGTGGTCCTTCCACGAGAGCAGCACGAACGCGCTGAGCCACGTCCACGCGCGCTCGAGGAAGCCCGGATCGGGGACGTCCTGCACGCCGCTAGCCCTTGTGCTGGGCTTGGATCATGCGGCCTTCGTCGTCGTCGTCCGGCTTGGACTGGGCATCGTCGTCAGCGTCCTTCTTGCGCGCCTCTTCCTCGGCGTCGAGCGCCTCGACGAGCGCGCGCGCCTTGGCGGCGAGCGCGCTGCGCGACGGAGGCACTTCGTCGGAGCCGAGCGAGACGACCGCTCCCGAGAGCAGCGCCACCGAGCTCGCATCGCCGAGCCCTGCATCGCGCAGGCGCGCGTACAGCGCGAGCTTCTCCTTGGCGAGCAGCTCGAGCTGCGTGATCTCCAGCGTGGTTGGGCTGGGCGAGATGTTGGAGAAGCCCAGTTGCAGGATGCGCACGCCCCATTGCTCCTCGACGGTGGCGAGGTCCGCCTTAATCTCGGCGACGAGCGAGGCACTGTCGCGGATCGTCCGACGGTCGCGGCGGCGCACGACGCCCTGCACGGCGAGCACGACGCGGTTCTTCAGGCCCATCACGAGGTCGTCGATCTCGATCATCGACTTGCGCAGGTCGACGATCTGGTACATGACCTTGCAGTCGACCTCGTACACGAGATCGTCGGCGAGCTGGATCACCTGCGGCTCGAGGTCGAGCGTCGTGTGCTTGGTCTCCTCGACGCGGAAGCGCTGCACGATCGGCCACTTGAAGTGCACGCCCGGTCCCACGACGTCGCGCGCGCGGCCGAGCGTGAACTTGAGCGCGTGCTGGCCGTCGTAGACGACCACGAAGATGCCGGTGATGGCGCCGAGAAAGTCGAGCATGGGGCGGGTGGAACCTCGTCGCGGCACCGGTCCGAAGGCGCCGTCGCGCGCGAGAGGCTATCCTCTCGCCCCCCGATGTCCGAATTGCCCCGCATTCCGCGTTCCGCGAGCGACGACTACGCGGCCGAGGCCGTCGCGGCTCGTCGCTCGCTGGCCGAGCGAGCGGCTGGGCGAGCGCTCGACCACGTCGGCGGCTCGCCGGTGCCGCTCGCGACCGCGCGCGGCAACGTCGAGAACCTGATCGGGTTCGCGCAGCTGCCGTTGGGAATCGCGGGCCCGCTGCGGGTCGACACGTCGGCGGGGCCCCGCGAGGTGTACGTGCCGATGGCGACCAACGAGGGCGCGCTCGTCGCTTCGTACTCGCGCGGCATGCGTCTGGTGGGCGCGGGCGGGGGAGCGAAGGCGCGCGTCACGCGCGAGGGGCTCTCGCAGCATCCGATGCTCGTCTATGCGGGGCTCGAACAGGCGCTCGCCGCCGCGTCAGTGGCGCGCGCGTCGGAGTCGGCGTTCGCGGCGCTCGTCGCCGAGACGACCCGCCACGGCAAGCTCAAGGCGCTGGAGACCGACGTGCTCGGCTGTCGGTTGTTGCTGCGGCTGGTGTTCACCACCGGCGACGCGATCGGGATCAACATGGCGGCGCGCGCGGCGGAGCTCGTGAGCGCCGAGCTCGCACGACGGACGGGCGCGCTCGAGCGCTACGTGCACGGGCAAGACGTCGAAAAACGCGCCAATTCTCGCGCGCTCGTCGAAGGCCGCGGCCGCAGCGTCGTCGCCGAGGCGACGATTCCGCGCGCGGCGCTGTCCGAGCTGGCGCGAGTCACGCCGGAGCAACTGGTCGCGATTCACGCCACCTACGCGCAGGGTTTCGCGCAGCTGGGCACGCACAACTGGCTGGTGCAGTCCGCCAACGGCCTCGCGGCGGTCCTGCTCGCCTGCGGTCAGGACGTCGCGTACTTGGTCGAGTGCGCGCAGGGTCAGCTGGATTTCCGCGTCGACGCGCGCGGCGACCTGTACGCGAGCGCGACCCTGCCTTCGCTGCTCGTCGGCACGGTCGGAGGCGGCTCGCAGAAGGGCACCGCGGCCGAGTGTCTCGCGCTGCTCGGCTGCCTCGGTGACGGGCGCGCCAACACGTTCGCGGAGTTGCTCGGCGCCACCGTGTTGGCCGGAGATCTCTCGCTCATGGCGAGCTTCTGCACGCACGAATTCGTCGCGGCGCACGAGCGCTACGGTCGCAACAGGCCGGTCCATGAAAGCTGAAACCAAGTCGACTGCGCGTCCGGAGGCGTGGATCGTGGCCGCGTGGCTGATCGTCGCTGCGGAGCTCGGACTGGCCGTGTTCCTGGGGCTCAAGCGCCCGGGCGTCGCGCCGGTCAAGGCCTACCTCTACGGCCCGTGGCTGCTCGCGCTCGCCGCGTTTCTCGTCGGCCTGTTCGGTGTTGGGTGCTCGATTCGGCGGCCCGCGGCGAGCGGCACGCAGCGCCTGATCGCGCTGGGGCTGTTGTGCTTCGTGGTCGGCACCGCCAGCTACGGCCTGCCGTTTCCGGCGGCGCGCAGCAGCCGTCCGACGCTCGCGCGCATTCGCGTGCCGCTCGAGGGCGAGTGGACCGTCGCGTGGGGCGGCGTCGACGATGCGAGCGCGATCTGGCGCACGCGACCGGATCGCTGTTTTGCCTACGTGCTCGTGCTCGAGCGCGATGGTTCGACGCGCGCGCGGGCGGGCGACCCCGCGAGCGCCCATGCCCGCGGCGCGGCGGTCGTGGCTCCCGCGAGCGGCAAGGTCGTGCGCGTCGTGGACGGCGTGCCCGACGATGGCGCGCTGCACGACGACGATCTGGGCAATCACGTCGTGATCGAGCTTTGCGCCGACGAGTTCCTCTTCGTGAGCGGACTCGAGCGCGGCTCGATCGCGGTCGCGGAGGGCGCGCTCGTCGCCGCGGGCGACGCGCTCGGTCGCGTCGGTTTCTCCGCCTTCTCTCCGCTGTGCGCGGAACCTCACTTGGGGCTGCACGTGCAGGACACGCCGACGCCGTTCTGGGGGCAGGGGATTCCCTTCTACTTCTGGGAGAGCGCGCAGAACGGCCAGAAACTGCCGCGCGCGACTCCCGCGGGGCGCGGGTGGTTCCCCGCGCGCGCACTCTCCGGCGACCGCGTGCGACACGAGCCCTAGAACGAGCGCATGCGACCCACCAACGACCCCGCGCGCGAGCGCTACCGCGCGGCGGTGAGTCCGCTGTTGGCGGAACTCGCGGCCGCGGGTTTCCGCGTGCACCAACTGCCCGAGCTGCGCCGTCACGGCACGCGCGCACAGGCGGTCGTGCCGATCTTGGTGCGCGCGCTCGAGAACGCGCGGGAGCCGGCGTTGGTCGAGGACCTCGCGCGCGTGCTCGCCGTGCCGTGGGCGCGCGAATTCGCGCTGCGAGCGCTGCTCGCGGCCTTCCGGCGCACGCCCAATTCGCCGCCCCCGCCGAAGGCGGCGCTGGCCGCGGCGATCGAGGTCATGGCCGACGATTCCGTCGAGTCGGAGCTGGTCGAGCTCGCGTGCACGCGCGCTCACGGCAACGCGCGCGAGCTGCTCGTGCTCTCGCTCTCCAAACTCTCGTCGCCGCGACTCGTCGACGTGCTCGCGAACTTGTGCGCGGATCCCGGCGTGGGCGGTCATGCGCTCGCCGCCCTCGCGCGGCTGGTCGCGCGTCATCGCACGCCGGTCGAGCGCGCCGTGGTCAAGCCGTTCCTGCGCGACGGGCGCGCGTGGGTGCGGCGCGACGCGAAGGAGTTGCTGGCCCTGCTCGAGACGCTGCCTCCGGCTTGAGCGAGGAGGAGCGCGGCGGGGCGGGTCGTGAACCGCGCGGCGGCCCGCGCTCGCGCGGGACGGGTCGATCGCTGCTAGTCTCTCGCGCCCGCGCGCCCGCGCCGCACGATCCGTGAACCCGACCCTCCTGCTCGCGATCGCGACGCTCGCACTCGTCGTCGGCCCGCTGTTCGACCGCCTCGCGCGTCGCGTTCCGCTGCTCCCCGCGCTGATCGACGGGGCGACGATCGGCGGCATCGTGGTGCTCTCGTTCTTCCACCTGATGCCGGAAGCGGGCGCGCATCTGGGCTTCTGGGCGCTCGTGCTGCTCGCACTGGGCCTGCTGCTGCCCGTGTGGGCGGAACGCCTGCTCGCGGGGGGCGGCGAGAGCCTGAAGTTGCCGGTGGGCGTGCTCGTCGTGGCGCTGCTCGCCACCCACGAGCTGATCGAGAGCGCCGCGCTCGCGTCGGTCGTCAACAAAGAGCGCGTCGGCATCGCCACGCTGCTGGTGGTCGTCGGCCACCGCCTGCCGCTGGGGCTGCTGCTGTGGGGCCAGACCAAGCGCCGCTTCGGGCGCGTCGTCGCCTTGGCGGCCCTGCTCCTGATGGCGTCGCTGACGTGGTTCGGCCCGCAGCTCGTGCCGGTCAGCGAAGGCACGTTCACGGCCGTGCTGTCGGCGCTGCTCGCCGGCGGCCTGCTGCACCTGGTGCTGCAGCACGCGCCGGCTTCCGAGCACCTCCACGAGCACGAGCACGAGCGGCATCTGTGGGCCGGACTCGGCGCGGTGGCGGCCGCGAGTTTCTTCGTGCCCTACCTCGCGGCGGGCGGCGCAAGTCATGGACATGACTACGGCGAAGACGTGTCCGCGCTCGCGGGCCGCCTCGGCGAGCTGGTGGTCGAGACGGCGCCGTACCTGCTCGTCGGCGTGCTCGGCGCGGCGCTGATCGAGGCCTTCGTGCCCGGTGCGGTGCTGCGGCGTTTCTCCGGCGGCTCGCGGCTGCGGCAGGCGCTCATGGGCGTCGCGGTCGGCACGCCCATGCCGGTGTGCTCGTGCGGCGTGCTGCCGATCTACCGCTCGCTCCTGCACAAGGGCGTGGGGGCGAGCGCCGCGCTCGCGCTGCTCGTGAGCGCGCCGGAGATCGGCGTCGATTCGATCTTGCTGTCGTGGAAGCTGCTCGGGCCCGCTCCGACGCTGGCGCGCGTCGCGGCCGCGGCGCTCGTGGCGCTCTCCGTCGGCCTCGTCGTCGGTCGACTCGCCGAGCGCGAGGGCGCGCGCTTCGAGCGTGAGCCGAGCGAGGAAGCGCGACCGGCCGGTGCGATGGCGTCCGTGCGCCACGGTCTGCTCGAGACCTGGGGCCACCTCGCGCCGTGGATCCTGTTCGGCCTCGTGCTCACCGCGCTCGTCGAGCCGTGGATTTCGACCGAGTGGGCGCAGCGCATGCCGCCGTGGGTGCAGGTGATCGTGCTGAGCCTCGCGGGCATGCCGACCTACATCTGCGCCACCGCCGCGACGCCCTTTGCCGCGCTGCTGCTCGCCAAGGGCTTCGCCCCCGGCGCCGTGATCGCCTTCCTGCTCACCGGGCCCGCCACCAACCTGACCACCTTCGGCGCGCTCTCCAAGCTGCATTCGCGCGCGGTCGCGTGGGCCTTCGTGGCGACGGCGGCGCTCGTCACCTGCCTGGTCGGGTGGGGGACCAATGCGCTGCTCGGCGAGCCCCTCGCCGCGCCGGTCGCCGTGGTCCACGACCACGGGGAGCACGCTCACGGCGCGTTGTCGATCCTCGCGGCGGCGGCGCTCGGAGCGCTCACCGTGTGGGTGCTCCTGCGCGAAGGGCCGCGCGCTTTCCTCGGCCAACTCGGCTCCTCGGACGGCGACGCTCCCGCCCATCACCATCACCACCACCGACCCGAGCGAGACTCCGCCGCTCCGTCGCCAGCGACGCCGCATGCCTACGGCCACGGCGCGCGCTGCACCCACCCCGGCCATGGGCACGGGGACGCTCACCGACACTAGCGACGGGGTGGGCTCGAGACTGGGCGGCCGGGCGACCGGATGGTCGGGCGACCGGATGGTCGGGCGAAAGGGGGGGCCTTGCGGCTGCGTCCACCCCGCCAGATGCCGCGGCGGGGCATCCCGCGGGCCGCGTGGTTGCCGCCGGCGAGTGTCGAGTTGGCATCCGGGGGGCGTTGGCGGGCCTAGCGGTTGACGATTTTTCGCCGCTCGCTACCCTATTTGCCTCTCAAAAGTCAGCCGGACGGATCCTCGTGGTCCGCCCGCGGACTTGCGCCGCGCCCCGATGTTCGGGTGCCGCGGAAGACTTCACGAACGACCCACGATCCCCCTCCCGCCGCACTACCTATGAGCTCCGTCACCGCGACCAGCGCCCAGACCGGGGCGAGCGCCAAGCGCCTCGCCTTCTACCGGAACATCGGGATCATGGCCCACATCGACGCCGGCAAGACCACGGTGTCGGAGCGCGTCCTGTTCCTCGCGCAGAAGATCCACAAGATCGGCGAGGTCCACGAGGGCGCGGCCACGATGGACTACCTCGAGGACGAGCAGAAGCGCGGCATCACGATTCAGTCGGCCGCCACGCAGGTCGAGTGGAGCGGCGTGACGATCAACCTGATCGACACCCCCGGCCACGTCGACTTCACTGCCGAAGTCGAACGCTCGCTGCGCGTGCTCGACGGCGCGGTCGCCGTGTTCGACGGCGTGAACGGCGTCGAAGCGCAGTCCGAAACCGTCTGGCGTCAGGCCGACAAGTACCGCGTCCCGCGCATCTGCTTCATCAACAAGCTCGATCGCATCGGCGCGGACTTCTACTTCTCCGTGCAGACGATCATCGATCGCCTCGGCGCCCGCCCGGTGCCGATTCAGATCCCCGTCGGCGGCGAGAAGGACTTCCGCGGCCTGATCGACCTCGTGAGGATGCGCTACCTCGAGTTCATCGACGACACCGAAGGCAAGAAGTGGAACGACCTCGACATCCCCGCGGACATGCTCGAGAAGGCGAAGGAGTATCGCCACAAGATGCTCGAGTTCGCCGCTGAGAACGACGAGGAGCTGCTCAACCTGTTCGTCGAGGACAAGGAGCCGTCGATCGAGATGGTCAAGCACGCGCTCCGCAAGGGCACGATCAAGATGGACATCGTCCCGGTCGTGTGCGGCTCGGCGCTCAAGCACAAGGGCGTGCGCTTCATGCTCGACGCGGTCGTCGACTACCTGCCGGCGCCGATCGACGTTCCGTCGGTCGAAGGCTCGGTCCCGCGCAAGCCCGACGAGAAGCTCGCCCGCAACTGCGACGACAACCAGCCGCTCGCGGCCATGGCGTTCAAGACGATCGCCGAGCCCACGGGCGACCTGACCTTCGTGCGCGTCTACTCGGGCGTGCTCAAGCAGGGCGAGAAGATGCTCAACCCGCGCACGGGCAAGACCGAGCGCGCCACGCGCATCGTGCGCATGCACGCCAACAAGCGCCAGCCGATCGACGAGATCCGCGCCGGCGACATCGCGGCCGTGATCGGCCTCAAGCTGACCGTCACCGGCGACACGCTGTGCGACGAGGACAAGCCGATCCAGCTCTCGAAGATCTCCTTCCCCGAGACCGTCATCGCGATGTCGCTCGAGCCGAAGAAGTCGGCCGACCGCGACAAGCTCGGCGAAGTCATCGGCAAGTTGATGCGCGAGGACCCGACCTTCAAGGCGAGCACCAACGAGCAGACCGGCGAGCTCGTGATCGCCGGCATGGGCGAGCTGCACCTCGACATCATCGTCACGCGCATCTCGCGCGACTACAACTGCGAGGTCATCACCGGCAAGCCCAAGGTGGCCTACAAGCAGCGCCTCGCCAAGATGGTCGACACCGAAGCGCGCTACGTCCGCCAGTCGGGCGGCCGCGGTCAGTTCGCCGTCATCAGCGTCAAGTTCGAGCCCGTGCAGACCGAGGACAACGGCTTCGAGTTCGTCGACGCGATCGTCGGCGGCTCGGTGCCGCGCGAGTTCATCCCGGCCGCGGAGAAGGGCCTCGAAGCGGCCTTCAACTCCGGTGGCAAGCTCGGCTTCCCCTTCGTCAACGTGCGCGCGACGCTGTACGACGGCAAGTCGCACGATGTCGACTCGAGCGAAATGGCGTTCCAGTCGGCCGGTCACCTCGCCTTCCGTCAGGCGGCCGAGAACAACGTCACGCTGCTCGAGCCGATCATGAAGATCGAGGTCCGCGTCCCCGAGGAGTTCCTCGGTGCGGTGGTCGGCGACCTGAACAGCCGCCGTGGCGAGGTCAACGAAGTCGACTCGCTCGGCAACATCCGCATCGTGCGCGGTCAGGTGCCGATCGCCGAGATGTTCGCCTACTCCTCGGCCCTGCGCGGCGCGACGCAGGGTCGCGGTTCCTACGCCATGGAGCTGCACGAATACCGCGACGTTCCGCGCAACATCGCCGAGAAGGTGATGAAGGGCGAGGAGAAGTAGCGTCGAACCGCGCGCCGCGCTCCCGCGGCGCAGCGCGCGAACTTTGGGCGCAGGCCGTCGGGTCGAACCGGGCGGCCTGCGCCGCTTTTCTCTCATTCGCGCCTCGTACTCGCCGGGCCCCGCGCTCGCTATCCTCTACGACCCCATGACGAAGACAGCCCGCCGCCGCTGGTCGCGCGAGTTCACGAGCGAAGTCGATGGCATCGCCATTGGCTCGGGCGGACCCGTGCTCGTCCATCTCTACGACCAACCCGCCGGCGACAAGTGGATCGACGACGCGATCCCCGGCAAGCTCGCGCTGCTCGACCGCGCGTGCGGCGAGCCGAAGTGGACCTCGCCCTGCGAAGTCGGCTATGGACGCGGCTTCGGCGCCGGATTCGGCCGCAAGGCGGACGTGGTGGTGCTCGGTCCTTCGACCTCGGGCAACCGCATCGTGCGCATGTCGATCGAGACCGGCGAGCTGCTCGCCGCCGCCAAGCTGCCGGTGTTCGACTCCGCGCTCGTCGGCGGCGACATGTGCGTGGTGGCGGGCCTCGATCGCATCGCGGCCTACGACAGCGAGACGCTCAAGGAGCTGTGGCGCTACCAGCGCGACGGCGAGCGCTACCACGCGATCGCGCGCTCGGGCAAGCGCGTGTTCGTGATGTACTCGATGAAGGCCACCAAGAAGCGCGGCGTGCTCGCGCTCGACGCCGCGAAGGGACGCTTCGACGGCATCGTGGTCGCCCCCAAGCAGCCGACGATCCACGATCTGTGCGCCGATGCGGGCGCGGTGATCACGCTCGTCGACGATCTCGAGTCGGCGCTGCCGCAGGAAGCGTTGCTCAAGCTGCTCTCGCAGTCCACCGACGAGGACCTCGGTCGGCGCGGTCCGTCGCTGCTCGCCTTCGCGCCGCACGCGAGCGAGGGCGATGCGCCGCTGTGGTTCGAGAAGCTCACCTTCGCCGACCCCGACGAGGGCGCGGACCTCGCGGTCAGCGCCGACAGCGGCAAGCTCTACATCACGGCCGGGGCGATGGTCGAGGTGCGCGACTCGCTCACCGGGCGCAAGCTCGGCGATCTGGCCGTGCCCGGACTCGACGAGCGCGTCGGCTGGCAGGTCGCGCAAGGCGCGGGTCTGCTGGCCGAGGAGACGCGCGTGTCGATCTTCGAGCTACCCGCCTGACGCACGCGCCGCGCCCCGCCTGTTCCGCGCAGTTTTCCCCTCACCGCATCGTTCCCCACACGAGCTTTTGCGAGCGACACCATGGCCAAGAAGGACGCCAAGCCCCAGACCGCAGTCGACGCCGACGGACTCGCGGTGCAGCAGTACCGCAGCCTCGTGCTGGTGGTCGTGCCCCCGTCCGAGTTTGGCGAGCAGGCGCTGCGCTACGCGCGTTCCTCGCTCTACAACGTGCACGTCGGAACGCGCTCGGTCTCGACTCAGATGAGCGAGCTGATCAAGGGCGCCTACCAAGACGAGTTCATGGTCGATGACCTGCTCGCCAACGCCAGCATGGACGGCTACTCGGGCCTGATCCTCGTCGGTGGCGCGGGCGCGCTCGCCTTGGCCGACGATGCGGACGTGCAGCGCCTCGCGCGCGACGCGATGGCCAAGGGCAAGCTCGTGGCGGCGTGGGGCCACTCGGTCGCGCTGCTCGCCAAGGCGGGCGTGCTCAAGGGGCGGCGCGTGTGCGCCAACGCGGCCGTGCGCGAGGTGCTCGAGCGCGCGGGTGCGAAATGCTCGACTCGGCAAGTCGAGGTCGATGGCAACCTCGTCACCGGGCTCGACGACTCGGCCGGCATGCGCTTTGGCAAGGCCTTGGCCGAGCGCGTCGGCATCTGATTTCTCGCCCCGCGCTCAACTCGGGACCAGCAGCGAGCCGCTCCGCGCCCCCGCGGAGGCGGCTCGCGCAACTTTCAGCGCAGGGGAGCGACGGCGGGGGCTATCCTATTGGCCTCCAACGCCGCAACCGTGGGCGCGACCCGCGCGAGCGAACCAATTCGAGCTACGAGGCTCCCCCGTGACGTCCATCCACATCGTCGAAGAACTCGCCCGCGAGTTCTCGATCACTCCCGAGCAGGTCCAGTCCACGCTGGAGATGCTCGACGCAGGTCTGCGCGCTCCCTTCATCGGCCGTGTCCGCGGCGCCGCCACCGGGGGACTCCCCGAGCGCGTCGTGCGCTACGTCGCCCAGCGCCGCGACGAGCTCGCCGAGCTCGATCGCCGGCGCGGCACGATCCTGCGCTCGCTCGAGGGGGAGGGCAACCACGTGAAGGCCGACGAGGCCACGCTCGAGCGCGTGCGCCGCTGCGTGGATCGCTTCGAGCTCGAGGACCTGTTCCTCCCGCACCGTCGTCCCGAGCCGGAGGTCCAGCTCGCCCTCGACCGCGGGCTAGGTCGCCTCGCCGACGAGCTCGTCACTCCGCTGCCCAAGGAACTGCGCGCGCCGTCGGCGCAGGGCCACGATGTGGGCAACTCGGACGTGGATCCCGCGGATGCGGAGAACGACGCGGATCAGCACGACGTGGACCATCGCGACGCGGATCAGCACGACGCGGATCAGCGGGAGGCGGATCACCGGGAGGCGGATCCCTCGGCGGTCGAGCAGCGGGACGCGGAACGTTCCGAGGCGCAGCCTCACGGCGACGACGCAGCCGAAGGCTCCGCCCCGCAGACGCAGGGGCACGCGCACGGGGAGCATGCTCCCGCCGAGCCGCACGAGCCCGCGTCCAGCGAGGCTCCGGCCGCCGAAGCTGCCGGGGAAGCCGCCGCGGCCGAGGGAGCGAGCGAGGAAGCCGAGGCGGGCGAGCCCAGCCCGACCGTCAAGGTCAGCCTCGAGGGGCTCAGCCCCGACGAGCACAAGCTGCTCCACGGCGAGTACGAGGTCACCCCGGAGCTCGCGCGCCTGTGCGAGCAGTACGTCAACCCCGACAAGGGCCTGCACACGGCCACCGAGGTCCTCAAGGGTGCCCTGCGCATCCTCTCCGATCGCCTCGGCCGCAACCCGCGCCTGCGAGGCACGATCCGCAAGCTGCTGCGCAAGAACGGCCTGATCACCGTGCGTCCGTCCGGTGACGAGGGCCGCCTCGGTCGCCACCGCCCGATCGCCAAGCTGCGCGCGCCGCTGCGCCAGTTGCAAGGTCACAAGCTGATCGCGATTCGCCAAGCTCAGAAGGAGCGCGCGGTCACGATGGCGATCAGCCTCGATCGCCACATCGCGCTCCCCAAGGTCCGCGCCGCCCTCGGCGCGCACCTCAAGCCCGAGTTCCGCAGCGTGCTCGAAAGCGTCGCGCTCACGACCCTCGAGCATCGGCTGCTGCCCCTGATCGAAGGCGACGTGCGCCTCGAGCTGAAGGAGCGCGCGGACGAAGAGGCGCTGCGCTTCCTCGCCCAGCACCTGCGTCAGGTGCTGCTCGCGTCGCACCTCGGGCGCAAGGCCGTGTGCGGCGTCGACGTCGGCGCCAAGGGCGACTGGACGATCGCGTTCCTCGACGAGCAGGGCGCTGTGCGCGGCACTCCGACCAAGATCGAGCTCGGCGAGAAGGACGACGCCGCGCTCGGTGCGGAGCTCAAGGCCGCGGCGGAAGCCGCCGGTGAGCCGCGCCCGCTCGCGATGGCGCTCGGCCACTCCAGACCCGCTCGCAACGCGCTCGCCAAGCTGCGCGCCGCCCTGCGCACGCTCGACGATCGCACGCCGGTGATGCTCGTCAACGACGCGGGCCTCTCGAGCTACACCAACTCGGACGCCGCGCGCGCCGAATTCGCCGAGCTCGCGGTGCCCGCGCGCGCCGCGATTTCCCTCGGCCGCCGCCTGCAGGATCCGCTGGCGGAGATCCTGAAGATCGACCCCAAGCACCTCGGCCTCGGCGCCGAGCAGGGCCTCGTCAGCAAGGCCAACCTGCGCCGCACGCTCGACGAGACCGTCGAGAGCTGCGTGGCGCTCGTCGGTTGCGACGTCAACCGCGCACCGCTCTCGATCCTGCGCCACCTGCCGGGCCTCGACGAGGCCGCGGCGCACAAGCTCATCGAGCGTCGCGCGCAGTCGCAGTTCTCCAGCCGCGACGACCTGCGCAGCGAAGGTCTGCTCAGCGAGGCGCAGTGGACCAACTGCGCCGCCAGCTTGCGCATCAGCGGCGGCAGCGAGCCGCTCGATCGCACCAGCCTGCACCCCGAGCAGTACGAGATCGCGCGCCGCGTGCTCGAGAGCTCCGGCGGCTCGGCCGCGGAAAGCCTCGGTCGACCGGGCGTGACCAAGGGCCTGCGCCGCGTGGACTTCGGCGTCGACGACCACGTGTGGCGCGACCTGATGCGCGAGCTGTGGCACCCCGGTCGCGATCCGCGCGTGCCGCTGCACCTGCCGCGCTTCCTCTCGCACGACACCGACCGCGTCACGCTGTCGAAGGACCGTGTGATCGAGGGCGTGATCTCGAACGTCGCGAGCTTCGGCGCGTTCGTCGACATTGGACTCGAGCAGGACGGCATGGTCCACGTCAGCGAGATTTCCGATCGCTACGTGCGCGACGCGCGCGAGCTCGTCAGCGTCGGCGACTGCGTGCGCCTGCGCATCGTCGACGGTCAGTCGGCGCGCGTGGCGCTGAGCCTCAAGAACGTGCCGGATCCCGAGCGTCCGCCGCGGCGCGAGGAACGCGGCGAGCGTCCGCCCCGCGGCGAGCGCGGAGAGCGCGGCGAGCGCGG
>VGZD01000089.1 GCA_016872715.1 Planctomycetota bacterium
TGCGCGGCGAGGTGCGCGGCGAGGTGCGCGGCGAGGTGCCGACCGGGGTGCGCGCGCGGGGGTCGCGAGGTCCACGGCGGCTGGCCGCGCGCCCAGCCTAACTTCTGATAATGCTCGTTATGTTGCATTGGACGGCCCGCAGGGGTGCTAGGGGGGCGGTGGCGCGCGGTGGATTGACGGACGGGCGCCGGTCGGGCACAACCATGGCATGAGCGTTTCCAAGGCCTCGCCGCTCGCGTTCGAGGACTGCGCGCTCGGTGCGAGCTACAGCTCGCCCGCGCATCCCATCACCCAAGCCGAGATCGCGCAGTTCGCCGCGCTCACCGGGGACCACAATCCGGTGCACATCGATCCGCAGTTCGCGCGCCGCACCCCCTTCCGAGGCTGCATCGCCCACGGGATGCTCGTGCAGTCGCTCGCGGCCGGACTGATGTGGCAAAGCGGCCTGTTCGAAGGCACGGTCGTGGCCGTCGAGAGCGTCTCCAGCCGCTTCGTCCAGCCGGTCCGTCCGGGCGACACGCTCACGGCCCGCATCGCGGTGGCGGCCCTCGATCCGGACCCCGGTCCGCGTCGGGGCTGGGTCGAGTGGCAGGTCGCGCTGTCCAACCAGCGCGGCGAGACCTGCTGCGAGAGCAACTGGCGGCTGCTGATGCACCGTCGTCGAGCGAGCGGCGGCTAGCGGTTCGCAGGCGCGGAACCCGGTCCGCCCGGGAACTTGGCGCGCGCGCGCGGCGGCGGCGGCGGGATCCAGTCGAGGTCGATCCCGACCAGCGCCGGTCGCCCGTCGCGGTCGGAGCTCTGGGGCCAGTCGAGCGCGCACAGCTCGAAGCGCACGTGTTCGAGGGAATGTGGGTCGCGCAACTCGAGCGCCCCCCCGAGCAACGCGAGCGCGCGCGAGCGGTCCACGAGCAGCGCGACCGACTCGGCCGGATGGCGATCGGCGAGCGCTCTCAAGCTCTCGTCGTCGAGCGCGCACTCTTGCCAACTGTGTTCCTTCATCCCCAGCGCCGCCGAGATGGCGGCCGCGGTTTCGGACGTCACCGCGGGCTCGCGCAGCCACGCCCGCGGCGCCAGGCGACCGAGCAGCTCGGCCGTCTGGGTCGAGAGCGGCGCGGCGTCCATGCACACGAGCCAGATGCGAACGAGGGCGAACACGCGCGCGCACTCTACGCGCGGGCGCGAGCGCGACCACGCTCCGATTGTGGTTCGCGCGACGCTTTTTGCGCGCAGAGCGTTGAGTGGCGCCGCGCTCTCGTATACGGTCCACGGCCCGTCGGCAGGGGTCTGCAGTTCGTCGCTGCAAGGCTCGCCCGACCGCCCACCGTCTGGAGCCCGCACGGATGTTCAGCCGCTTCGGAGCCTTCCTGCGCTCGTCCATCGGCAAGAAGTCGTTGATGGCCGTCACAGGCCTTCTCCTGATCCTCTTCCTCTGCGCCCATGTCGTGGGCAACTTGACCCTGTACGCCGACTCGGACGGCGCGAAGTTCAACGCCTACGCGGCACAGCTCGAGGCCCTCGGGCCGCTCAAGCTCGTGGCCGAGGTCGGGCTGGTGGCGTTGTTCGGGGTCCACATCGCGCTGGGGATGCGCGCCATCCTCGAGAATAGCGAGGCGCGCCCCGCGCGCTACAAGGACCTCGCGCCCAAGGGCAACCGCACCTTCGCCTCGATGAGCATGTCGATCACCGGGCTGGTCGTGCTCGCGTTCCTCGTGCTGCACATCGTCGATTTCCGCCTGGCGGACTTCAGCGAGCAGGGCCTCGCCGCGCTGGTGGTCGAGCGCCTCTCGAGCCCGCTGGGCGGCACGATCTACTTCGTGAGCATGGCCTTCCTCGGCGTGCACCTGTGGCACGCCTTCCAGAGCGCGATCCAGACGCTGGGCATGCGCCACCCGAGCTACGCGCCGACGATCGCCCTGATCGGCCGCGCGCTCGCCGTCGCGCTCGCGGTGGCGTTCGCGTCCTTCCCCGTGCTCTTGCTCGCCACCGGCGGGCAGTGGCCTTGGAACTGAGCGGAGCGAGACACCATGACCACCCCCACCACGCCGATCCTCGACTCCAAGTGCCCCAGCGGGCCCATGTCGGAACGCTGGTCGAAGCACCGCTTCGAACTCAAGCTCGTCAACCCCGCCAACAAGCGCAAGTTCCACGTGCTCGTCGTCGGCACGGGCCTCGCCGGCGCGTCCGCCGCGGCCTCGCTCGCCGAGCTCGGATACCGAGTGACGGTGCTGTGCATCCACGACACTCCGCGGCGCGCGCACTCGATCGCCGCCCAGGGCGGCATCAACGCCGCCAAGAATTATCCCAACGACGGCGACTCGGTGCGCCGACTGTTCTACGACACGGTCAAGGGCGGCGACTACCGCGCCCGCGAGTCCAACGTCCATCGCCTCGCCGAGGTGTCGACGTCGATCATCGACCAGTGCGTCGCCCAAGGCGTGCCGTTCGCGCGCGAGTACGGCGGCTTGCTCGACAATCGCTCGTTCGGAGGAGCGCAGGTCTCGCGCACGTTCTATGCGCGCGGTCAGACCGGCCAACAGCTGCTCCTCGGCGCCTACCAGTCGATGATGCGCCACGTGGGGCTGGGCAAGGTCACGCTGCTGCCGCGGCGCGAGATGCTCGACCTCGTGCTGGTCGACGGGATCGCGCGCGGCGTAATCGCGCGCGAGCTCACCACGGGCGCGGTCGAGCGCTACGCCGCGGACGCGGTGCTGCTCGCGACCGGCGGCTACGGCAACGTGTTCTTCCTCTCGACGAACGCGAAATTCTCGAACACCACCGCGATCTGGCGCGCCCACAAGCGCGGTGCCCTGTTCGGCAACCCCTGCTTCACGCAGATCCACCCGACCTGCATCCCGGTCAGCGGCAGCTACCAGTCGAAGCTCACGCTGATGAGCGAGAGCCTGCGCAACGACGGCCGCGTGTGGGTGCCCAAGCACAAGGGCGATCGGCGCTCGCCCGACCAGATCCCCGAGGACGAGCGCGACTACTACCTCGAGCGCATCTACCCGAGCTTCGGCAACCTCGTGCCGCGCGACATCGCCTCGCGGCGCGCGAAGGAGATGGCCGACCTCGGCCGCGGCGTCGGCGAGTCCGGCATGGCCGTGTACCTCGACTTCCGCGATGCGATCGCCCGCGACGGCGCGCCGCGCATCCGCGAGCGCTACGGCAACCTGTTCCAGATGTACGAGCGCATCACGGCGGACGATCCCTACAAGGTGCCGATGCGCATCTATCCGGCCGTGCACTACACCATGGGCGGACTGTGGGTCGACTACAACTTGGAGAGCACCATCCCGGGCCTGTTCGTGCTCGGCGAGGCGAACTTCTCCGACCACGGCGCCAATCGCCTCGGCGCGAGCGCGCTGATGCAGGGCCTCGCGGACGGTTACTTCGTGATTCCCTCGACGATCGGCGCGCACTTCGCGGGCCGCAAGCTCGGCGCGGTCACGACCGACCACCCCAGCTTCGCCGCGGCGGAGCGCGACGTGCAGGGCCGCCTCGGCAAGCTGCTCTCGATCGACGGCCGACGCAGCGCCGATGACTTCCACCGCGAGCTCGGGCTGGTGATGTGGAATCACTGCGGCATGGCGCGCAACGAGAAGGGCCTCAAGAGCGCGCTCGGCACGATCCGCGGACTGCGCGCGCAGTTCTGGGAGAACCTGCGCGTGCTCGGCACGGGCGAGGAGCTCAACCGCGAACTCGAAAAGGCCGGCCGCGTCGCCGACTTCATCGAGCTCGCCGAGCTGATGGTGATCGACGCCGAGCACCGGCGCGAGTCCTGCGGCGGCCACTTCCGCGAGGAGAGCCAGACGCCGGAGGGCGAGGCGTTGCGCGACGACGCCAGCTACGCCTACGTCGCCGCGTGGCAGCACGCGAGCGATGGTCCGGCCATGGGCTGGAACCTGCACCGGGAGCCGTTGACGTTCGAAGAGGTCAAGCTGACCCAGAGGAGCTACAAGTGAGCGGCGGACACGACAACCACGGCGGCCTCAACCTGACGCTGCACGTCTGGCGCCAGAAGAACTGCGAGGCCGAAGGCCACTTCGAGACCTATGCGTTGCACGGCATCTCGGAGCACTGTTCGTTCCTCGAGATGCTCGACCAGCTCAACGAGCAGCTCTTGAGCGAGGGCCGCGAGCCGGTGGCGTTCGACCATGATTGCCGCGAGGGCATCTGCGGCAGTTGCAGTCTCGTGATCAACGGGCAGGCCCACGGTCCCGACCGCGAGACGGCCACCTGCCAGCTGCACATGCGTCGCTTCCACGACGGCCAGACGATCTACGTCGAGCCGTTCCGCGCGCAGGCCTTCCCCATCGTGCGCGACCTCGTCTGTGATCGCTCGGCCTTCGACCGCATCATCGCGCGCGGCGGCTTCGTGTCGGTCAACACCGGCTCGCCTCAGGACGCCAACGCGATCCTGATCCCCAAGGAAGCCGCCGACCTCGCCATGGACGCCGCCGCGTGCATCGGGTGCGGCGCCTGTGTCGCGGCCTGCCCCAACGCGGCGGCGATGCTGTTCGTCGGCGCCAAGATCTCGCACCTGTCCCTGCTCCCCCAAGGTCAGCCCGAGCGCCGTCGGCGCGTGCTGGCCATGGTCGAGCAGATGGACAAGGAAGGCTTTGGCAACTGCGGCAACATCTACGAGTGCGAGGCGGCCTGCCCCAAGGGCATCTCCGTCGAGAACATCGCGCGGCTGAACAAGGAGTACCTCGGAGCCTCGCTCACCGCGCGTCCGGCGAGCGAGGCGGCGGGGGGCTTCTAGCCGTCTCGCAAGAACTGGCCCGAGAACCGGCTCAGGAATGGGCTCGGGAACCGGCTCGGGAGCTCGTTCCGGCGGGTCCGCGCGACCCGCGTCGCAGGCTCCCGGAACGACACCTACCGTTACGCCGACGAAACACGAGCCCGCGCGGTTCGGGTCGCGGCGCGGCGACATCGCTCCCCCACGCTCGTCCACGCGTCCGCCGCCGGTCCCTCGGGGGCCTCGGCAGGAAATCTGCCGTGGCGGGCGGTAGTTCGGCACAGCCCTTGCCCTAGAAGGCCGTGCCCGTCACATTGGGCATCCCATCCCGGACTCCTCTACCCCACTGTCCGACAGGTCCACATGAAGAACATCCTGATCGCAGCTGCTCTGATCACCGGCAGCGCCGTCTCTCTGACGGGCACCTCCTACGGTCACGGCGGAACCTACCGCGGCCCGGGCGACACCGTCCCCGCGGGCGGCGGCGGCGGCACCGGCGGCGGCCCGGCCACGCCCGGCACCGGCGGCCCCACGACTCCCGGACCGAGCGGTCCGACGACGCCTGGACCGGGCACGCCCGGCGCGCCGGGCGGCGCTCCCGCGGCTCCGACCGGTCCGCGCACCCAGGGCGGCGGCGGCGACTCGGGTCCCGACCTCTCGGTGTGGCAATTCTGGTGGGGCTTCAACAAGGAGCCGTACCTGAACCTGCGCGCGGCCGTGCAGGCCGGTGGCATCGTCACGGGCTCGGACGACTTCTTCGTCGGCGCCGGCGAGCAGGGCTCGGCCAAGGACACGCTGCGCCCGTCGCAGGAAGTGATCCGCGGCAAGGTGGTGCCCGCGCTCAAGCGCATCCTCAAGGAAGAGCGCAACAACAACATCCTCTCGGGCGCGATGGTGGCGCTCGCCAAGATCGGCGACGATCCCAAGGCCGAGGGTGGCCAGTCCGAGATGGCGGTCGAGCTGATCCGCTTCCTCGGCGACTCGACGCAGGAAGTGGCGGAGACCGCGGCCCTGTGTCTGGGCATCCTCGGCTCGGAGTCCACGGCCAACATCGACCTGCTGATCGGCATCCTCAACGATGACGTGTCGAAGGCCAACGAGGCGATCGCCAAGATCGACGCTTCGCTGCCCAAGCTCTCGGGCAAGGTCAACTTCCGCAACCGCGCGTTCGCGGCCTACGGGCTGGGCCTGATCGGCGCTCGCGCGGCCGACGAAGGCAACAAGAAGACCATCGCCAACGCACTCGCGAAGATGGCGGACGGTCCGGCCAAGCAGGTCGGCAACTACGACGTGTCGGTGGCTTGCCTCGTGGCCATGGGCCTCGTGCCCATGCAGATCGACGAAGCGGCGCTCGCGACGGCGATCGATGCGAAGAACGGCTTTGCCCGCCCGGCGGAGCTCAAGAGCCGCTTCGACCAGATCGCGTGGCTGATGTCGTACTACCAAGACGAGAAGAACACCTTCCTCGTCCGCGCCCACGCGCCGCGCGCCGTCGGCAACCTGATGCAGGGCTTGCCGGCGAACGCCGATGGCAAGAACCCGGTCCGCGAGGCGGTCGCGACGCGCCTGCTCACGGACATGGACAAGCTCTCCAAGGCGGAGAACGAGATCAAGCAGAGCTGCATCCTCGCGCTCGGCCAGATCGGCGACTGCGATGACGACAAGATCGACGCCGAGATTCGCGGCCAGTTGATGGAGGTCAAGGAGGAGCTCGCCGACCAGATGGCGCGCAACTTCGCCGCCATCGCGATCGCGCAGGTCGGCGGCCGTCCGGGCAGCGGCATGGCTCCGACCGCGGGCCTCGAAGGCAAGAAGAAGGACGCGAACGTGCGTCTGTTCCTCGCCGAGCAGCTCGACAAGGGCAAGAGCGTCTACCGCGCGTGGGCCGGTCTTTCGATCGGCGTGCTCGAGCGCGCGCTGGCCGACGCCAAGCAGCCCACTTCGAGCGACATGAAGCTCGCCGTGCGCAGCGCCTTCAAGGACGCCAGGCAGCCGATGGAAGTCGGCGCCTTCGCGGTGTCCTTGGGCATCATGCAGGACCAAGACGCCAAGGAACTGCTGCGCGACAAGCTCGACAACATCTCCGACGACGAGGCCCGCGGCTACACCGCGGTGGCGCTCGGCTTGGTCAACGATCGCGCCGCGATCGACCAGATTCAGGCCATCCTCGCCAAGTCGAAGTATCGTCCCGACCTGCTCAAGTCCGCGGCCATCGGCCTGGGCCTGATGGGCGACAAGACGACGGTGGGTTCGCTGGTCAAGATGCTCGGCGAGGCCCAAGGCCTCGCTTCGCAGGCTGCGATCAGCTCGGCGCTGGGCTTCATCGGTGATGCGCGCTCGATCGACTCGCTGATCGCGCTGATGCAGGACAAGCAGAAGACCGACAACGCGCGCGGCTTCGCCGCGGCGGCGCTGGGCATCGTCGCCGACAAGGAGATGCTGCCCTGGAACACGAAGATCTCGGTCAACATCAACTACCGCGCGAACACGCCGACGCTGACGTCGCCGGGCGCCGGTACGGGCATCCTCGACATTCTCTAGGTCGAGTCCGCTCGCTCTCACGCTCGGGCCGGCGCATCGCGAGGTGCGCCGGCCCGAGCTCTCGTTTCCGAGCTCCCGTTCCCCAACCCCGCTGTCGCGCCTCGCCGTCGCGCCCCGCTGTCGCGTTCAGGCGCGAGCTTCGACGCAGCGCGCGCGGCGAGCGAGGGCGAGCAGAGCCAGCACGGTGCCTCCGAGCACAACGGCCACGACGAGTTGCGCACTCTTCGTCGCGCTCCGGGCCCGCTCATCGAGCGCGCGCAGGGCGAGCGCGTTGGCTCGGTAGCGCGCGAGGCGCTCGAGCTCCGCTGCACGCGCCCCTGCTTCGGCGATCGCACTCGCATCCAGCGCGGCTTGCCACGCGTCGCAGAACTCGAGCGCGAGCGCGCCTTCGCCCAACGTCAAGGCCACGTTGGCGGCGTTGGGGGCCAGACGCGGGTGGGAGGGAGCCAGCGCGAGTCCAGCGCGCGCGGCGGCGAGCGCTCCGGCCAAGTCCCCCGCCGCATGCAGCACCTGAAAGCGCCACTCAGTGGCGAGCACGGGATCGGAGAGTCCCTCGGCGGCCTCCAGCGCGAGGTCGTAGCGACCGTCGGCGAAGGCCTCGGCCACGCCCTCGGTCTGAGCGCGCAGCGCCGAAGTGCAGCAGGCCAGTGCCAGCGCGCTAGCGAGGATTGGCGAGGCGCGCACGGGCTTGCTCCAAGGACTGCATCTGCAGCTCGTCGATCGGATTGCGGTCGTCGCACAGGGCGAGCGCGGCGGAGCAGGGAAGCAGCCGCGACCACGCGCTGGGCACCGAGAGCGCGGGCAGCAGCGCGTCCCCCACCGGCGAGGCGAACCAAAAGCGCGCGTCGCTCGGCACCGGCACGTCGCCGTCGCGGCGCGCGAACAGCACGAAGTTGCGCGAGGCGCTGACGCGGTAGCCGACGCCGCTGCCGAAGGCGCGGGCGAGCGTGCCGGAGAGCGCGGACACGACCGGATCGTCGAAGCCGAAGCCGCCGACGTTGATCGCGAGCCAGCCGCCGGGCGCGAGGTGCGAGCGCATCTCCGCCAGCGCCTCTTCGCTCGAAAGGTGGAAGGGGATCTCGACTTGGCGCGCGTAGGCGTCGAGCACGATCAGGTCGAAGTCGCGCTCGAGCGTGCGCAGCGCGGCGCGCGCGTCGACACCCGCGATCACGCGCTCGCGACGCGCATCGAGTTCGAAGTGGCGCTCGCCGAACTCGGTCACCACCGGATCGAGCTCGAGGCCGACGATCTCGAGCTCCACGCCCTCGGGGCTCGCTCCGCGCAGCACGCGACACGCCGTCCCAGCGCCCAGACCGAGCACCGCGACCTTCCAGCGGCCGCGCGCTCCGCTCCACCAGGCGGGCAGGGCGAACAGATCGTAGTAGTAGCCCGGCCCCAGCAGACCCGCGTTCGCCTTCCACACGGATTGGAACGAATCGAGCCCTTCGTTGACTTGCAGCAGTCGCACGGGCTCGCCCCAGCGCGAGTCCTCGACCGCGCGCACGCTCTGGTAGCAGCTCTCACGCTCTTCGAGCAGGGCCACGCCGGGCGGGGGCGCGCCGCGTTCGAGGCGCGAAAAACCCAACGCCGCGGCGGTGGCGAGCATCGAGAGCGCCGCTGCGCCGCGCGCGCGCTCCGCGAGCGCGAGGGCCGCGCCGAGCACGAACAAGACCCCCGCCACGCCGAGGAACGTCCACGAGAGTCCGAGCCATGGCACGAGCACGTGCGTGGTGACGAACGTACCCGCGAGGCTGCCCAAGGTGGACCAGCCGAGCACGCGTCCGCCCGCGGAACCGGCGCTCGAACCGTCGGTGCGCTGCACGACCTCGAGCGCGAGCGGACCCACGCAGCCGAGGCACACCGCGGCCGGCAAGAACAGCACCAAGGTCGAGGCCAAGCTCCCCCACGTCCACAGCTCGATGGCGCGGTCGAGCCCGATCCCGTCGGGCAGGAACAGGCGGCACACCGCTCCCGCGAGGAATGGCATCCACGCCGTCCACAGGGCCGCGGCGAGCAAGGTCCAGCCGAGCGCGCGCCGCGGGCGCGGCGCCGCGGCCCAGCGCGCTCCCAGGAGGTAGCCGACGGCGAGCGCGAGCAGGATCACGCCGATGACGTTCGTCCACACGCGCGAGCTCGTGCCGAACCACGGCGCGATCAAGCGCACGGCCGCGAGCTCGACGGCCATCGTGCAGGCGCCCGCGATGCCGGCGACGATCAGAATCGGGTTCGCGCTCGCTCGCTGCACCGTGCGGATCCTCTCGCGCCGCGCGCACGCGCTCGGACGCTACTGCGAAACCTCGTAGGTGCGCTGCGTCACGTACACGCGAGCATTGTCGCTCTGGGGCAGGAGCCCGAGCATGTCGTCGACCGACGGCACGATCTTCTCCGTGCGCGCCTTGCCGTTGATCTCGATGTTGACCGGCTTGGCGAAGTCGATCAGGTCCGCGTTGAAGAGCAGCGTCACCTGCCGCACGTCGGGCACCTTGACCTTGATGGTGTTCGTGGCTCGATCGGCTTGTGCGACCACCGGCGTGGCGAGCCCCGCCGTCGCCGGAATGCGCACCCAGTAGGCGCGATCGGGGAACGGATCACCGGGCTGGAAGGTGACGTTGAGCGGGTTGGGCGAGCGCGGGGTCTTGGCGATCCACGCCCACGCGTCGAGCGCGGTGCCGTCGGCCTGCAGCGTGCAGTTGCCGTACCCCAGCTCCTTGGCCTTGGCTTCGAAGGTGCTCGCGTTGGCGCCCGCGGCGGCGAAGAAGGTCGGCAGGTTGCCGAAGTTGGTCGGCGCGACGTCCGCGGCCGCGTCGCCGCTCACGCCGATCACGCCCGCGAAACGGTGCGGATAGCGCGTCGCGACGTGCATGGCCGCCGTCACGGCCTCCGTGCCGCGCCCGAACAGGTAGATGCGGTTGGCGTCGATGCCGACCTTTCCGATCACGTCGCCCCAGGTGTACATCACCATGGCGATGCCGCCGCTGCGGTCTTCCTTCAGGAGGTTCCAGTCGTCCTTGTTGGCCGGCATCGGCACCGCGGCGATGGCGGCGCCCTCGCGGATCTCCTGCTCGGTCAAGTGCGCGGTGAGGAACTCCGTGGGCGACAGCGGCTTGCCGTCCTTGAACTGCGGAATGGCGAGGATCAGCGGCAGGGGCGCGCCGCCGGGGCGGTAGGTCGAGGGCAGCGAGAGCGCGTAGCTGGTCTTGGGGACCTGCGCGAGCTCCTCGCTGATCGGCTTGCCCCCGCGCAGGTTGAGCTTGTACTCGGTCGCGAAGTACAGCGCTCGGCCGAGGTCCGCCGTCATCCCGAGCGCCGCGACGTGCGCCTCGGTCGTGTCCTTGTGACCCTTCTTCTTGCCGAGCTTCTCGAGCTCCTTGCCGAAGTTCTCGCGCGCCTTCTCCTTCTCCTTGTCGCCGGGCTTGGCGCCGAGGTACTTGCCCAGAATCTTGCCCAGCGCCTGCTGGTCCTTCTCGGCGAGCTCGCCGGACTGCGCGGGCGCGGCGGGGGCGAGCACGAAGAGCGAGAGGAGTAGGAAGCCGCTGCGGAGGAGCGAGTGGTGCATGTTCGGAGGTTAGCCCGCGCGGGGGCCGAGGTTGCAGCCGGAGCGCAGGTGGGTCCCACGCGTTCCGCGCTGCGTCTAGCTTGGCTTGGCACAGGCCGAGGGTCCAGCGCTCAGGTGCTCGTTCCGGCCCGTTCCAGCGGGAAACGCGCGGGCCTGCAAGGGGCGCGTCGGAGCGCGCCGCCACGCGAGTTGGCTAGCGCGACCAGCGCACCACGCCGCTGCCCGCCTCGATGCGGCCGAGGGTGAAGAACGGTTCGCCCACGGAGCGGAAGTGGTTTCCCACCGCCGCCACGTCGGCTGCATCGACGATCAGCGTCATGCCGATGCCCATGTTGAGCACTTGGTAGCGCTCTTCGCCGTCGACGTTGCCCGCGTCGCACAGGTAGCGGAAAAGTGCGGGCACCGGCCACGAGCCGCGGTCGAGCACCGCGTCGCAGGAGCCGAGCACGCGCGGCAGGTTGTCGACGAGTCCGCCTCCGGTGATGTGCGCCATGGCGGCGAGCTTGCCCTGCTCGAGCAGCGGCCAGAGGAGCTTCAGGTAGGAGCGGTGCTCCGCGAGCAACGCCTCCCCCACCGAGGCGCCGCCGAGTCCGGTCGGGCGATCTTCCACGCCGTGTCCCTTGTGATCGAACAGGATCTTGCGCGCGAGCGAGTAGCCGTTGGTGTGCAGGCCGGCCGAGCCGAGGCCGAGCACGACTTGGCCCGGGCGCACGCGACTGCCGTCGAGCAGCTTGGTCGGATCGACGATGCCGACGATGAAGCCGGCGAGGTCGAAGTCGCCCGGCGCGTACAGCCCCGGCATCTCCGCCGTCTCGCCGCCGAGCAGCGCCACCGCGTTCTCGCGGCAACCCTCGGCGCAGCCGCGGATCAGCTCGGCCACGACCTCGGGCTCCATCTTGCCCACCGCCACGTAGTCCATGAAGAACAGCGGCCGCGCGCCCTGCACGAGAATGTCGTTGATGCAGTGGTTGACGAGGTCGCGGCCCACGGTGTGGTAGACCTTGGCGCGCTTGGCGACTTCGAGCTTGGTGCCGACGCCGTCGGCGCTCGCCACGAGCAGGCCTTGGCCGACGCCCGCGCGCGCGAGGTCGAACAGGCCGCCGAAGTTGCCGATGTCCCCCACCACGCCGGGCGTGAAGGTCTTGCGGATCGCGTCCGTGGCGCGTTCGACCGCGCCGTACTTCTTCTCGATGTCGACGCCCGAGTCCTTGTAGGAGATCGAGCGCGTGCCGCCGGTCGATTGGGTGCTCATGGTGATGCGAGCAAGGTAACGAGGATCGGCGCGCAGATGCGAGAGGATCCGCTCGCGGTTGTCGAAGGCAATCGCGTCGGGCAGGGCGTCGAGGTCGAAGAAGCGCGCCTCGAGCGCGTCGTCGCCGGGGGTGGGTTCCCCGCCGCGCGGCTCGCACAGGTACACCGCGAGCGTCACGGCGCGGCGGCCGCCCTTGGCCACGAGGAACAGGTCGAACAGGCTCTCGACGCGGATTTCGAGCCCGGCCTCCTCCCGCACCTCGCGCGCGGCGGTCTCGGCGGGCTCTTCGTCCGCCTCCTGAAAGCCGGCCGGAAGCGCCCACTCGCCCTTGCAGGGGTCGAGCGCGCGGCGCACGAGCAGCACGCGCCCTGCGCCGTCGACCACCAGCGCGGCGACCGCGCAGGCTGGATTCTCGTACACCACGAAGCTGCACGCTGGGCAGCGGCTGCGCTCGCGGCCTTCGACCCGCGCGCGAGCGAGCGCGGATCCGCACTGCGGGCAATGGCGGGCGGCTCGGGCGCTCATGCGGGGCGAGGGGGCGCTGTTCCACCGCCCCGATCGGCGTCCTAGACTACCGGCGCGCCGCAATCGCAGGCAATCGACTCGGCCGTCGGGCGAGCGCGAGGCCCGCACGGGGCGCTGGCTCACCCGCCTCCAGATGCGCTCCCTCGTCGTCCTCGGCAGCACCGGCTCGATCGGCACTCAGGCGCTCGAGGTCGTCCGCGCCAAGCCGGGGACCTTCGCCGTCACCGGCTTCGCCGCGGGTTCCAACTGGGCGCTGGCGGTCGAGCAGGCGCGCGAATTTTGCCCGCGCTGGTTGGCGCTGTGCGACGAGCAGGCCGCCGAGCGCGCGCGCGCCGCGCTGCCGCGCTCGGTCGAGATTCTCTCGGGCGCGCGCGCGGCCGTCGAGCTGTGCGAGCGCGCCGACTACGAGCTCGCCGTGCACGGCATGGTCGGGGCGCGCGGGCTCGCTCCCTCGCGTGCGGTGCTCGAGCGCGGTCGCACGCTCGCGCTCGCCAACAAGGAATCGCTGGTGGTCGCGGGGCAGGAGCTGATGGCGCTCGCGCGCGCGCGCGGCGGCCGCATCCTGCCGGTCGACAGCGAGCTGTGCGCGATCTTCCAGTGCCTGTCCGGCGACGACGTCTCGCGCGTGCGGCGCGTGCTGCTGACGGCGAGCGGCGGTCCGTTCCGCGACGCGCGCCCCGACGAGCTCGCTCGCATGGGGCCCGAGGACGCGCTGCGGCACCCCACGTGGACCATGGGTCGGCGCATCACGATCGGCTCCGCCACGCTGATGAACAAGGCGCTCGAAGTGCTCGAAGTGCACCACCTCTTCGGGCTCGAGCGCGCGCGCATCGAGGTCGTGATCCACCGCCAGTCGGTCGTGCACTCGATGGTCGAGTTCGTCGACGGCAGCGTGCTCGCGCAGCTCGGGCCGCCGGACATGAAGGGGCCGCTGCACTATTGCCTGCACCATCCCGAGCGCGTCGACGCGCCGCTGCGCGGCTTCGACTTCGAGCTGTTCGCGCGCCTGACCTTCGAACCCGTCGACCCCGCCCTGTTCCCCGCGCTCGCGCTCGGCTTCCGCGCCATCGAACTCGGCGGCGACTGTGGCGCGGTGCTCAATGCGGCCGATGAAGTCGCCGTGGAAGCCTTCCTCGAACGCCGCATTCGCTTCACCGACATCGAGCGCATCAATCGCCTCGCGCTCGAGCGCCGTCCCGCGCGCACCGGCGGCATCGAGGCGCTGCTCGCGTCCGACCGCGACGCGCGCGCGTTCGCTCAGACCGAAATCGACCGTATTTCCCCGCCCGCGGCCCGCTGAAGCCCCATGGATTTCGACTCACTCTCACGCCTCGTGCAGATGGCCATCGGCATCGGGCTGGTGATCTTCGTGCACGAACTCGGCCACTTCATCGCTGCGCGAATGTGCAAGGTGCGCGTCGAGACGTTCAGCCTCGGCTTCGGTCCCAAGCTCTGCGGCGTGCGCCGCGGCGACACGCTCTACCAAGTCGCGCTGTTGCCGCTCGGCGGCTACGTGCGCATGGCGGGCGAGGATTCGGTCGAGCCCAACTCGCGGCCGCTCGGCGACGAGCTGCACACCAAGTCGGTCGGCGTGCGCTTCTTCATCTACTCCGGCGGCGTGCTGATGAACATGGTGTTCGCCGCCATCGTGCTGCCGCTGGTGATGTTCCACGGCGTGAAGTTCAACGAGCCCGTGGTCGGGTCCGTCGCGCCGGGCAGCCCCGCGTGGCGCGCTGGAATCGAGCCGGGCACGCGCATCCTCGAAGTCAACGGCGTCAAGATCGCGAGCTTCGAGTACATCGCGCAGGAGATCGCGCTCGCGCCGCCCGGCGAGTCCCACCTGCTCGTGCAGGGACCGCGCGAGTCGGCTCCGCGTCGGATCTCGCTCGAGCCCGCGTTCGACGAGCGGCTCGGTCTGGCGACCATCGGCATCGCGCCGAGCGCGGATCGCACGGGCGCGATCCTCGTGACGGGAGCCGCGCTGGCGGAGCGGGCGGGACTGTCCGAGAGCGATCGCATCGTGGCGGTGCGGGGCGTGCCCGAGGGTTTCACGCTCGAAGAGGCGCTCGAGATCGCAGCGCGCGACGGTGCGCCGCTGCGGCTGCTCGTCGCGGGCGAGGACGGCAGCGAGCGCGAACTCGCGCTCGAGCCCGAGTGGACGACGAGCGAGACCAAGCGCGTGCTCGGGCTGCTTCCGGCGCTGTCGATCGTGCGCGAGGTGCGCGCGGGCAGTGCGGCCGCGAAGCTCGGGCTCGCCGCGGGGGATCGCATCGTGCGCGCCAATGGACGGCGCGTGCTGCAACGCAACGATCTGGCGCTCGCCGTGTTGCCCCTCGGGCCGCTCGTGCTCGAAGTCGAGCGCGCGGGAGAGCGCATCACGCTGCGCGGCGAGGCGCTCGACCGCGCCGGTGCCTTCGAGTTCGCCCGCGACGTCGCGCTCGCGCCGAACCTCGCGCAGTGCGAGGTCGTCGTGGCGCCGCGCGCCGCGGCCGAGGGCGCGCTGCGCAGCGGCGACCGGCTGCTCTCGGCGAACGGCGTCGAACTCCGGGACTGGGAAGGTGACTTCCTGCCGCTGGTGCAAGCCGTGGCCGCGGAGCAGCGCAGCCTGACGCTCAAGGTGCTGCGCGAACACGACGGCCTCGCGCAGGAGACGCTCGAAGTGCAGGTCACGCCCGGCCCTCAGTCCGCGCCGGACTATGGCTTCGGCCAGCGCGAGGCGCTCTACACCTATCGCGCCGAGTCGCTCTCGGAAGCCATCGTCGTCGGCGTGCAAGCCACGCTGAAATTCGCCACCGACAGCTGGCTGATGCTCAAGCGCATGGTGCTCGGACAGGTTTCGAGCAAGCACATGGGCGGCATCATCTCGATCGGCGTGTACGCCTACAGCTGGGCCGAGCTCGGGCTCGCCAAGCTGTTCTTCTTCCTGTGCATGCTGAGCGTGAACCTCGCGTTCATCAACGTGCTGCCCGTGCCGCTGCTCGACGGAGGACATCTGCTGTTCCTCGTGATCGAGAAGCTCAAGGGCTCGCCCGTCTCCGAGCGCGTGCACAGCTACAGCCAAGTCGTCGGCATGGTGCTGATCCTGACTCTGCTCGTGTACGTCACCTACAACGACGTGATGCGCGTCGCGAGCCTGTGAGCGCTGGAGCGCGCTTGCTCGCCTGGGGGCGGCTCGCGCGGCTTTCTCTCGCGCCGTCGGCGCTCGCGGACGTCGCGGCGGGTCTGGCGCTCGGTGGCGCGGGCGCGCTGAGCGCAGCGCGCGAGACGG